>NZ_FXUI01000003.1:0-480552 GCF_900182875.1 Novosphingobium panipatense
GCGCCCGCGGCACACCCGCCAAGGTCAATGCGACCGCTGGTCTCGAGGCCAGCGAAGGAGTAAACTCGGCCAGCGTCTCGGATGGCAGTCATGAGGGCCGTATATCTTTGGGAAGAGATGCTACCCACGCTGTATCACATCGCAGCAGGCATCGCCGGGGGGATGCGCCCTTGTCGATACAAAAGACCCCAGCCCTCATGAAGAGGGCCGGGGTCTTCGAGACGCCGCGCGAAGGGGATTTACGCGGCGCTCGCTCGGCGGCTGATTGTCGGATCCCGTCAGTTCGCGCCCGCGCCCATAGGAACCGGGGTCCCCTCTTTCAGGCACACGCGGTTCTCGGCGATATGATCCACGTTCTCGAAGGCAATATAATGATGGGCGCCATCCGAACTGTCGGAGCGCGTGAGCTTGATCTGGTCGTCCTTCACTTCGTCTACAGTGCCGACATGCTGGCCGGTGCTGGTGACGACTTCCATGTGTTCACGAATCCGCAGTTTCTCGAACATGGCGCTTCCTTCAATCCGGAATCTCACTGAGGGAACGAGGTGGAAGCGGCCTCGTTCCGGCATTCGTCCCGGAGCCAAAACGCCTCGTCAGGTGCGCCTGTTACGGCTGTGCACCGAGACCGAATGTCGCGTCGCCGCGGTTTTCCAGAAGGACCGAATCCGCGCTGACGCCATCAATCTGCGTCAAGGCGACGAAGCTGCCGGAGCCCTCCTCCAGCATGAGTTCGTCCCCCTCCAGCCTCGCCACCGTGCCGATGCATGTGCCATCGGGCGCGATGACCTTCATGCCGCGTCGGATCGTGCCCTGAGGAGTCGTCCAGGCTTCCTGCGAAAAGGGCGGTTGCGTTGCTGGGGTGTTCACGGGATTACTCCTCTGGCTGTGGGGCGCGTGTCGCCCAGGGGCCCACACGACAATGCCCCGCCGCTGCAAGCGGTTCCGGGAAGAGCAGGGAGAGTTCGATGGAGATAACGCGACACCGGTGCGTGGTGGCCGGATTGGGGAAAGACGGACGCAGCCGGGTGGTGAGCGACGAGTCCGTTGAGGCACAGGCCTTGGGGCCCATCTCCATAGCTCAGCCGTGGGTCGGATCAATCGCATGCCGCGCCGACAATGCCTCAGCCGAGGGCAGGTCGGGCGTTCCCTTTCGCTTCGAGCAGCTGTCGGAGCCGGTCTACGGCTTCATGATCGCGGAATATGCACCGGGGCTGGGACGGGACGATCCTGGCATGCACTTCACCGACACGGCCGATCACTTCTACGTGCTCGAAGGTGAGGTCGTGCTGGTGCTGGAGCAGGAGGAGGTGGTCCTGCGGGCGGGCGATTGCGGCGTCTGCCGTGGCGTCACTCATGGGTGGCGCAATCTTTCGGACGCCCCCGCGCGGCTGATCACTTTCGTGCTACCGGCGACGAGGGCGGCCCGGGAAGAACCTTCGTCCTGAAGGTCAGGCGTTGGCCACTTTGGTGCCGAAGCGGCCGTGCTTGCGGAAACGCACCATCCAGCGGTCGAGGAAGAGACCCAGCGGGCGCGGCGTGACGCCGAGTTCCTCGAGGCCGGCCGCGGAGCCACTGGCGACGCTGCCGGCGCGCAGCAGCTTGAACTGATCGCCGGTGATGGGAGCGCCCGGCAACCAGCCGGTCGCGCTGACGAATGCGCCGGCCATGCCGTCCGACAATTCGATGAACTTGCGTGATCGGCCCTGTGCCCGCGCGATGCGCTGGTTGAGCTCCAGCATGGTGATGACTTCGGGGCCGGCCAACTCGAAGGTCCTGCCACGGGCGGCGGCCTCACACAGGGCATTGGCAATGGCGTGGGCCACGTCATCGACAAACACCGGCTGGATCCTGGCCCCGGCTGCGAGAACGGGCAGCGCGGGCAGGCGCGAGATCAGTTCCGCGAAGGTGTTGAGGAAGCGATCGTCCGGGCCGAACATCAGCGAAGGACGGATGATCGTTGCCTCGGGGAACCCCGCGCGAACAGCCGCTTCACCTTCAGCCTTCGTGCGGGAATAAGCGACGTCCGAACCGGCGTCCGCGCCAAGTGCGGAGACATGGACGAAGGCGGCGACACCTGCTGCCTTGGCGGCGGCTGCCACCTCGTTCAGACCTTTTCCCTGCACGGCATCCAGGTTGCCGGAGAAAGCGCCGACCAGGTTCACCACAACGTCCGACCCCGCGAACACTGCGGCAAGGGACTGAGGCTTCGTGATGTCCACGGAAACGAACTGGGCATAGCCCAGATTGCCGAGGGTGCGGATCGAGAAGGCCCTGCGCGGATGGCGCGCGGCAATCCGCAGCCGGGCGCCCCGGGCGAACAGCTCCTGCGCCAGGTGGCGGCCCACGAAGCCGCTGCCACCCAGAATGGTGACGATCTTGCCGGAGAGGGTATCTAGGGTGCTCATGGTCGAAATCGGTCCTCGGGTCGCTGCGGGCGCCGTGTCCCGCGCAGCAGCACATGCAGTCTGCCCCTGCCACAAGGCCTCGAAGCGGGCAACCGGGCAGTTCGTCTCAGCGGCACCGGCAGGATCTGCACGGATCAAACGCACGAAATGAAAAATGTTGCCTGCCTGTGTTGACAAGCCGCTGACCTACCCTTAGAGGCGCCCTCCTACCCAGCGAGGACGGCACTTCGGCGCCTCGCATGTGTGCCCAGATGGCGGAATTGGTAGACGCACCGTCTTCAGGTGGCGGCGCTCGCAAGGGCGTGGAGGTTCGAGTCCTCTTCTGGGCACCATTTGTTCTTCTCGGAACATCCCAAAAAGTGTATTAAACCCGCAGAAATCCAAGGGAATTGGCCCTTGGATCGTGCCGGATCGTCCCGCCTTTTCTCGGGGGTTCCGCACATTTTTGCGGGCCTTTTGCGGGCCTTTGCGAAAACCACATCGGGAAAAGGCCCGCACATGCCGCTGACCGAGACTCGGCTTCGAGCACTCAAGCCAAAGGACAAGCCTTACAAGGTTGCTGACGACCGCGGATTGTACATCGAGGTCTCCCCAGCCGGTGGCAAACTGTGGCGATTCCGCTACCGGATCGGCCCGGTCGAAAAGAAGCTGTCGATCGGCGCCTACCCCGAGATAAGCCTCAAGCAGGCAAGGCAGACAGCCTATGAGGCGCGGCACAAGATCGCGTCCGGCGGCGACCCAGCGATGGAGAAGCGCAAGCAGAAGATTCGCGCCGAATTCCTCTCCGCCCAGACCTTCGAGGCAGTGGCGCGGGAGTACATCGATCAGATGATGGTGCAGAGCGGTAGGGCCGATGCCACCATCGTGAAGGCCAACTTCTTCCTCGAGCAGCTGGTGGACGCGATTGGCAGCCGACCGATCGACGAGATCGAGCCGTTTGAAGTGCTCGCCCCCCTCAAGCGCCTTGAGGCGAAGGGCAAGCACGAGACCGCGAAGAAGACCCGGTCGTTTGCGAGCCGCGTATTCCGGTATGGCGTTGCCACCACGCGCTGCAAAGGCGACCCGACGTCAATGCTTCGTGGGGCACTGATCACGCCAAAGGCAAAGCACTACGCCGCGATTCTCGAACCCAAGGAGCTTGGCGGGCTGCTACGAGCGATCCAGGACTACACAGGCAACTTCATCACCAGGTACGCTCTTCTCATCGCCCCTCACGTCTTTGTGCGGCCTGGCGAGCTACGGCATGCCGAATGGAAGGAGATAGACCTCGAAGAGGGTGTCTGGCGCATCCCTGAAGGCAAGATGAAGTCACGGCGCCCTCATGCCGTTCCGCTCTCGAAGCAGGTAATTGCCTACCTGAAACAGCTAGCCGAGATGGTCGGAACCGAAGGTTATGTGTTCCCCTCGGCCCGTGCCTCTGTTCGCCCAATGAGCGAGAACACCTTGAATGCCGCCTTCCGCCGGATGGGCTTCACGAAGGACGAAGTGACCGCTCATGGCCTGCGGGCAACCGCCTCCACTATGCTGAACGAAAGCGGCCTTTGGAACCCGGACGCGATCGAACGAGGATTGGCCCATGGCGACAGCAATGCTGTTCGCGGCGTCTATCACCGCGGCAAGCACTGGGATGAGCGGGTGCGTATGGCGCAATGGTGGAGCGACTACCTCGATACGATCCGAGAGGGAGGCAAGGTCATCAAGGGCGCGTTTGCGGGAAGAGGCTGACGAGACACTGAACGCCTAAGGCCCAGCAGGAATTGTGACAAAACAGTCGCTCCCGGATGAACTGCGAAACGTCAGCTTGTGCCAAAATCCGACCCTTTTAAGATGCGATGCTGCTGAGAACTACTCAGTCGGGGCAAAACTCGCTCAAGTGCTGTTTAATTTGGAGGCTTTGACAGCCCCGTCCCGAGAGATCATATTGTCGAGCCGACTGCGGACGAAGGACAATCGCGCGAGCGGGGGTGCAGACAACGAGACAGGGCCGGATCGCTACCGAACCAAGTCGCGTGATCGGGAGCGATAGAGATATGCCGGAGATGGGCGACCTCTTGCGGGCGGGCAGTGTCACAGATCCTTTTTTCGAGGTACTAAACGACGGCGACTGGAATGCCTGCATCGGAAAGCAGGGCGACGAGATCAACTACGTCGAAGGCTATCTCCAGGCGGCGCAACTGCTGGTCGATACGCTGTTAGAAAAGGAAATGTTCGGCAGCCGCGACACGCTTGCCATGCCGATCCTCTTCAATGCCCGGCACGGTCTGGAGCTGGCCTTGAAATATGTCCTTCGCGAGCTTGTCGCGCTCGGCATGGCGCGCACGCGAGAGGGGCCGATCGACCATGATCTCCATGCCTACTGGGTACATCTCAGTGAGCAGCGCATCGGCGACCGGGCGTGCCGCGAACAGCTGGCGGAGCTCAAGCCGTTCGTAGAGAGCTTCATGAAGCAGGACATTGACGGACAGGAGCTGCGCTATTTCGAACATCGCGACGGCAAACAAAGCCTCGGCGAGCAGGCCGTCGTCAACTTGCCGCTCATTCAGGCCTCGGTGCGGGAGCTACGGGACATTCTGGACCGGCTGATGGAGCGCGTGGCCCGGCTCGGACAGGAGCATGTCTCAGGCACGAAGACCGCGGAATGCTCTCGATCGGACCTGATCGCGATTGCCCGGATCGTCGGCCCAAAACCGAGCTGGACCGAAGAGGCCTTTCTGGAGCGGAAGGCGGATGCGATGGCGCAATTCGGGCTTTCGAGCAAAAGCTTCTCGAAGGCGCTCGATGCCATAAAGGCGTCGCGCGAGCTGAAGAACCTGATCGAGGTCGAGAGCGATCTGCTGCATCTGTCAGAGGCGAAGATCCTCGAGATCGTCGCGCTGTGGCTGGACGCTAATCCGCCGAAGCCTGCCAGTACGCCGCCGCGCGTGGTCAACGCCGCCAGCATCAGCTTCGACGATGTGATGCGGTACGGTGACAAGATGAGCACGCTCAACAAAGCCGTGATGGAGCAGCTGACGGTCGAGGAGTTCGCGGATCTCCAGACGATCTTCTACGTCGGTCGCGACCAGCGTTTCGGAGAAGAATATCCTCGTCTGCTGGAGACGACGCTTGAGGCGCACCGTCTCGCCAAGGAGCGCTACGCACTCTTCCATCATATACTGTCGAAGAAGAATTTCATCGACGGACTGGCTGCCGGATTGCGGTGCATCGGCCAGCCCGCGCTCGGCAAAAAGGTTGCACAGATGCGCGATGCGCTGCGCCCTTCGGAGTGATGGTACGTTCGATGGAGCTGCGAGAGAAGATCGTCCGCGAGGCCTTCGCCAAGAAGGACGTCAAGCCGCTGCTGGCGCATCTCAGAGCGATCCCGCTGGGATCCGAAGAGATCGACACGCTGGCGTCGCTGCTGAAGCGCGGCTGCCTGCCACTCTTCGAATATCCGAATGCGAAGGCCGAGGCGGCACGCGAGGATGCCATCGCGCAGATCGTCGCGATCATCGAGGCTAGGGCGCCGATCGGCGCCGCCGACGACATCAAAGCGGTCCTCGCGCTCTTCAAGCTCATCGAGTCGGGATACCGCGCCATCCTTGAGGATCTCGCGGGACTGCCGTCGGCGAACCTCACGCCCGAGTGCCGCATCTCGGCGCTTTTCGACCTCTGTGCCCAGCGCCGCGATGGCGTCCGCACAGCATCCATGGATGCGATCATCGTCGACGGGATGATCGACCCAATCGGGCTCGGTGTCGCCGATGGACATGGAAACGTCGTATCGCCTGATGTCCCGATCGACGTCGATGTGGTGACATTGACGATGGCGCTCAAGATGGAGGCGTTCCAGCAAGGCTGGTTCAATGCGTCCGACCAGCTTGTTTTGCCGAAACGCGTCGAAACCACGACCGACGAGCGCGAGGCCGTGCGTCCTCTGCTGATAGCGGCGCAGGCCTGGCGGCACTGGACATGGATCCAGGAAGAGACCCGCTATTTTGACGGAACCCTGACAGATGTTCCGTCTTCGGAATTTCCGCAGGAGTATCACGACGCGGGCGTAACCCGATTTCTGCACCATGTGCCGGGAAGCGCAGAATGGCATATGATCGACCTCGCCGCGAACGAGCGGCTCCACCTACGGATCAAGCAGGAGGCCGCGCAGATGGCCTTCGGCACGAACGCCGCCAAGCTGGTCAAGGGTGTGTCAGAGAAAGTTCCGCTGCTCCCATATGCGTTCGTCAGCATCGAGGAACTGCAATCGGCACATATTCTTGACCATGCGCTGAGCATCAGCGTCGCCACCGACACGACGCAATATCGCGGGCTCCGGTTGGTCGAGTGGCTCCGCGGATACGCCGCGCTCCAGAAGCTGGTTGCGGCACCCTATGAAGCGGGCGACCATCGCCCCGAACTACTACTCGTCGAGATCGAGCGAGTGGACCTGATCAAGCGGCTACAGCGCGTCGGCCTCGCCGGTGCGAAGGCAGACAGCTTCATCAATCTCGTTTCCTTCGACAAGGGGACGCGCGATCTCTTCGATACGCCCGTGCTGTGCTGCGGTTCGACGAAGGTGCTCCTTTATGGCCCCGCTCTGGTCGGCGGCATACCAGCGCAGACGACACTCTCTCGCCTTGCCTGTCTGAAGCAGTCGCTGGAGGCGCGCGGCAAGGCATTCGAAAAAGCGATGCTTGCCTTCATGAAAGCGCAGGGTCTCGACGCGCGCACCATTACCGTCCGGCGCGGCCGGGAAGAGTATGACTATGATCTGCTGGTTCGCTGGGACGAGCGCATCTTCCTCTTCGAGTGCAAAAGCCGATCGCTGTCGGGCAACAATCTGATCGCCTCTTATTATGACGCGCTGGAACTCGAGAGCCAGGTCGGCCAGGTCACGCGACTGGTCGAGGGCTTGAAGCTTCACCCTGACATTCTCGATGAACTGTTCGGGCCTGGGGCCAGCGACCTCGAGCTGATCCCGTCCGTGCTGAATGTCCTGCCGATGAGCGTGCCAGACCCGATCGACGGCGTCTATTTCACCGACGCCTCCGCGCTCACGCGCCTGTTCCATAGCCCTGCGCTGATGATGAGCACCGCGCGAAGCGAGACTAATCCGTTCTTAGCTAGTGTTCCAACGCGGCGGCTTTGGGTGGGCGACACAATCTGTGCGGACGATCTGGTGCGCCAGCTGCAGTCGCCAGTTCAGCTCAACCTCATGCTGCGTCAGATCGGAACGACGCGGAGCATGGGGTGGCTCAAGGCCGGCTGTCTGGCGGCGACGACCCGCATCCTGCACAAGATCGTCTCGACGAGTAAGTTGACTGCGATGCTAGGCGAAACAAGGGATGACCCGTCTGCCGCGAGCAAGCTGGAATGAGCTGATTTCAGGTTGCGTCGGCGTTCGATCATCTGGGCTGGACTGACGAAGCGGTCGCTGCCTATCGCAAGGTGCTTGTGTTGACCGGTCAGTGATATGGCCACTGTTAGCACCATGGCTGCCGGCGCCCGGTCCAAGTCCGGGCGAGACCTTCGCTCACGAGCTGGTCTCCAAGCGATTGGCCACCCCGAACGACGACCCGAAGTTTGCGTCCAAACCGGTCTTCATCACGATTTCCGATTGGTCGAACCTCGAAAGCGCCTTCGTTCAATAAGTCACGAAGCCGATGGGTGGCTTTCATACCGAGCTGATACTCGGCGTCACACTTTGGTTCGCTGATCTCGGGCGTGTCTATGTCAGCGATCCTGATCTTCTCACCCTCGAGCCAGAAGGTGTCGCCATCCACGACGCAGGTGCGGCGTATCATTCCGCAGAGTTCAAAACGGGGTGAAGAGGTCTCCGCCGCCAGCGAGAACTTCGGTGTGAGCTCCGACGAGGTCAACGAGGTCGAGCCCAACGTCGGCCAGTTCAGTGCCAGCATTCCGCCAGCGAATACGATCGAAAACGCACCTAGTCCCAAGATCCACTCCTTACGCCGCTGCTTCCCGCGCTGCTTCTTCAGCTCGTCCCGGAAATCGAAGCGAATGACATTGTCATCCTCCGGGCCTCGATCTTTTTTCGGAGCCATCAAACTTGGCCTTCCCCAATCAACCAATCCGTTCTTCGAAGAAGCTATACGAACACGTTTCAGATGCGCGAGCTAATTGCTTGCCATCGGCCCAGAACGCTGCGGACATAGCCCGGCGTTTCGTTGTTTCGAGGAATGCCGCCTGCACGCAAAACCGCCCCGGGCCCTGCATTGTAGGCAGCGAGGGCGAGATGGATCTGCCCAAACTTGTCCAGCATCTCGCGCAAATAGCGAGCCCCGCCATCAATGCTCGCGACAGGATCATGCCGGTTCGTGACGCCAAGGTATCGGGCCGTACCTGGCATCAACTGCGCCAGTCCTGCCGCGCCAGCAGGGCTGATCGCCATTGGATTGAACCGCGATTCGGTCCAGATCAGTGCCTGCAATAAGCCTGTAGGAAGAGCGTATCGGAGCTCTGCCTCTCGGACATTCGCCACGTAGATTGCCTCGCGGAACGAGGGCGCTGCCTTGCTTGCCCCCCAATCTATTTCACTCTGTGCCGCAAAGGAGGGTTGGGCAGGCTCAGCGGCTGTCGCTGAGGTGCGATGTTCGAAAATCGCAAAGGATGGCGCTTCGACCTGAGCTGAGGCCTGCACCGCTGGAACGGCCGCCAGGAGCATCCCAATCATTCCATATTTGATCATCTTCCATCTCGCCGCATTGCTTCGAATCAATGAGGAACGTATGGTGAACACAAGGCTGTAGGAAAGTGTTTTGCGTGCGCGACTGGGAGGAGAGGTCGCTCGCAAGGGGGCGGTATTTTGAGCTTGAGGAGCCCCGCATGTCCCGCGTGTTATCCAGTCCTACTAACTCGTCCCTTGCTTCAATGGCAAAGCAGCTTTGCGAGGCGCTTGGAGGACATTGGTCCGGCGCCAAAGGCATGGCGCGATGCCCAGCCCATGATGATCGAACACCCTCGCTCGGCGTAACTTTGGGCCGACGCGCTATCCTCTTTCATTGTTTCGCGGGCTGCAGCCAGGACCAGGTCTTGATGGCGCTCGCCGGGCGAGGTGTTTCGCCGGCGACCATGTTTTCAGGGCAGGTCGAAGCCCATGCGGGCGACCGTACCGGCAAGCCCGCGCACCACACCTTTGCCGAACGTATCTGGCGTGACGCGAAGCAAATCGGTGATACCCCCGCAAAGTCGTATCTTGAGGCCCGCGGCATTCGCGCTGCCTCTCGTGCCCTCAGATTTCACCCTCGCACACCGCTCGGCCCGAAGGGGAACACGCAGTACTTGCCTGCTTTGATCGCGGCAGTGACCATGGATCATGGTTTGGTGGCCATTCACCGCACGTTTCTCAATCCGGTAAGGCCTGCAATCGTCCCCTTCGACAATCCCAAGCGCGCACTCGGAAGCTTGGCATCGGGCGCCGTTCGTCTCTTCGAACCCGTTGATGGGCGGCTCGGCCTTGCCGAAGGTATCGAGAGCGCGCTCGCCGCCAAGGCCTTAACCCAGATCCCTTGCTGGGCCTCGCTCGGCAATGAGCGTTTTGGCCTCGTGTCGATCCCGGAAAGCGTGCGCGAATTGCACCTGTTCGTCGACCATGATGCAGGCGGCGACCTTGCCGAGGAACGCGCTCGCAGCGCCTACGCCTGTGAGAGCCGAACGATCGTCACGCGTCGTCCGCGCGGTCCCGGGAAAGATTGGAACGACGCCTTGCAAGCATGGCTTCGGTCCAAGTCCTGACGAAGAAAGAGGGGAGAAGGCCTTTGGCCTGATGAAGCCCGGCGAGTGGACTGGGCTTCGTCAGGAGGTTCCAAATGCCAAGCTCTGCCCCCGTTCTCTTGCTTCCTCCACCCTCTGAACCGCTGGCCCTGCTGGCCGCGCGCACCATCGCCGCAAGCATGGCATCCGGTGAACCGATTACGCGTCGGCAACTGCATACGCTTCTCACCGATCATTTCGGGGGCACAGATGCAGAGGGGCGCTGGTCGGTACGCGATGCTCATATCGCGTTGGAATTGGCTCAGACCGAATACCTGCAGGCCAACGCACAGATCGACCTCACCGCTTCGGCGGCCGACGCCGACCGGATGTTTACGGGGCTGGAATCTGAGCTTCCAACCCAGACCAATCGCAGCGACGAACAGATCGAATGGCAGCAGTTCGCGACGCCGCCGCGCCTTGCCTGGCTTGCCGCCCGGGCTTGCGCCCTAGTAGCAGACGAGCTCGTCCTGGAACCCTCGGCCGGAACAGGGATGCTCGCGGTCTGGGCAGCCAAGGCTGGCTTGCGCCTTGCCCTCAACGAAATTTCGCCGCTGCGCCGCGACTGCCTGACTGCCTTGTTCCCGGCTGCCCGAGTGACCGGCCATGACGCCGAACTGATCGACGAATTGCTCGATCCGGCCATCAGCCCCAGCGTCGTGCTGATGAATCCGCCCTATTCGCACGGCATCGAGCGAGGGCACGATAATCGTACCGGCTCGCGCCACCTGCGGTCGGCCTGGAATCGTCTGGCGTCGGGCGGTCGGCTTGTTGCGATCATGCCCGAATGGTTCGATTGCGCGCGGTTTCTGGCCGGGGTGAAAGGGCCAGTTTCGATGCGGCTCAATGCCGCGGTCGAGCGCGCCTTCATCAAGAATGGCACCGGGATCACCACGCGACTGCTGGTTCTCGACAAGGTGGAAGGCGCGAAGGAGCCCGTCGCTATTCGCACGAACGCGTTCCGCCAGCTGGCCGATCTCGTTGATGCCTTGCCGCCTCGCGCCAGCCTGGGGCTTGCTCCCCAAAAGTCGAGCCTTCCGGCTCGTGCTCCGTTCCTTCTGGTTACCGCGCCGCGCAGGCCGCTGCCGACACCAGAAAGGATCACGCCTGCAGCCTCCGCCATCAAGCCGCTCACCTACGTGTCGCTCGAAACCCCTGCGCCGCTTGCCCCTCAGGTCGGCCATTATCTTCCCTATCGTTCGAGCAGGATCGTGATCGATGGCGCAGCCGACCATCCGACGCAGCTCGTTGAGTCCGTCGCCATGGGCTCGATCTCGGCTCCCAAGCCAGACGCGGTGCCGCAGCTTCCCGACGGGCTAGTTTCCAAGGGGCTGCTGTCTGCTGCCCAGGCAGAGACCCTGATCTATGCCGCGAGCGCTCATGCGCGCGATCTTCCCGGCCGGTTCGAGCCCGAGGATAAGGGCTGTTCGCTCAAGGCGTCGGCGGAAGGTTTGGTCTACCGGCAGGGCTATTTCCTCGGGGACGGCACCGGCGCTGGTAAAGGCCGCCAGGTCGCGAGCGTCATTCTCGATCGCTGGGTGCGTGGGGAACGCCGCCATATCTGGGTTTCGAAGAACGAGGCGCTGCTCGAAGACGCGCGCCGCGACTGGGCTGCCCTTGGCGGTCTCCCGATCGACATCCAGCCTCTGGCGTCCTGGAAACTGGGCACCCCGATCACAATGCGCGACGGCATCCTCTTCGTCACCTATCCGACCCTGCGTTCGGGCCGGAGCGACGCAACGCGGCTTGACCAGATTCTCGCCTGGGCCGGTGAAGATTTCGACGGAGTGGTCGTGTTCGACGAAGCGCACGCCATGGCCAACGCCGCCGGCGGTGAAGGATCGCGCGGCAAGGTCAAGGGATCGGAACAAGGCATTGCCGGGGTGCGCCTGCAGAACCTCCTGCCTCGGGCAAGGGTGCTCTATGCTTCGGCCACCGGAGCATCCGACGTCAACAACCTCGCCTATGCGACGCGCCTCGGGCTTTGGGGGCCGGAGACCGCCTTCGCCAATCGCGAGGCCTTCGTTGCCGACATTCGCGACGGCGGAATTGCAGCAATGGAACTGGTCGCGCGGGATCTCAAATCGCTCGGCATCTATACGGCCCGCGCACTCTCCTTCGCCGGTGTCGAGTATGAAATCCTCGAGCATTGCCTGACCGAGGATCAGATCGCGGTCTATGATGCCTATGCTGAGGCCTGGGCGATCATCCACGCCAACCTGCGCGAAGCGCTGGAGGCCACACGGATCGTCGACAGCGAGACCGGCGGGACGCTCAACTCCGGTGCCAAATCCGCAGCGCTGTCGATCTTCGAGGGAACCAAGCAGCGCTTCTTCGCGCAGCTGCTTCTGTCGATGAAGCTCCCCAGCCTGCTGCCCGCGATCGAGACGGCGATTGCCGACGGTCACGCTGTTGTCGTCCAGCTGGTTTCGACGGCAGAAGCCATGCTCGACCGCCGGCTTGCTGACCTGTCTGACGAGGAGCGCGAAGCTCTGGAGATCGACCTGTCCCCGCGGGAATATATGTAATGTTGAGCTCAACATTAGACCGCTTCTTTGCAGTCGCAGTTTATGTCGAGCGTGGTGGCGGGAGGCGCAGGTTTCCTTCGGTTTTCCATGATTTCACTCCAGATAATTGCCTGACAAGGTTGAATGCTGGGGCCGTTAGGATTGTCGGCACCGCTGGAATGGTGCAGGTTGTAGAAGATCCCCGAGGCAGTCGTTCGTCGCTTTCAATCGAGGTCCCGATGCAAGGCTGTCCGCCATGGAGATTTGCCATGCCGAGCAAACTGCCCAAGCGCCCCATTATCGTTTTTCTCGCAGGGATTTTTCTGGGCTTGCCCGGCGTCGCATGTGCAGTGACATTGACGTCATTAAAAGGCATGGATCTCGAAGGAAGCTATGGCTCGTATGCGCCGCGTGGCGATTGCTCCCGAGGGGCGAGCCTTGAGATCAACGAAACCGGTTTTACTTTCAAAGCGTCTGGTCAGACTGTAAAAAGCACCCGGTTTGAGTACGCGGCTTCGTTTCTTGGCCCGACCTATGAAGGCATTAGCGCGGTCTTTTTTCCTTTTCCTGTCAATGCCAACGATTTCGGACGCGTGATCTTGACGGTCAATGACGACGAAAAGCGAGGCGTAGTCCGCCTTGAAGCAGACGTCGCGCCGGGACAGCGCCTGGATCCGTTCAAGTCAGCGCTCGTGTCGCAATCCCCATTGCTCTTGTGCAATGGGTCTGGGCTGGCATCTGCTGCTTCAAAAGCACCGCTGCAAGCAAGGCCAGTCTTGGGAAAACCGACGCCGCTAACCTGGACCAATCTTGCCAGTTCCGTAGGGAAATTCCAAAGTGATTCCGATCCCAACGGAATAGATCTTTTGACAAGTGGTCCGATAGCTGACGCGATACGTTCGCGTTTGGGCCGCAAAACAGACCTGCTGGCCAGCAATCTTTCGGCGATATCCGGTCTCCAGCGACAAGGGTCTCTCTATTGGGTTACCGGAAATGCGCCGCATCAAGGCGGTGTAGAGCAAGCCTATGTTTTGCTTGATGCAAATCGCCGTGCTGTTCAAATTGGCCTTTGGGAAAAGGGAAAGTTGACGGTCTATGCGCCTCAAGGAGGCCGCTTGCCCGTGCCCCAGGACATTGCTCGCCTGCTTATGGACAGCCCACCTGAGGACGCAGTGCCACTGCCTGGGACTGCTTGGGAGGTCGTGCCGGTCCAAGGTCGCGCCCCAATGGCCTATGTCGATGTAGCTGCTTCGCCAAACATCAAGTCGTTTAGCCTGTTTTGTGAAGGCAACCGCCCCATGATGGCCATGCTCCTTAACAAGCCCGCGACGGTGCCGCGCGTTACGGTTACATGGAATTTTGCTGGTCGATTAATTGACATTCCGACCGGCCGCGCTAACGCTCAGAGCACGTTTTGGCAGGCCAACCTCACTGGTTCCCAACTCATTCCGATGCTTCTCCGTCAAAACGGTTCGGTTATGCTGCGCATCAACGGCCGCCTCGAAGGCGAAGCTTTGTTGGCGGGAGCGCCACTGGCGCTTCGGACTGCGATGCGGAACTGTGTCAAATTTTGACATGACCTCCTGCACGTATTTCCTGAAGCATTGATAGTAGATCGTCGCTTTGCGGCTTGAAGCGCCCGGGCCTGATGGCAGGGGCGCCGTGCGCCGCGAGAATTTGCAGCTTTTCCTCGGGATCGGCGCGCAAATAGGTCTCAGTGCTCTGGATGCTGGCGTGCCCGAGCCATAATGCGACCTTGCGAATGTCCCCGGTCGCCGCGAGCGTGTGCATTGCGCAGGAATGGCGCAGCACGTGCGGTGTTACGCGCTTGCCAAGGATCGACGGCTGCTTCTCTGCCGCGCGCTTGACGTGCTCCGCCAAACGGAACGCAAATCCGTCGCGGGTCATGGGTTGCCCGCTGGCATTGAGGAATATCTCGGCAGCTTGCGCATCGGGACGGATCGCAAGCCACGCGCGCAATGCGAACTGAGTCTCCTTCCAGAGCGGGAGGACCCGTTCACGCCGTCCCTTGCCCATGATGTGCACGGTGGACAGGAAGCGGTCCGGGAAATCGCGCAGTTGTAGCGTTACGAGTTCCGACACCCTCAGCCCGCCAGCATAGGCCAGATGCAGCATTGCGCGATCGCGGGTGCCAAGGCGTGTCCGGGGATCCGGGGCGTCGAGCAAAGCCTTGATCTCTGCCCGGTCGAGGTAGTCGATCAGCGCCTTGTCGGTCTTCTTGGTAGGGATCGATCTGACGCGAAGGGCCTGATCCAGGCAGGCCGGAATACGATACTCGATGTAGCGGAAGAAGGACCGGATCGCGGCGAGCCTGCCATTGCGGGTCCGAACACAGCTGCCGCGACCGTTCTCGACATGGTCAAGGAAGGCCATGATCATGTCGGTGCCGAGATCCTCGATCTCGAGATCGGTCGGCCGACGCTTCAGCCGATCGGCAGCGAACTGGACCAGGAGGACAAAGCAGTTGGCATAGGTCTTCACCGTGTGCGGACTGACAGCACGTTCGCGCGGTAGATGTTCACGCAGGTAGATCGAGAGATGCGGAGCGAGTGCCGTCATGCCGCTTCTCCCCGGTAAAGTTGCTCGCTGGCGACAGCGATATCGCGCAGCAGCACCGGAGTGGCCTCGAGATACCAATAGGTGTTGGCGACCGACGCATGCCCCAGATATACGCTGAGTCCGGCCATGTGGTGTGCGATGGCTTCCCTGTCGCGCGGACAGGACTCAAGGGAACGCACGGCGAAAGTGTGCCGCAGGTCGTGTAACCGCATCCCGGCCGTTCCGGTCGGTCCGCGGTATCCGAGCTGCCGGGCCAGCCTGACGAACACCACGTGGGCGCGCACCTTGTGTGGTGCTCTCCCCCGAATGGTCACGAACAGGTCATTGCCCGTGGCGCCAAGCCTTGCTCGGGTGGCGAGATATGCTTCGAGCGCCTGACGGGTCGATGGCTGCAAGGTAATCAGCCGCTGCTTGCCGAACTTGCCGTTGCGGACGATCAGGCCATCCTCGACCAGATCGTTGCATTGAAGAGCGAGGGCCTCGGAAATCCGGAGACCTGTCGCCGCCAGCAAGCCGAACAAATAATGGTACGTGTATGGGCTGATCGTGTCTTGGGACGCAACGTCCAACGCCGCGGTCATGATCGCCCGGACCTGTTCCGGTTCGATGATGGTCGGGGTCGGGCGTGGCCGCTTGCCCCGACCGAAGACACCGACAGGCGGAACCTCGTAAACTGGATCATCGGCTTGGATAAAGCGGCTGAAGTTGCGAACGGTATCAAACCTCCGGCGGGCCACATTTTGCGAACTCGCCGTGTGGCACCAGTCGTAGATCCGCTGGACTTGGATGTGCCGGTCGCCGAATCCTTCGGCGTAGGCGGCGTACAGGCGCAGCATGCGTTCCTGTTCAGAGAACTTCCGCCCGAGGCTGCGATGCAGCGCCACGTATTTGGAAATGTGGATGTTCAGCATGACTGTTCTCCCGGCCAGGGCTGCGCGATCTTCATGAGCATCGGCAGATCGACCTTGGCGTAGATGGCAGTGGTCTCGGGCGAGCTGTGACGCAGGATGGTCCCGACGGACTCCAGGCCTGCGCCTGCGCGCAGCAGGTTGGTGGCAAGCGAATGCCGGAATATGTGTGACCCGGTCGGCACTCCTTCGATCCCACCGCGGTCGCGCGTACGAGCGACGATGCCCGCGATCTCAGCGGACGAGCGGAATGGCCGAAACGGTGCTTGTGCACGCAGGAACAGATGCTTTTCGGCGGTCTTCGGGCGGGCTGCCGCAAGATATGCCAGGATCGCGTCGCCAACATCCTGCGGCAATGGCAGGCGGTCCGGTCGACGCGTCTTGCCCTTGACCGTCAGGTGGCCGGATCGCCAGTCGATGTCGTCGAGACGCATGTCCTGAATATCGGCAGCCCGCAGGCCGAGCCTGGCGAGCAGGAGAATGATGGCCTTGTCCCGGACTTCCACCGGACGATCTGTCGGACAGGCCGCAATGATCCTCTCGATCGTTGCCGGGTCGACATGGCGCGGCAGCGTCGAAAGGCGGTAGCGCTGCACTGATGGAACTGCATGCAATAAAGCCGGCCGGCACTCGCCACGCACGACCAGAAACCGGATGTAGCTCCTCATTATCGTGACGAGCAGCGATGCCGAGCCCGGCGTCTCCTTGCTTCGTCGTTGGAATGCGCTCCTGAGTCCGGCGGCATCCCATTGCGCAGGCTCGCCCAGCATTGGCATGAGCCGTCTGATATCAGTCCGGTAGCGCCGGATCGTCTCGTCCGTGGCGCCGCGGTGTTGCTTGAGCCATGCCAAGTAAGCCGACATGTGCGGGTCATCGTCCGCCACCGGTTCAACCAATGGGATGGCGCCCCGGCCTCGCAGGAACTCGACGAAGTGCCGTGCGCATCGCCGCCGCCGCTTGGTGCCCGTTGCGACCAGCTTGCCCCGCTTGCGCCAGACCGGGCATCGGCAATCATGCGCTGCATAGTGGTCGATGATCGCGTCATCGATCTCGATCCATTGGCGCCGCGCCATGCGAAGCCAGGCCACGAAATGCTCGGCCTCGGACCGATAGGCCTGTGCCGGTCCCTCGGCAAGTTGCAGGCGATCGATCGCATCGGAATAGTCGGCGAGGTGCCGTGGCAGATCGTCGATCCCGTCGTCGACTTCGACGTAGCCTTGATCTTCCAGGAACCGGACGAAGCGCCTGACCCTTGCTGCTTGGTCAGCCTTGTAGTGCGCTTGCTGCGCCGAATACCGGTGGCACCGGCACCCATGCTTCTCGAACCGCCGGACAGCCCGATCGTCAATCGTGCGGATCGCGATCTTATGCAGGCCCAGCCAATGCAGGAAATGGCGGACCGCCGCGCCATACAGAACCGCACAGCCTGACTTCTCGTCGAGCGACAGAGAGGAGAGGAATGCGGTGAGAAGGGCGCCGTGACTGGGCGGGTCTTCGACCCGGAGCGGGGCCGCTCGAAACGGCAATGATGATCTTGATCGCATGTTGGTTCCTTCGACTTGTTGAGGTCGAGGGAACCGTAATTATCTGGAGTGAAATCATGGGAAACCGAAGGAAACCTGCGCCTCCCGCCACCACGCTCGACATAAACTGCGACTGCAAAGAATATGTGATCGACTATCTCGCCAAGAGCTTTCCTGTCCGCCTGATGGCGGTGTTCACAGACGAAAACGGCAACCCTCGGTCCGAGCCGATGAGCGACGAGCAAGGCGCTCCCGTGTTTTGCCGCTCTGCGCTTGCCGCGCGCGACCGGATGATCGAGCAGCTCTGCGCTTTGCCACCGATAGCCACTGCACTTGATGCCATCATCGAACGCTTCGGCGTTGATCAGGTGGCGGAAGTCACCGGTCGCACGCGTCGGCTCATCATCGGACGCGATGGCCTTCAGAAACTCCAATCGCGGTCACCCCGTGCCAATGTCGCCGAGACCCAGGCCTTCATGGACGGCGCCAAGCGCATCCTGGTCTTCTCCGACGCCGGGGGAACCGGGCGCAGCTACCATGCAGATCTTGCCGCCAGGAACCAGGCCCGCCGGGTCCACTTCCTCCTTGAGCCGGGCTGGCGGGCTGATGCGGCAATCCAAGGGCTTGGCCGCACCAATCGGACCAATCAGGCTTCGGCCCCGCTGTTCAGGCCGGTGACAACCGATGTGCGCGGTGAGCGGCGGTTCATTTCGACGATTGCGCGGCGTCTGGACAGCCTTGGCGCTCTGACGCGCGGGCAGCGCCAGACCGGCGGACAGAACCTGTTTGATCCAGCTGATAATCTCGAAAGCATCTACGCCAAGGAGGCGCTCCACCGCTGGTTCGGCCTCTTGTTCACAGGCAAGCTCGAAGCGGTCAGCCTCGGGCGCTTTCAGGAACTGACGGGCCTGCGGATCGAAGCGCTCAACGGATCAATGGTCGATGACCTGCCGTCGATCCAGCGGTGGCTCAACCGCATCCTGGCGCTTCCTATCGCCCTGCAGAACTCCATCTTCGATGAGTTCATGGGGCTGGTCGAAGCGCGCATCGATGCCGCCCGGCAGGCCGGCACGCTCGATCTCGGCCTCGAGACCATCGCGGTCGAGGAGTTCACGATCCTGTCGGACACGTTGCTGCGCACCGATCCGGCATCGGGCGCGACCACCCATCTGCTGGAACTGGAAATCGCCAGAGCCCTGAAGCCGCTGACGCTGAAGCGGCTCGAGGAGCTCCACGGCATCGCTGGGCAGCGGCAGCGGCCTGTTCGAAACGCCCGTTCAGGACGGGTCGCATTGCTGGTGCCCGCTCGCAGCATTCTTGCCGATGACGGCACGCGCGTGACCCGCTTCGAATTGCTGCGTCCGCTCAAACGCAGTCACATCACCGAGGATCAGCTCACTGAGAGCAGCTGGGAGTATATCTCCGTCGACGCTTTCCACGATGCCTGGTCAACCGAGGTCGAGGAAGCTCGGACCAGCCACAAGCGCGAGCGCCTCTATCTTGCGACGGGCCTCCTGCTTCCGGTCTGGGACAAGCTCCCTTCGGATTTCGTGAGGGTCAGCCGAATCTCGGCGGCGGATGGTCGTTCGCTCCTTGGCCGGGAGGTTCCCGTCCATTGTGTTCCACACCTGCGCCAGGCGCTGGGTCTCGAGCGCGAACAGACGCTGTCCGCCGATGACATTGTCCAGACCGTCCTGGCAACGGGCCGGGCCATGGAATTCGCGGGCCGCGAGCAGCTCGTGGTCAAACGCAGCTTGGTCAATGGCTCACATCGAATTGAGCTGACCGGTTGGAGCGTAACCCGCCTCGACTGGTACAAGGCCCAAGGCTGCTTTACCGAGATCATCCGCTACCAGACCCGGCTTTTCGTGCCGATCGAAGGCGCGGCGAGCGTGATTGCCAGATTGGCATCATCGGCATAGACCATTGCCAAATGGCATTATCTGGAATATATGATGCCAAATGGAGAAATGCCATGCTGGCTCTGCAACCCGTTGATACTGCCGTTACCGCCTTCCGTCCTGATCCGATTACCCAGGACGAGGCGGCTGCCATGTTCCGGGCGGTCCTTAATCTGTTCGGCAAATGGGAGCTGACCGACGAGCAGGCTGCAACGTTGCTCGACATGCCGGTGCGCTCCTATCGCCGATGGAAGGCGGAAGGACCCGGGCGTATTTCGCGCGACGGGCGTGCGCGCCTCTCCAACCTCATGGGCATCCACAAGGCGCTCCGGATCATTTTTTCCGAGGCGCCCCGTGGTTACGCGTGGATCAGGGCAGCGAATGAGGCTTTCGCGGGCTCCAGCGCGCTCGACCTGATGCTCGGGGGCGAACTTACCGACATCATGCGGGTGCGTCGCTACCTCGACGCCGAACGTGGTGGCTGGTGAGCGGAACAGCGGATATCCCGGTTTCTCGAGTTGAGTGGAAGGGCGCTGTTCGGATCATCCGCAGTGCCTTTCCACCGATCGACCTGTTCGAGGATATCGCTGATCCTGCCGACTGGCCGCTGCTGATCTCGGCAGAGCAGAAGACCAATCCCCGCATCATGGCGACGATCGGCAATCTCGACCTCGTTCCGGTAGGCCGGCGCGTCGGCGGCAGCGCAGCCTCCTACCTCATGGCGCCATTCACTCATGTCAGCACCGATCGACCAAGCCGTTTTACCGACGGCAGCTTCGGCGTGCTCTATGTTGGGGACCGGTTTGAAACTGCACTGTTCGAGACGATCCACCACCATGCTCGCTTCATGGCGCGAACCAAGGAAGCGCCTGGCTGGACCTCGCAGTTTCGGGAAATCGTCATGACAGTCGATGCAGATTTGCATGATCTCCGAACTCTGGCGGGGGAGCCGGTTCCGGAGCTCGATCCTGACAGCTACGCCGCATCTCAAGCGGTCGCGCGGCAGCTCAGGGGCGCGGGATCGAACGGAATTGCCTACCCGAGCTTCCGGCATCCCAGTGGGGAGTGCGTCGCGCTCTTCTACCCGGACTGCGCGTCAAATCCCCTCAAGGGGCGGCACCTCGACTACCACTGGGATGGGGCGCACGTTGACCTCATGCGTGACGCTGGATCGGGGGCCGTTTTCCGTATCGTCGATTTGCCGCCCGATCCTGTCTGACATCACAGGCTGGGTTTCCGGCCGAGTGCTGGAGGGTTTCTGAGCGCAGTGGGCGGCCAGAAGGCTCATGCCTGCGCACCAGCCTTCACGAGCTCATGAAGCGCTCTGTCTGGCGAAACTGGCCCCTTGTACAGCGGGCTACAAGGTGTCTCGGCCAGCTTAGCCGAAATCACCAGAAGGTCGTCGTCATCGCCCTTTTCATAGGCATAGGCGGCCAGCCAGAACTCGGCCTGGCGAACGAACTCATTGAGGATGCCCACGACGCTCCGGTTCGCAGTTTTTGCGTACTGGACAGTGTCCATCCGCCAGACTTCTTGCGCGATGAATTCAGATGAGACGCCGTGCTTCTTCAGAACCAGCGCCAATTGTGCGGGGAATCTTCGAGCAAGCGTGGCCGCTGGGGCTAGCGGCATAAGCACGGGAAGTAGCGTGCGCTCAGAAACCAGCAAAGCGACTTGCGGCTTCCAGAACAGGACGGTGGCATACCAGTTGCCCAGCGCGGTGTCGCTTTGTCCGGGCTTAGCGATCTCGGGTTGGATCCGATCCAGCAGCTTCTTGGTGCAATGGAGGTGGAGCATTGCGGCCAAGGATAGTGTTCGCTGCTCAGCGAGTCCATTGACGCTACCTGTCGCGCTGTCGGAATGCGATCGTCGACCAAGGCCAGTCGGTCGCACCTAGTGCCAGAAAGGTCTGGTCCGACTGAAAGCGGCCGATCATACTTTTCACAGCGGACCATTGAAAGCGCGCGCATGAGCAACATTATCCAGCCGGTACAGTCATCATCCGTCAACATTCGAGGACGCGTGGCGCAATAACTCTCCGATCGCAAAGGTGGGAACAAGGGCGACGTCGCGGACGTGGTCATATGTCCGCATCGGAAGATTGAGAGTCGGCATCAAAATCTGCACCATTTGACTGAATAGCAAACTGGCTTCGAATGCCGGTTGAACCTATACCTGCCCCGTTGGGGGCAGACCGGTGAGCGACGAAGTAATTGCGGCCTATGATGTGCAGGCGGCTGAGCTTGCCGAGCGTTATGATCACGAAGCGCTACTGGCCGCCTATCGCCCGCTCGACGACCTACTTGACCCAAGGGCAGCTGATGCCCTTGCGCTTGATATCGGCGCCGGGTCGGGGCGTGATGCCGCTTGGCTTGTCGCCAAGGGTTATGAGGTTGTCGCTGTCGAGCCGTCAGCGGGTATGCGGTTCGAGGGAACTCGGCGCCATACTGATGACAAGATCCGCTGGCTCGACGACAGGCTCCCAGCGCTGTCGCGGGTTCACGAACTGGGCCTCGCGTTCGACCTGATCCTCCTGTCAGCTGTGTGGCAGCACATCCCGCCCAACGACCGCGAACGGGCATTCCGCAAAATGACCGCCCTGCTGAAGCCTGGCGGTTTGCTCCTCATGACACTTCGCCAGGGTCCCGCGCCCCAGGACCGTCCGATGCACCCGGTCACTCTGGCGGAAGTGGAAGCGCTCGCCAGGGCATTCGGCCTGGAGGTCTTCAAGGTAGCAGATCAGCACGACGAGCTGTCGCGTGCCGAAGTCAGATGGATCTCTGTCCTTCTGCGCATGCCCGACGAGGGCACCGGCGCACTGCCCTTGATCCGTGGCATCATTCTCGCTGACGACAAATCCTCCACCTACAAGTTGGCGTTGCTCCGTTCGCTTGCGCGGATTGCGGAGCATGCTCCCGCGGCCGTGAGAATAGCGGATGACGAGGTTGATGCCGTCGATGTCCCGCTTGGGCTTGTCGCGCTGTTCTGGCTTCGGATGTATTTGCCACTGGTCCGCGCGGGCCTTCCTCAGGCTCCGAGAAACTCCGGACCTGATGGGCTGGGTTTTGCCCGCGAAGGTTTCAGGGCGTTGCTGGATCTGCAATTCAACGCCGCGGACCTCCGTATTGGCTCATCGTTCGTAGCCGATAGGGCCATGGCCTCGCATGCCGCTATCACGGACGCTGTCCGGACGATCGTAGCGATGCCCGCGAACTTCATCCGTTACACAGGGTCAGGCCAACAGATATTCCGGGCACTCAAGGCGCGTGCAGGCAAGACGCCTCCTTCGATCAGCTTCGACGTTGAGACCCTTTGGGCCTGGGGGGTGCTTCGCGTTCCCGGCCAGATTTGGCGGACAATGTCGCGCTTGGGTTCCTGGATCGAACCCGTCCTCACGACGGAATGGGCCCGTCTGATGAAGGGCTATGCCGAGCGCATGGGGATGGTCTTCCCGCTCGGCCAGGCCGAAGCTGCGCTATCATGGGAAGAGCCGACCCGCGACACCACGCTGGGGCGCGCGGCCGCGCGACGGGTGTTTGACAGCCATGGCAACGTCATATGCTGCTGGTCCGGCAAGGCTTTGACGGCCAAACAACTCGACATTGACCACTGCCTCCCATGGGCGGCTTGGCCATGTGGGGACCTTTGGAATCTTCTCCCGGCGGATCGTCGGATTAATCAGCACCAGAAACGCAACAAGTTGCCCTCTGCTGAGAGGCTTGCTGCCGCGCAGCCTCGTATTGCAGCTTGGTGGGAAACGGCTTGGCTATCAGAGGAGCCGCTGCGCCGCCGATTTGAAAGGGAGGTCGTTGCTGCACTGCCAGTGCAGGACCCTTCGAGTTTGAACGAAGTGTTTGATGGCCTTGCGTGGAGGCGACTCCGACTTCGGCAAGATCAGCAGATCCCAGAATGGGTGCCGTAGGCGCTTTCGACCCAGATCACGCCCTTCCGATGCAGCGCCGGGATGTCGGCATATGACATTACCGGCCATTCTGCGGTCCTGCAGGACATCGAATGGGCGACAAGAATCCACCTACGCGCTCTGCACGCTATCGGCACTCACTAGAGCATCAACAAGCAGCCGGCGACCATCGTCATGCCGACCGGAACCCACAAAACTGAAGTAATAATGGCGGTCCAAACAGCCAAAGGGCAGTGGCTGAGGCGGTCGTTCAGCGCGACTGACGAATGTAGGTGGAAGGCCGGCGCGAACAGCGGCAGATCGCCGGCAAGGCGCATACGGAGATCGCCTCCGCCCTCAACATCAACCACCCTTCGGCCTCTCAGATCGAGCGGCAAATTGATATGTATCTCTCCACGCTTCGCAGCTATGTCGAGGCCATGGGGGGAGAACTCGAACTGACGGTCGCGATGCCTAAACGGCCCACCTTGCGGATTCACCAGTTCGGCGATGCCGCTACTCCTCCGCAGGCTGCGGGCCGAGGCCGTCGCACGCGCGCGCAGATCGGCGGTCGCCGTGGGCGCTAGTTATCCAACGAGAATCATCCTGGCGTTTCGGAGTGGTGGCGTCTGTGCTTTCCCGAAGTGCGGCAAGCATCTCACCTACGACGCCCAGGTGGGAGACGACACCTATGTCGGCGAAGCGGCCCACATCCGTGGCGAGAAACCGACCGCGGCCCGCTATGACGCCTCGATGACCGATGACGAGCGCGATAACGTCCGGAACCTTATCTATCTCTGCACCGATCACCACACGATCATCGACAAGGTCGAGGCCGATTGGCCGGCCGCGACCCTTCTGCAACTGAAGGAAAGCCACGAGAATCAGGTCCGCCAAGCCATGGAAGAGGCCTTTGCTGACGTCGCCTTTCCCGAATTGCAGAACGCCGTCTCTTGGGTCGCGAGCCAAGCGCCGGCTCCAAATGGCTCTTTCGATCTCCTCGCGCCGGACGAGAAGATCAAAAAGAACGCGCTTTCGAATGGATCTCGTCACATCATCGCTGCGGGCCTGACTTCGCGAGCCACCGTTGGCGACTATGTCGAGGCCGAAGCGCAGCTCGATCCTGACTTTCCCGAACGGCTGAAGGCCGGCTTCCTCGAAGAATATTATGCTCGCCGGAAGGAGGGGCAAAAGGGCGACGAGCTTTTCGAGCTGATGTGCGCCTTTGCCCAGCGCGGTCTCCGTCGACAAGCCGACAAGACCGCAGGCATCGCTGTTCTGATCTATCTCTTCGAAATCTGCGACGTGTTTGAAAAATGATTCTTCCGACCAAACATATCCCGCAGAACGAGGCGCTGATCGGCGTCGGCGCCACGTTGCTCGCGCATCTCGGCATGCCTATGACCGTTTCGGGCCTGTGGGAGCATCTGCGCACGGAACCGAACGTCGGGAACTTCGAGCGGTTCGTGCTGGCCTCGAACCTCCTCTATCTGATCGGTGCAATCGAGATCCGAGACGGCCTTATCGTCAGGACCGCCTCATGATTAGAGCTGTTCGCGCCAACCAGAAAGGCTTTCACACCGCGCTCCTTCAGCCGGGTGTCAATCTTATCCTAGCCGACCGATCCACCTCGGCCGGCGACAAGGACACGACGAACGCCCTGGGCAAATCTACGCTCATCGAGATCATCGATTTCTGCCTCGCCAGCAATACCTCACCCGGGAAAGGGCTTCGCATCGAGGCTTTGCAGGGTTGGGCGTTCACGCTGGAACTCTCCCTATCCGGCCGCGAGGTCGCCGTGACGCGGGCGACCGATACGCCCGGATTCTTCGCGATCGAAGGAGCCGCCGAGGACTGGCCTGTCCGGCCAACGCCGAACAAGGAAGGCGTTCCGGGTCTCGACGCCAAGAAATGGCGAGCCGTTCTTGCCTGGGCCCTATTCGGTATTAGCGGTCTGTCGGCGGAATCCGGATACAAGCCCTCGGCGCGGTCGCTGCTTTCCTATTTCGTGCGCAACCAGACAGCCGCCTACAACATCCCCTTCAAGCATTTCGACAATCAGAAGACTTGGGACATTCAGGTCCACAATGCTTTCCTTCTCGGCTTGAATTGGGAGAAGGCCGCGACCTGGCAGCAGCTCAAAGATCAAAAGAACGCGCTCGATGCGCTCAAACAGGCGATCAAGACCGGAGCCGTTGACGGCGAACTGGCCTCGCTCGGTGAACTCGAAGCCGAGCGCCTGCGCCTTGCAACCCAGCTTGAGCGTGAACGCGAGGCGCTGTCGAATTTTCGCGTTCTTCCACAGTACCGTGAAATCGAGAGTCAGGCGAACCTTCTGACCAGCGAAATCCATGGCCTGGTCAACGCCAATATCGTGGATAAGCGCCGGCTCGATCGCTACCGTGACTCGTTGGTTAGCGAGGACGCTCCGACGGAAGACCGTCTGGAAGCCCTTTACGGCGAGGCGGGCATCGCCCTGCCTGGCGCCGTCAAGAAGACGCTGGCGGATGCGCGGGCATTCAATGCCCAGATCATCGCCAATCGCCGTGAATTCATCGCCGGCGAGATTGCCGCGCTGGAAGCTGCCGTCAGCGAGCGTGAGGCCGACATCGCGACCCTCACGGATCGCCGTGCCAACTACCTCAGCGCGCTTGCGGGACAGGGTGCGCTGGAGGAACTTACGCAGTTACAGGAGTTGCATGCAGCCACCCGGCTGAAGGTCGACGAACTCACCAACAGGATCACCCAGCTTCGTCAGATGACCACCAAGGCGGACACGATCAAGGTCGAGACCGTCGAGCTGAAACGCGCGACAACCCTGGACTATGAAGAGCGGCGTGCGCTGTGGTCACAGGCCCTCAGCCTCTTCTCGGAATTCTCGGAGAACCTCTACAAGTCGCCCGGTCGCCTGGTCATCGATATAGATGACACTGGCTACAAATTCGACGTTGAGATCGCGGGCAGCCCGAGCGAGGGCATCAGCAAGATGAAAATCTTCTGCTACGATCTCATGCTGATCTCGTTTGCGCGCCAGCGTGGTCTCGGGATCGACTTCCTGATCCACGACAGCACGATTTTTGACGGTGTTGACCCGCGGCAGCGCGCCCATGCTTTGGAACTTGCCGCCGCGATGGCTGCAAAACACGGTTTCCAGTACATCTGCACACTCAACACCGACATGGTGCCTGTGCGCGACTTTACGTCAGGCTTCGATTACGAGAGCCTCGTCCGCCTCCGGCTCACCGATACTGATCCGACCGGAAGCCTCCTCGGGTTCCGTTATTGAGCGGGGGCGACATGAAGCACGATTATGCAAATAGGGCGTCCCCAGCATGAGATCTGTGCCGTTCACCCGACCCACGCTGATCGCCGCCGTTGAGTTGCTGGAGCAACACAGCCAGGCACGGTTCAACCAGATGGTCCTCCGCCTCGGCCTGGAGGACGAGATTTCCACCAGCACCTCCCTCAGCGTCGCCAACAAGTGCGCCTTGCTGGGCCGAATCGTTGTGCAACGAGCCGACGCCGTGCTCGACACGCTCGAAGGCAGCATGACCCTGGGCGAGGCGGTGATCCGGCAAGCCGCGCAGCTAGCGCAGCGCCACGCTACGCACGCTCTGCAAACAGCCTTCGCACGTGGCCTTGCGCGTGATGGATACGTTTTGACGTGGGACGACTACGGGCGAAACGCGTCCATCCGCGCGGCACTGCCCGGCGACATCCAGCTCCCCCAAACGGACGACGAGGTGCATCAGCTTCTCAAGTCCTTCGGCTTCACAACTCCTCTCGGTCATCTCGACCAGGCCATCGAAGCGCATACCCGCGGCGATTGGGCGGCTTGCAACAGCCAACTCCGGACCTTCCTGGAAAGTCTGTTCGACGACATCGCGCGCAACGTGCGACCACAGGAAGCGGGTCAACGGCCCAGCTCAGAAAACCGGCGCGCTTTGCTCGCTGAGATCGGCTTCCTTGCCACGGATCGCAACGAGTGGACCCAGGACGGCAAGAACTACGTCAACGGCCTCTTCAAAATGCTTCACACAGAGGGTTCGCATCCGGGCCTCTCGGATGAAGACCACAGCACCTTCCGCCTGCATGTCGTTCTCGTCACCGCCAGGACCTTCCTGCGGCGGCTCGCCTACAGTCAGTGAGGCCTATATGGCGTTCTTTTCACAAGATCAGTTGGAAGCGATCGCTGGCGCGCTTGGCGACACTGCAGAAGGCCTGACCGGGCCAGAGATCGAGCACCTGCTTGCGTCGTGCAAGATTGCCGATCCGGGGCCTATGACGAAGCGCGTCCGCATCTATAACGCCTTCGCGGTATGCCAAAACACCAAACGCAACCGCACAAACATCCTTGAGTTCATCCGGCTCGCCATGAAGCCGGCGCGTTACAGCCGCGAGCCGCACCGCTATGAGCCTATGCGGGCTCGCCTAAACCTGGCGTTGGCATTCGCAGGACTTGTGGTCGATGAGTCCGGCGAGTTGAAATCGGCGGATGTCGCCCAGACCTTACCCGAGGCTCAACGGCGCGCTCGCGACTTGCGAGCGGACCTTGAAGGTCGCGGTGTGCACCCCGACGTCCTGAAGTTCTGCCGCGCCGAGCTTCTCGCCGACAATTACTTCCATGCGGTGCAAGAAGCGGTCAAAAGCGTCGCTGACAAGATGCGGTCGCAGACAGGGCTTTCCGACGACGGCGCTACGCTCGTCGATCGGACCCTGGCCGGCAGTACGCCAATGCTTGCGATCAACCCGCTATCCACCGCAAGCCAGCGAAGCGAGCAAAGCGGGTTCGCAAATCTTGTCCGCGGCACCTTCGGCATGTTCCGAAACCCCACTGCGCATGAGGCGCGCATCCACTGGGCGATGTCCAAGGAAGATGCCGAAGACCTTCTCACAATCGTATCGCTCATCCACCGCCGGCTCGATGCCGCCCATATGTCGGCGCGCACATGACCACGAAGGACGCCGACGGAGGACATGACAGTGACCCCGAGCTGGAATCCGATCGGATCGGCCGCATCGGCGAGCGCCAGTTCGAGCTGCTTTGCGAACGCGCGGTGCTCTTCTGCAACAAGAGCACCGTCGACATCATGGGCTGGGACTTCATCGTGGAATTCCCGATGGGATCAGGCGGACAATCGTCGCTGCCGCTCGATCGGCGCCAGACCAATGCCGCCCGGGTCCAACTGAAGTCGACGCTCGGCCGCACCGGAAACCGCATCCGACTCAGTCTGTCCGCCATTGATCGCCTCGCCAAGGATCCTCGGCCGGCGCTGATCATCGTCTTCCGAATGCGAGCCGATGGTGAAATCCAGTCGGCCTACCTCGTCCATCTAATCGGCCACGAACTCGCCCGGGTGCTCAAGCGATTGCGATTGGCGGAGGCTCGAAAAGCGCACGACATCAATCGTGTCGACATCAGCTATGACTATGAGAAAGTCGGGCAGCGTTTCGAGCCGACTGCCGCTGGCCTCTCGGCGGCCTTGTCGGCCGCCTGCGGACAAGATCCAGGCGCCTATACCGCGGAGAAGCAGCGGCAGCTCGATGAACTCGGCTATGAGAACGGCCAGTTCGAAGCCGAGGCGCTACTCCAGATCGAGGGTCCGGAGCATTTCGCCAACCTGCTGCTCGGTCTTGCGCCCCTGAAACCGCACCGTTTGCGTGTCTACGATAGCCGCTTCGGCATCCGCCTTCCGTATCAAGGCACGCTATTCGACGACATCGAGGAACTTCGACTGACGCCGCCGTCGCTCGGATCATGCGAGATCGCGATCCGAGGCCCCGGGTTCGCGCAGGCGGCGCGGTTCGATGGCGAGATGTTCATCGGACCGCCATTGGCGGAGCTAAATGGACCAGAACTCCTCATCCGCTCCGCAGACTTCATCCTACGTTTGACACCGACTGGCCTAAAGTTCGAAAGCGTCGGCTCGATCGATGATGTGCAACGTACCCTTACGGAGTGGGCGGAGCTACTTCGTGCTCTCACGCTCATGGCGACGGGCCGAGCGACCTTGGCGATCACCGGAAACCATCGGATCCCGCCAATCACATTCCCGGTCGACCAACCCATTACGGGGCCATACCTCGAAGAAATTCCAATTATATCCGTATTTGCAGACGGGTGGATGCGCCTGCTCACGAATGCTGGCATGCGTTCCACCGATTGCTTTCAATTCGATGCCTTCTGGGAGGCGAAGGAAGCACGGATGGCCGTGGACATCTTGCTGAACCCACAGTCTGAGGCTCGCTTCGAATTCCAATCATTTGGAATTGAAGAGACGTCGCTCCCCCCGGAAGGGCTGTATTTCAACTCGGCGTCGTTTGCCGGAAGCAGCATAACCTTTAGCGCTAAGGTCTTCTTCACCAAGACCGAAGATCCAGACTGGAAGTATCGGTCGACGCGCTTCGAAGCCCTCGATGTTCGCCGGAAAGTCGATGATTTGGAGGAATATGGGGCGGATCAGGCGACACTGTCCGGTCTGAAATTGCTCATCGATCCGAGAAACATCACGATGGTGGCGCCCGGCGCGGGCTAACGGCTTTTCCCGGTCCCTTTCAAGGGCCAAGCGAACTAACCGGAACGTCCAACATGGCGCTCATTCTGAGTCCAGCGAATGAACGGTGGCTTATGGCTAAACCTGTCGTTCAATTGGTGGCCGTGAAACGGCAGCAAAATCCCGACCATGGCCATTCGTCATAGCCCGTTGCTATTGGGAGGTTTGCTGCGAACGCCCCAGAGGGGAGTTGGCTTTGCCCTGATTGAGCCATTTGGGCGTCGAAGGTCGATGCACCGGGCTCACAATCAGGAGTGTGTCCCATGATCAAGTCGATCCCGCTGAACAAACTCGTTCAGTCCCCCCGCAATGTCCGCCGTCACAGTGATCCAGCTGCCGATGCCGAGCTCAAAGCCAGCATCGCAGCCCATGGACTATTGCAGAATCTCATTGTCCGGCCTGGCGCCAAGGGCAAGTTTGAAGTCGAAGCTGGCGAGCGCCGCCGCCGCGCGATGCTGGCGCTCGCGGACGGAAAGCTCCTCGCCCGCGATCACGAAGTCACGTGCCTCGTGCTCGAAGACAGTGCCGAAGCTGCGGTCGAGACCAGCCTCGCGGAGAACTTCCACCGCCTCGCCATGAACCCGGCCGATGAAGCCCAGGCTTTTGCCGCGCTTGTCGCAGGCGGTGCGACCGTCGAAGACGTTGCGCGCCGTTTCGGCCTGACCGTCCGCTTCGTCGAGGGCCGTCTGCGCCTCGCGACGCTTGCGCCCGTCGTGTTCGAGGCACTGGCTTCCGGGGAAATCACCCTCGACATTGCCAAGGCCTTTGGTGCGACTTCCGACCAGGAAATCCAGGCTCGCGTTTTTGAGCAGGTCTCCTCGGCCTACTACGCGCCCAATCCCGACAGCATCCGGCGTATGGTCCTGTCCGGGACTGTCCGGGGCAGCGATCCGCGCGCCCGGCTCGTTGGTCGAGACGCCTATATCGCTGCCGGCGGCCGGATCGAGCGCGAGCTGTTCGACAACGACGACAGCGAATCCTGGGTCGATGTGGCGCTGCTCGAGAGCCTCGCCGCGGCAAAGATGGAAGAACAGGCCAAGGTCCTCGCCGCCGAGCAGGGTCTTGCCTGGGTCAAGCCGACGCTCGATCCCTATGCCAGCCACGACCTGGTCGAAGGGCTGGTCCGGCTTCCTGCCGATCCTGCGCCGCTGACCGAAGCCGAGTTGACGCGGCTCGACGAACTCGATGCCTCCTATGACGAGCATGCGGCGATCCTCGAGGATGAGGACAGTGCCGAGGAGGCTGTGGCAGCCGCCGAAGCGGCGATCGAGGCGATCGAACGCGAGTGTCAGGACATTCGTGCCCGCCCGCCCGTCATCGCGCCCGAGCTCAAGGCCGAGGCAGGGATGATCCTGGTGCTCTCGCGCGATGGCACGCCGGTTCTCCAGCCGGTGTTCTACGGCGAGCGTCAGGCTGAACCCGCCGAAGCTGACGATGAGATCGAAGTCGTTGCCGGCGATGAAGGTTCGGACAGGCGCCGGACGACCTTGTCGAAGCGTCTGGTCGACGAGCTCGCCATGCAGCGCCGCGATGTCTTGGCCCTGCATGTTGCCTCTGATCCCGGACTTGCGCTCGACGTCATGGTCTTCACGCTCGCCGATGCAGACACCCACGACTGGCGCGCGCGCGCCGCAACCACGCTGCGTGCGCCTGTTCCGGCAGGCCCGATCATCGGCTTCGAAGCCAAGGATGCGCCGACGAGCAGCGCGCTTGCCGAGCTCAGGTCCAGTCTCGACGAAAGTTGGCGCTCGGGCACCGATGCGACTTCCCGCTTTGACCTGTTTCGCGCGTTGCCTGATGACAGTCGCGCGGCCTGGCTGGGCTATGTCGTAGCCCGGTCGCTCGAGGCAAGCCTCAACATGTCCGGTGAGCGACAGCTGCCGTTCCAGGACCATCTCGGCAGCCTGATCGGCATCGACATGGCGCAGTGGTGGCGCCCGACAGCCGCCAACTACTTTGACCGGGTGTCGAAGCAGGTGATCCTCGATGCGCTGACCGATGTCGGCGGTCTTGAGCTCTCCTCGCGCTTTGCCTCGGTCAAGAAGGGTGATCTCGCGATGAGCGCCGAGCGCGTGTTCGCCGGCACCTACATCACCGAGATCGAGGTTCGCGAGAAGGCTCTGGCTTGGGTCCCTGAGGTTATGCGCTTCTCTTCCGCTGCGCCTGAGGCTGGCGAATCCGACATCGACGCAGCTGACGCTGGGACTGGTGTCGACGAGGAAACTCATACCCCCCGCGAGCTGGCCGCCTGACCTCCTCCTGACAGGCTCGGCCACTCGTACCTCGAGAAGCGGTCCTTCGGCTTACGCCGGAGGGCCGCTTCCTTTTTGGAAGTAGAGCAGAGGGGGCTCGGGAACCTGTGGCACTGACCGGCGAGCCGATCGCCGACTGTCCAGATGCCTCAATCAGGAGAACCATCATGGCCTATCGCAAGGAGCAGGGCGGCGGCCTGTCGCCCGCCACCCGTATCACCCAGGAAATCATCGCGCGTCTGGAAGCCGGCACGAAGCCGTGGATCAAGCCGTGGCGCGGTGTCCCGGTCTCCCGGCCCTTGCGGGCATGCGGAATTCCGTACCGGGGCATGAACGTGTTCTGGTTGTGGATGGTCGCCGACATGTGCGGCTACGCCTCGCCGTTCTGGATGACCTACAACCAGGCAAAATCGCTCGGTGCCCAGGTCCGCAAGGGTGAGAAATCGACCATCGCGATCTTCTACAAGAGCTACACCAAGGAGGTGGAAGCCCCCGATACCGGCGAAAAGACCGACGAAGCCCGCCGGGTGCTCAAGGCTTATCCGGTCTTCAATGCCGATCAGGTCGAAGGTCTGCCCGAGCGCTTCCATCCGGCTGCAACGCTGGAGCTGGTTCAGCCTGAAGGGCGCGAGGCCGAACTCGACGCCTTCTTCGCCGCCATCCCCGTCAATCTGCGCCACCAGGGCTGCGAGGCTTATTACGAACCGACTGCGGATCGTGTCACGATGCCGCCGACGAGCCTGTTTTCAGGCTTCGACCACTACTATGCCACGCTCGCCCACGAGCTGTCGCACTGGACCGGCCATGCCAGCCGTCTGGGGCGTGATCTCAAAAACCGCTTCGGCACGGCGGCCTATGCCGCCGAAGAACTTGTAGCCGAGCTATCGAGCGCCATGCTCGGCGCTGAGTTGGGCCTGCCCATCACACATCTCGACAGCCACGCGAGCTACATCGAGCATTGGCTCAAGCTTCTGAAGGATGACGATCGCGCCATTCTGACCGCTGCCGCCAAGGCTGATGAGGCGTCGACCCTGCTGCTGAAGCTTGGCGGAAGGGTCATGCCCGAACAGTTTGACGACGCGTCAGACGACGCTGCGCTCGCGGCCTGAGGGAGCATGCCATGGGCCGATCAGTCAGCTATCCCAGCGGCGCAATCGTCGCCTTCACAGTGCTTGAGGTCGAAGCCGAAGACGATTGGGAATTCGAGTACGAATGGCTGCGTGACGACCTGCGCGAGCGGGCCGCCAAAGCCTTCCCGTCGCTGATCCCGCACGACGGCTGGCGCGGACGCGAGGACCGGATCCTCATGCGCAATGCCTATGCGGATTTCGGCGTATCGGTCTACGGCGGGCTGGTGGCCGTCTGGATCGTCGAACGCGATGACGGAGCCTATCGGGACGCCGATTGGCGCACGGCCCGCTCACCGCGGGCACAGCGCTGGCTGTCACAGATCGCATCCCGTTTCGATGCCGTGTTTGGCGACTACGATTGCCTCGGGCACATGTCGAACGGCGAGGGGGTCTACACCAAACGCGCAGCTTGAGGCCTGTGAGTTGGTTGGTCGCGGCGTTGGGTTGCCATCCCTGACTGCACTTTGCCAGCCGCTCATGGTCTGTCGCCATGCGAGAGAGGACCTGGGCCAGCCGCCAGTCTTGCGCAACCCGGCTTGGGCGGGCCCGTGTTGGCCTTGGCCCTTCGGGCTCAAGGCCTGCCCGCGCCAGCCCGCCAAGACGGGTTCCCCCTTACGGGTGCGCAATCCTGCCTGAAGCTGGCCCTGACGGGCTCTCGCTGGCGCAGCCATGAACAGGTGCGTCGGCCTCATGCCAGTCAGGAGGACTTCCCCATGCACACGTCATTTGCCGATCAACTCGCCGGGCTCGATCTTGCCGGCTTTTCCATCGGTCCTGCTCCCGTATCGACAACCGATTTCCCGGTCCGGGAGGCGGTTGTCCAAACCCTCGAAGCGGTCTGGTCCGATCTTTTTGCCATGGTGTCCGGGACCGCTCTTGAAGCCGACGCCGAGGATCTTGGCTGGGCCTTCGTCAACGTCTTCCACCGCTCGGCGGAACGCAAATCGACGGCCCTTGACCGGGCGACCGACGAGGTCCGCGCGCTGATTGCTACGGCCGATGGATCCGAGGTCCACACCCATGAACTCGAGACCCAGGTCGAGCGGGCGCAATGCGCCGAAAGTGCGATGCTGGCGCTTGAAGAGATGCGCGAGGTCGCAGCAGCCCTTTACCTCAACGAGTTCGGGTCATCGTGGAAGCCTGTCTCCAGTTCTCGCTTCAATCACAGCGTCATGCTGACTTCCGCACTCGTCGAAGGGCGCGACTTCCTGCGCGCCCGTGCCGAGGCCAAGCGCCGTGCGGCGGTGCCCGAAGGAACCCCTGTGGTCTTCGCTGGCGGGCGCACCCGTCATGCGACCGAGGACGATGCACTGACCTTCGGCAACAACGTCTGGGCAACGCTCGACAAGGTCCGCGACCGCGTGCCTGACATGGTGCTCATCCATGGCGGCGACACCAAGGGCGTCGACCGCCTGGCATCGAGCTGGGCCGAACGGCGCGGCATCCCGCAGGTCACGTTCTCGCTCGACATGCGGCTCGGCGCCCGTGCCGGCTTCAAGCGCAACGAGCGGATGCTCTCCCTCGATCCGCGCTACGTCATCGCCTTTCCAGGCAATGGCGTGCTTGAACGTCTGGTCATCGAAGCCAAGGCCCGGCGGATCACCGTGGTCGATCGGCGCGGGCCCCTTGGCACCAATCCGAAGAGCACTTCGGCAGCCACTGACTGAGGTCATGCCAGTCCTCGCGCCAGCGCCGCGTCGGCGCTGGCGTCGTCCGTCAGAGGAAAGGCGCGCGCCGGTGGTTTGGAGCCAGCGAATGGTCGATGGCTCCTTTCTACAGGAGGTATTCCATGATCGATATCGAGGCCGTGATGGCCGACTTTGCCGTTCGCCAGGCCGAGCGGCAGATGCAGGTTGCTGAAGAGATTCAGCAGCTCAAGGTCTCCATTCTTCCGCGCTTGCAGGATGCCAGCATCGCCCGTGTCGAGATCCGCTTTGACGGCTGCGGCGACAGCGGTGCCGTTGAAGAATGTGCATGCCTCGATGCAGCCGGCGCGGGGATCCCGTGCCCGGATGTGACCCTCTTGGAAGGCGAAGCAGACAGCGTTGATCGTACCGGTTCCAGAGAGCCGCAATCACTCGGGCATGCACTCGAACAACTGACCTACTTGGCGCTCGAACGTCACCATCCTGGCTGGGAGATCAACGACGGTGCCTGCGGCGAACTGGTGATTGATGTGACTGAGGCGACTTTCGTGCTCGATTGCAGTCTGCGCTTCATCGCCACCGATGATCATTCGACCGAGCTCTAGGAGATCAAGCATGGCCCACTGCTACTACCACGCTCTCTCGTCGGTCCGGAAATGGGGCGGCACGGTCGATGACTATCTCCCGCTGCACCAGTGGTTCGACCAGTCCAAGGCAATCCTGGCAGACCCACGGCACCGCGCGCTGCGGCACCATGCCGAGGGGATATTCATGCTCGAAACCCTGTTCGGCGAGACCCTCGTCAATGCCGATGGCCGGGTCGTTCCGGTGCGTCTGGTCGGCGAACAGCACGTGCGCGAAGACTTGGGCTCGATCCCCTCCTTTGCCGATTGGGCGCGCTTGATCACGCCGCAGGCCTGGATGCTTCGCGGCAACCCTTTGGACGGCGCTGAAGGGGTGACGATCGATATGCCTCTCCCTGGCGAAGCAGGTGCGTCCAGGAATGTGCCATCTGTTGGAGGAGCGGTCAGTACGATGATCTAAGAAGTGGTTCTCCGGTGGAAGGTCAGCAGGGATGATCCGGCCAAGACCGGAGGGAAACGAGGCAAGGCAAACCTGTTCAAGGCATCCAGCTCCGCCCGGCTTCGATGCAAACCTGTCCCTGAATCACCCCCCGTCGAGACGCGCAACCCGGATCAGGTCCGGCCGAGTTGCCGGGCTGTGCCCGGCTGCCCGCACCACCCGAACCAGTTCCGGGTTCCCCTTCGGTGCGCTTCGCCGCGGGGCGCTTCTGCTCGGGTTTTGCAGCCGGGATGGACCCGGAATGCTCGATCAGGAGAAAGCCCATGACCAATCTCGTTATCCTCGTTGGCCGCATCGCTCGCGACCCCGAGACCCGCACCACCCAGGGTGGAACCAGCATCACATCGATCTCGGTCGTGACCGACCGTCCCGCCCGCAAGGATGGCAAGACCTACAAGGACGAAAACGGCTACACCGCCAAGGACAGCGAATTCCACCGGATCACCTGCTTCAACGGCCTGGGCCAGAACGTCGCCAAGTACTGCACCAAGGGACAGCTCGTGACGGTCGAAGGGCGCATCCACTACACCCAGTGGGAGGATCAGAGCGGCACCAAGCGCTACGGCTGCGAGATCATCGCCGACAAGGTCGACTTCCTCACCAAGGGCCGTTCGGGCAGCAACGAGGGCGCGCCGGACATCGACGAGGACTGAACGTCTTTCCCTCACTACAAGGCCTCGGTGGCAGACGCCATCGGGGCCTTTTCTTTTGCTCTGGTCCTATGCGGCGGCGCGGGGCATTGAACCCCTTGCCGCCGCCGGGTTGGGCTTACGCGGGAGCTATCCGCTTCAGCGTTTCCTCGATCCCGAGTGCCATTGCTCCTCGGACGATCTGACGCAGTTGCGCTGGCTCGATCGACTCGGCACCGCACTCGATCAGAATGTGGCCAAGGACAATCGCCGCTTCGTCGCGAAGCTTTGCCTCCTTGGCCGCCAGTTCATCGCGCTGTTCCCGGAGCTTCTTCAAGGCATCAACCGGATTGCTTTTGCGGGGCATGTCAGTCCTTTCCGCCCCCTTGGTTTGTGATCCCTCGAGAGCACTTCTGCCACCGCGCGCAGGGTGTAGGAAAACAGGAAAAGCGTGCCAGCCCACAACCGTCCGGTGCAAACCGCGAGGGTTAGAGGGGCTGGCTCACGGATGGCCCAGTATGATGTCCGTCCACATGCCGCCTCAAGGACGGCAGGGCCCCACCATTTTGCCGGAGAAGGGATGAATCCCTCCCCCGACAAAATCGTTTCCCCCACCGCCGCTGGCGCGGCCGCGCAGGAGCGCGGTCCCTGACCCGGCATGTGGACGAACATCGCACTTCCTCCTGTCGTTCGAGACAACCTCAGGAGGATCATCATGGCTTATTTCGCACCTTGCAGCGCTTCACCCCGCAGCTATTTCGAGGCCCTGGAACTCGCCGAGCGCCGGGCACTGCACAGCTACTTCGATCAGCACATCGTGGAAGACGAAGAGCTCGGATATATCGCCCTCGACGAAGGCGACTACTGCGCTCTGCCAGCACACCTGGCATCACGTGTCGTCCACACCATTCACGGATCGATGCTGGATGAATTCTGACGCCGGAAAGGGTGGGAGCCGGGAACGGTTCCTGCCCTTTTATCTTGCTCGCCGTCGGTTCGTTTCGATTCATAAGCGGGCCCGATGAGCGGGGTGCGGGCATCGGCGCCCGCACGCGCTTTGGCTCCGCGCTATCGAGGGCCCTTCATTCCCTCCTGCATGTCCGGCGAAGTGACCGGATCACCCTCTCGCAGCTTGGTAGAGTGAGCACACCGTACGCAGTGACACTGCTGGATTTAAGGAAGGTATTTCAGAGTGATAGGCGAAATTTCAGGGCTAGTGTCAAACCAATTCAATCGTGAAGCATGCTTCAGATTCGCGATTTGCGGGCAAATCGAAGCCAGTTAAACCATTGATAGTATTCGCACATTCCGCGATTGACGGGCTTATGTTCCTGATTTATTCTCATTCTTGTCTTCCGCAAGATCAAGCCAGGTTCGCAAGGGTCAATAGGACCCCCGAACATGGATCGGCATCTCAGTCTTCAGACCTACGTTCCCCGCCCACTTGCTGACTGGATAAAGGGCAAGGCCCGGGACCAGCAGGTCTCCGTCAGCATCGTCATTCGCGACCAGTTGATCGACGCATGGCAGCGTGAAAACGAAGCGCGAAAGCGGCCTGCGGCCCTCGACCCTGTACGGCAGAACCTCTTCATCACGGTTGCCCTGGATGCGCTTCTGGCCAGCCATACCGATGGTTCGTTGAGGCAGCGCACGCACGAAGCCTACAATCGTCGTCTCGCCCGTCTCGGGCTCAGCGCCTCCACATCCGAAGGAGGCAGCGATGAAGCGTAATCTCCTCAATTTTACCCGCGGCAGCCAGCTCCTCGGACATTTCGGTTTCATGTTCGCAGCGGGGCTCAAAGGCCCCCTGCTGGTGACCTTCCTGGTTAGCGCCTGGCTTTGCTATCTCGAGGTGACGTCCACGCTCACCGATCACCAGGTCTATCTTGCCTGGATGCATGTCTATGCCTCCGGCTACGCTTTCATGGAGTTCGATCCTGGCAAGCTGGTGGAACTCAAAATGGCCGGTGGCGGAACTGTCCGCATTCCTTTCAATGTCGTGCGCGATTTTCCGCCCATGCGCGAAGCCTGGAGTGCACTCGGCGCCGCCATCCGGCGCGGTATCGGGCTTTCGGCGCTTGTCCTGATTCCGGCCTTTGCGGCCTTCTGGTGGTTCGCTGAGCGGTTCGGAGGCAAGTCCAAGGAGCGTAAGCACGAGCGCGGGGCGATGCTTGTCACGCTGGACGAGCTCGAAGCGGAGATCGACCGGCACAATCGCGTCGAACGTGCCCGCGAACTGCACGCAGCACTTGGCTGGAAATGGCGCTTGGCAGGCACAGCAGCGACCGAGGAAGCAGGCTTCTACAGTCCGGCACATCTCGCGGGCGTGACCTGGCCGTGGCGTCTCGAGCAAAGCCATACCATGCTGATCGGCACCACCGGCACCGGCAAGACCGTTGCCCTCAGCCAACTCCTTGCCGAGGCCCGGGCACGCGGACAGCGCGCCGTTGTTTTCGATCTCACCGGAGCGTTCATCGAGACCTTCTACGATCCGGCTCGCGACATCATTCTGAACCCGCTCGACGCCCGTTGCCCAAACTGGAGCGTATTCAACGATTGCACCAGCGAAGGCGAATTCCATGCCGCAGCCGAGGCGCTGGTTCCGCACGATGGCGGTGGTTCCGAGCAGTTCTGGGTGCTCGCAGCCCGTATGCTTTTCGTTGAAATGTGCCTGCATCTCCAGCGCACCGGTCAGGCCAGCAACCAGGCGCTTGCCACTCGGCTCATGACCGCCGACCTCGCGCAGGTGCACAAGCTTATGCGCGGCACCATGGCCGATCCGCTGACAGCGCCAGAAGCCGCGCGCATGGCGGAATCAATCCGCGCTGTGTTTAACGCCAACGCCAAGGCACTGAAGCTGCTACCCGCTAAAGGCCCGCGCTTTTCGGTACGGGACTGGATCCGCGGCAGCTCCCAATCGGGCTCAATCCTGTTCCTCTCCGCACGCTACGTCGACATGTCGATCTGTTCGCAGCTGCTCACCTTGTGGCTCGACACGGCCATGAACACGCTGATGACCATGGAGCGTACGCCCGATCTCAGGGTCTGGTTTCTGATCGACGAACTGGGCGCGTTGCACCGCCTGCCCGCACTGGAGAAAGGCCTGCAGACCGCGCGCAATTTTGGCGGCGCGATCGTCACTGGCGTCCATGCCTTTGCCAAACTCAAGGAAGTCTATGGCGAGAACATGGCGATGACCTTGTCGTCGCTCGCGCGCAGTAAGCTGATCCTCGCCACTGCGGACCGGGAAACGGCAACCTGGTGTTCCGACTTCATCGGTCATCGCCAGGTCCGCGACATGGAAGAAGGGTACAGCTATGGTTATAACAATGCCCGCGACGCCGTCAGCCTGACGCCCCGTCGCCAGATTGAGCCGTTGCTGCTGCCCGATCAGTTCATGAACCTGCCGAGGCTCTCCGGTTACCTCAAGTTCCCCGACGGATTTCCTGCCGCTCCGGTCACGCTTGTCCCGCGCCGCTGGCCGCGGATGGCCGAGGGGTTCATCGCGCGGGCATTTGGGCCTGCTCCCGGGGCACACGCGGCGGATGAGACCAATGTCGATCCCTCGGCATGGGCTTCCTTGCCTGCCGAAGCTGCCGATGGCGCCCCGGCCGCGAATGACGACGGCGCCGGCAAGCCGGTCGTTCCCGAGCAGCTGAAGCTGGACTTTCAGCGTGTATCCGGTCCGCCGGCTGACGCCGCGCATATGTCTGAAGAGCAGTTGTCCGAAACCTCTGCACAGGTCTTGCAAGGCGCTCGCGAACAAGCCCAGGTCGAAATGTCGACCGAAGCGCTCGCGAGCTCTGGGCCAACCACAACCTTGCCTCCCGGACCGCTTCTTTCCGGCAGAAGTGAAGCGACCGATGAGACGCAGCCCTCCTCCGATGAAAAAGCTTCGCCGCGAGGAAACAAGCCAGCTTCAGGCGATCCGAAGCCAATCGCGGTCCCACGATCGCAGGACAGTCAGAGCCCCCGAGAACGGGCCGAACGAGATCTGCTCGAGGGCGGCGTCGAGAGCGGGGCGCAAGACTTCTACGAACCTGACCTTTGAGGGCACCACAGCAAGGGGGCACTTTGCTTGAAGGACCATAAGCCATGCTCTCGATTGCCAATGTCCGGTCCGCGTCCGGCGCAGCCAGCTACTTTGCTGCTGACAATTATTACGCGAGCGCAGACGCGGATCGCTCCGGCCAATGGGTTGGGTCAGGAGCCGAGGCCCTCGGTCTTTCCGGAGCGGTCGATGCCACAGCCTTCGACAAGCTCCTCAAGGGCGAGCTTCCGGATGGCACCAGGGTCGGTCACGAAAACCAGCACCGAGCCGGCACCGATCTGACCTTTTCCCTGCCCAAGAGCTGGTCTGTCCTCGCTCTCGTCGGCGGCGACAAGCGGATCATTGAGGCCTACCGCGAGGCTGTGGTGGAAACGCTCCAGTGGGCCGAGAAGAATGCGGCAGAAACGCGTCTCGTCGAAAACGGGAAAGTGCGGACCGTGCAGACCGGCAATCTCACCGTGGCGCTGTTCCAGCACGATACCAATCGCAACCAGGAGCCCAACCTCCATTTCCATGCCGTCATCGCCAACGTCACGAAAGGTGCCGATGACAAATGGCGGACGCTGAAGAACGACCGGATCTGGTCACTCAATACCCTTCTCAACAGCATGACGATGGCGCGCTTCCGCCTCTCGGTCGAGAAGCTCGGTTATGAAGCCGGTCCTGTCGGCAAGCACGGGAACTTCGAGGCGGCGGGCTTTTCTCGCGACCAGGTCATGGCCTTCTCCACAAGGCGGCAGGAGGTTCTGGACGCACGCCGCGGCCCGGGCCTTGAAGCGGGCAAGATCGCTGCCCTCGATACCCGCAGCGCCAAACAAGCCGTCGCCGATAGGGGCGCCCTGACGGCGGATTGGCAGGACCACGCCCGGGCAGCAGGGCTCAACCTGCAGGCCATGATTGAACGAGCTCAGGGTCACTCGCATTCCTCACAGCACGCACCCGCGGCTGGCACCAGCCTGATCGAGCGCGGCAGGGCCTGGCTCAGGGACTTTGCCGAGCGCATCAGGGGCAATCCTGCCGATCCACTAATCCCGGCTCACGTCCTCAGCCGAGACCGCGAGACCATCGCCGCAGCCCAGGCTACAGCGTCAGCGGTACGCCACCTCTCGCAGCGCGAAGCGGCCTTTCCGCGCGAGGCCCTGTTCAAATCGGCGCTGGATTTTGGTCTGCCGACAACCATTGGCGCCATTGAGCAGCGGGTCAGCTCGTTGGTCCGTTCGGGCGAACTCGTTCCAGGGTCAGGTGAACACAAGGGCTGGCTGACCTCGCGTGATGCGCTCGCGAGCGAGCATCGCATTCTCGCCGCGGTCGAAGCCGGGAGGGACGCCGTGCCGCCCCTTCTCGGGAGCAATGAGGCAGGCGCACGGGTCAAGGCCGTCGCTGCCATCAATCACGGCATCGAACTCAATGGTGGCCAAGAAGCGGCCGCCCGCCTGATCCTCAGCTCGTCCCACCGGACAATCGCCATCCAAGGTGTCGCCGGTGCGGGCAAGAGCAGTGTTTTGAAGCCCGTGGCGCAGATCCTCGGCGAGGAAGGCAAGGAGATCATCGGGCTCGCCGTCCAGAACACTCTGGTGCAGATGCTGGAGCGCGACACTGGTATTCGCTCGATGACGTTGGCGCGCCTGCTTAAGAGCTGGGCACCGCTGCTGGAGCATCCTGGCAATCCTGGCTTGATGGCCGAGGCGAGAGCCGCATTGGGCGACCGGGTCCTCGTCCTTGATGAGGCCTCGATGGTATCGAACAGCGACAAAGAGCGTCTTGTCACGCTGGCCAATCTGGTTGGCGCGCGCAGGCTTGTGCTTGTTGGCGATGCCCGCCAACTCGGCGCGGTCGACGCCGGCAAACCCTTTGATCTCATCCAGAAGGCTGGCATCGCGCGCGCCGAAATGACGAGCAATCTGCGCGGCCGGGACGCGCAACTGCGTCTGGCTCAGGCTGCTGCACAAACGGGTGACGTCGAAACCGCACTTGGTCATCTCAAGGGCTCGACGATCGAGACATCGGGCGACAGCGCTTTGATGGCTGCCGAGCAATGGCTCCAACTTGCGCCGCTAGAGCGGGAGCGGACCGCGATCTACGCCTCAGGCCGCGCCTTGCGAACCGCGGTGAACGAAGCAGTTCAGCGGGGGCTCAAGGCCAACGGTGAGCTCGGCAAAACATCGCTCGACCTGACCGTCCTGTCACGGGTCAATGCAACGCGTGAGGAGCTCCGCTATGTCTCGGCATACCGCCCGGGCATGGTCCTCGATGTTCGGAGCCCCGATAAACATCAGCGGCTCCCACGCGGCGAATACAAGGTCGACAGGATCGACGAGAAGACGCGCGAGGTGTTCCTCGTCGATGGCAAGGGCAAGACACGAACCCTTCAGCCGAGCCGGATCCGTTCCGGTGCGAAGGACGATCGCCTTGCGCTCTTCGAAGAGAAGCGCCTGTCGATCCATGCCGGTGACCGGATCCGGTGGACCGAAAACGATCATCGCCGAGGATTGTTCAATGCTGATCAGGCAAAGATCGAGGCGGTCGAAGGCGATCGAGTGACTGTGGTCACCTCCACTGGCCTGCGCCACGAGCTGGAGCGCTCCGATCCAATGCTCAGGCGGCTTGACCTCGCTTACGCGCTCAATGCCCATATGGCGCAGGGGCTGACGTCGGATCGAGGCATTGCCGTCATGGATAGCCGAGAGCGCAATCTGGCCAATCAGCAAACCTTCCTCGTGACCGTGACCCGGCTGCGGGACCACTTGACCCTTGTGGTCGACAGTACCGACAAGCTCGGGAGGGCGGTTTCGCAGAACACAGGGGAGAAGACCTCGGCGCTGGAAGTTACCGAGCGCCTGCGCGAGGCAGCAGCGAAAGGCCAGGCCGCCGGGTCACCAAGCAAGGAGGATCATTCCAAAAAGCCGCCAGAACTGGTCAAGGAGCGCACCAAGCCCTTCGAAATCGGCATTTAATCTCTGCGAGGTTGAGCCTGGACGGCCGGACATTCTCCAGGCAACCTGGTGCAAATTGATTTTGGCTAGGGCGGAACTGTGAAGGGCGTTTTCGAGATCAGCGGCAATTCGCGGTACGACGACGCGATCACCGAGCGGTATCACTTTCCGAGCAATTACCTCTCGGTTGCGCGAGAGCTTGAGAGCGACTGGATCGTCTACCGCGAGACGCGAGTTTCTGGCGGGCGAATGGCCTATATCGCTGCGGCCTTCGTCGAGCGGATCGACGCTGACCCGAGCGATCCCAGCCACTTCTATGCGCGCGTGCGCGACTACCTCGAGTTCGATCAGCCTGTCCCCTACCGCGACGGCAGTGGCCGGTTTGCCGAGCGCTTCCTGCGCGAGATGACACGGCCTGGCGATGCCGGGCGAAGCTTGCGCGGCAAGTCGGTCCGCAGGCTGGAAAACGAGGATTTCGTGGCCATCGTCAATGCGGGCCTTGCCGAAACTCTCGATCCCGAAAACCGCATCCGCCTCGAACTCGATGCCCCCCGCATCGATCCGGAGACCAATCTGCTCCTGCACGATCACTTCGCGGAGCGCCGGGTCGAGCAGATGCTCGTGAACCGCAAGATCCGTGACGCGAACTTCCGCAATCATGTCCTCGATGCGTACGAAAACACCTGCGCAGTCACCGGGCTAAGGATCGTCAATGGCGGCGGCAAGGCTGAGGCCCAGGCCGCGCACATCTGGTCAGTTGCGGGTGGCGGCCCGGACATTGTCCAGAACGGCGTGGCCTTGTCAGCGACAGCCCACTGGCTGTTTGACCGCCACCTCATCACCTTCGACGACAACCTCTGCCTGCTCGTATCGCACAACAAGGTGCCGTCCGAGCTTCTGCAGCTATTCCCGCCAGCGGGTCAGCAAATCCGCCTGCCGCGCGATCAATCGCTACATCCGAGGCCAGAGTTCGTTGCCCGGCATCGCGAGCGATTTGCTGGAATTTGACCCGAGCTCACATCACACCGATCGGCCGAACCAGATGACCCGGCCGACAACGTGGATCGTCGAGCGATCAACGTCAGACCAGGTCGGATAAGCCGTATTGTCGCTCGAGATCGTGATCAGTCTTCCGCCGGGCTGGATCGTAACCCGCTTCACCACGAGCGCATCGTCGGCACGCAGCACATAGATGCCATCACGCAGGCGCGATCCCTGATCCGAGGAGTCGACCAGGACCTCGTCGCCGTCACGCAGCGTGGGCTCCATCGACTCTCCATGGACATGGATGATCGACAGGCTCGGGCTCTTGGCCCGGGTCAACTTGCCCAGCCAGCGTTCGTCAAAGCCAAAGCGGGTATGGGCTGTCTCGCTCTCCGCGATCGCACCAAAACCGGCCGAGGCATCGACATTGAGGATCGGCACTTCAACCAGACCATCACGCACAGGAAGCGCTGGCCCACCGAGCACCTGCTCATCGACCCCGAAGAACTGGGCAAGGATACGCCGGTCCTCGTCGTCCAGCTTGCGCGGTGAGCCGCGCTTGATGAATTGCTGGATATAAGCGGGGTTGCGATTGAGCAGCCGCGACACCGCGGAATAACCCACGTTTCTCTGCCGGATCAGGCGATCCAGCTCTTCCCTGACATTCTCCATCTGCGTCGCCTTTCAAGGGGCGGTCCAGGTGAGGTGTAGGAATTCATCCTAGACTCGATGGGATCTTCCTAATAAGAACATAACAAGAAAACAAGCTGAATTTGATTCGAGGTAGACCATGAAGCTGCTGGATCGCATCGAGCGTCATCTCAAGGAAACACACATATCAGCCACCCGTTTTGGGCGACGGGCAGTGGGGGATCCACGCTTCGTTCTGGACCTACGGATGGGGCGGAGGCCCCGTCGGAGAACTCTGGAGAGGGTCGAGGCGTACCTCGCCTCGATATCACCGGGGCAACAATCGCAGCCGTAATTTACAGAATCCTCACGTCCTTAATGGAACCAGTCTTGGCGACAGCGGGCGCGTTCGATACCGTCCGAGCTGTTCGGGGTCCTCCTGCTTGAATGCTATTGGCAGACTTGTCTGCTTCCCTGCATAGGAGCAGAGTTCTTCGATTTTGCCGAGTTTCAGGGGGATTGCGTGGAAATTACCGAATGGCTGGGTCATGGTCTGATCTTCTTCTTTACCAAGATTCCGCTCATCGGCGATGCGATGGCTGCTTTCCTGGCTGTCGTATTAGTTGGAACTGCCTTCGCAATATCCTCCCGTTACAAGCGGGATTTTCATGAGCCGCTTGCAAAAGCGATCGAAGCACGGGTTCGACTTCTTGATGATGTGACTGGCGGCAGTACGGCTGACATCGATTCTGCCCGGCTTGCCTTCGCCCGTCGCTTCAATGAAGTCGATGAGCAGATGATGGAGGTTGGTCACCCCGAGGCGCTCCCACTGCGGCGGACCTGGGAGGAGTTTCGAGAAACAATCGTCGATCCGTCTGCGGATGTTCTCCAGAACTCGGCCCGCCCTGAGCACTTCTTCGTAAATCTCGGAGACAGCCACCGCGGGCTCAACTGGTTTGCGAACATCTTTATCGCCATCGGCCTGCTGATCACGTTCCTCGGCATCATTGCTGCCCTGTCGACCCTGGATTTCAGCGGTGGGGTCGATGCGATGCAGGAGCGCCTCAATGAACTGATGAAGGTCGCCGGCGCAAAGTTTTGGGCCTCAGTGGGCGGCATCGTGGCGTCCATCGTCCTGCGTTCTTACGATTACCGGTTCGGTAAGCGGATCAATGACGGCCTCTCCATGCTCTGCGACAAGCTTGAGCATGGCATGGCCTATCTGCCGCCGCAGCGCATTGCGAGCGATCAGCTGGAGCAGCTGAAGGAACAGACCCCCGCCCTCAGGACCTTCTCCGAGCAGCTGGCTGCAGCGCTTGATGGCGCTCTCGAAAAGCAAATGGCCCCGATGATCACCCATCTAGGCTCGATCCAGCAAGGCATCGACAAGATCAGTGGCGGCGGCGGCGAAGCTGTCCGTGATGCCATCGCTTCGAGCGCCGGCGCCGAGATGGCGGGCCTTGCCGATGCGATCGGGGCAATGACCGTGTCGATGGCCACCATGTCAGAGCGACTTGAGAAACAGACGGGTGAAGCAGACCGGCAGATCGAGGACGCCGTGCGCCGGTTCGGCCAAGCCTCCGAAGAGATGCGCACCGCGTTCGGTGACCTTAATCGCAACTTTGGCGTGATCGCTGACCGTATGCGCGAGGAAAATGAGCAAGCGAGCGCACTTGCCCGCCAGAGAATGGATGAACTGCTCACCAGCCTCGGCACAACGCTGGACGATATGAAAGTTGGCTTGGCGACCGCGGCCTCGCAGCTCGGGGAAGCCTCCTCCAATGCTGCAAATAATGCGGCTCGGATCGGTCAGGAGGCAATGGAGAAGTCCTTCTCCGAATTCGTGGAACGCTTTAACGGAGCAGGCACTCCGCTTGTAGCCAGCATGAAAGATGCCGGAAGTGCGATCTCTGTTTCAGCTGATCGGCTATCTTCGGCCCAGACGGCGATTGGTGACCATGCACGGGCCATCGAGCAGGTCGCCGCCCGTTCAGGCGATCTGGCAACGGCATTCGGCACGGTCGCCAATGATGTCGAGGCAGCTGCCGCTCCAGTCAGGCAGTCTGCCTTGTCGATTGCGGAAGCTGTCAAATCGGTTGAGGCGGTCGTCGCCAAGAACGCCCAGTCTTCCGAGAGCGCCCGGGATGAAATGCGCGAGCTCGCCGCATCGCTGAATCAGACGGCAACAGCAGCCTCGTCGGCCTGGTCTGAATACCGGGCCCGCTTTGAGGAGGTCGATCGCTCACTCGGAGCGGCGCTCGAAAAGATCACCGACGCGGCAGGCAGCCACGCCACGAACCTCAACGAACGTGTTGGTCAAATCGACCGCGCATTGGGCGAAGGTGTTGCCCAGCTTGCAGGTGCACTTGAGCCACTGACAACGCTGCGAGATACGGTCGAGGAGCTGGCCGGAATTCTTGCGAACCAAAATCGGGAAGCTGCTGAATAATGGAAGGCGCCGTTCGCAGGAGACCCCCTGAAGAAGGCGAAAGCTACTTCATGTCCATGACGGACATGATGGTTGGCCTCCTTCTCATTTTTATCATCCTACTGGCTTACTTTGCATTGAATTTGCAGTCGAAAACCGAGGAGCTGACCGGCGCCAACCGAACCCGGGCAGAGATCCTCAACGACCTGCAGCAGTCTTTGAAGGACAAAGGCCTGCAGGTCGAAATTGACACGAAGACAGGTGTGCTGCGCCTGCCTGATGACGTGTTGTTCGACAAAGGGCGATGGGAGCTGAGCGACAGAGGGCAAGCCGCGATCAGCAAGGTTGCCAGCGCGATGGTCGAGGTTCTCCCCTGCTATACCACGTCAAACCTCTGCAAAGAGGAACGCTCAAAGCACCTGATCGACGCCGTCTTTGTTGAAGGGCACACTGATTCCGACGCAATGTACGGAGGGATGAACAACTATGGCCTTTCGGTGCGAAGAGCCGAAACGACATTCACCATGCTTCAGTTCAATCAGCCGGCCTTGCGAGGGTTCCTCAACAAGCCAGCAGGGCAGCCAGGTTCTGCGCCGATCCTAGGCCTGAGCGGCTACGGGCCGGACCGCCCTATCGCGCAAGGTGATAGCGAGGCGGCGAAAAAGCGTAATCGACGGATCGACTTGCGGTTCCTGATGACCACACCCAGCGCGGGGCTGGACAAGGATATCTTGAGGCAGGAGCGATGAGCGTCCTGCGCGCGGCAATCGATCGTATGGACGCACTTGCGTCCGCCGGGCTTGCCAAGCCTCCGACAACGCAACCCGAATTACAGCGACAACTCGCCAAACTTGATGCGAGCATCGGTGAGGCGGAGCCAGTTGTCGAATTGAAGCCTTTCTTGCGCAGTGCGGCCGAGAATGGCGCCGAGGCGCTCCCGCGTTTCCAACTCAACCGGGTTCTGCGCGGTGCATGGTGCGATCCAGAGTTCGACGAGTTGGGATATACTGCTCTCGACCGTGCTGTCGAGGAACAGCGGCGCAGTTCCGATCAAGCAATGATCGATGGCTACCTCACCTATTTCCCGGTGGACCGGCCTATCATGGGCAAGCTTGCAGAGGCTGCCTCAAGTGCTGCCCTGCGACATGAGTGGGCATGGCGAGAGAGGGCCCGGCACTGGGAGTTATTTGCGCCCTCGCAAGGCCCTACACGGGTGGCACAGGATTTACTCGCGCGCGACGATGACCAGGTCTTCCAGCTGATGCGGGAAGTTGGGTTGGGAGCCAATCTAGCGGCGAGCGGCTTTGGGCAGGCAACGTTCGCCAGATTTTGCGTAGCGACAGCAGAGTTGCCGCCGAGCAAGGCAGTCCCGGCGCAGCGCAGCCTGCTGAGGCTCTTTGATAGGGAGGCCCTGGCAGGCCAGATTGAGCTCGTCGTGCGCGCGCTGCTGGAACCTTGGGTTAAGGAGAAGCCCGAGCCCGAGCATCGTAAGGCGATTTCCGAATTTCTCCTTGATCAGGTCGGTGATCCCCGTCTTCAGCGGCCCCGCTGGGACAGGATCGTTCGGTCTCTGGCCGAGAGCATTGGCGAAGAACGCGCACTTACAGTCACACAGGTCTTCAAACGCTGGCTCACGGAAGTCGCAATGCGCGAATTCTTCCGGGCTATCGCCAAGACTACCGATCGGCCCGATCAATGGGCGCAACGTGAAAAGTTCTGGATGGCCTACCTCGACGACGGCCTTGTCAGTGATGCATGGCCTGCCTTGGGTGTCCGGGCCCGCAACCAAATCGAGTATCTCATCAGACAAAGCGGCGAACGCCCGGAATATGGAATTATTCGAGGCGGCCCAGCCTCATCTTCCTCAATCATCATGCAGATTGGCGATCTCAGGATTTCCGAGTGGAGCGACAACGGGTCATGCCGCTTTTGGAGTGATAGCGATCCGAATGCTCCGAAGCTTTACGCAAAGATATACGACGGCGGAAAACTGCGGACCACGGCCGGTCGGACAGACTTCGAGTATGAATCTCACGTGCCTGCAAGCCCGGGTTGGGAAGGCAAGTTTGCGGGGATAATTAATCGCCGGACATCAATCTTGCACCCGCGGTTTGGGAAAGGCCGTGGGCGGAACTGGAACGATCGATGGTAAGCACCAAATTCGTCGCAACCCAACAGGGCGATGGCAGCGAGGCGATCACACTGTTGCGCGAGCGGCCGGGCGGGCTGTTCAAACGGGCGTCAAGCGAAACGGTGCCATACTCGGAATGGCCCAAGGTTGCTCCCGAAGCAGGGCAAGCAGCCTTGGCGCTCGCACGCTCGTTCGATCAGGAAGGGCAAATTGTTGAAGAGGACGGAGGGGTTGTCCTGCCCCCTCACATTGCCGCCCAACTCGACGAGGCCGATGCTTTTGCCCTCGGCTTGCCGCCCGCCACGCCTCTGACACTACAGCTGAACTCGAGCGGATCGCTCGCCGAAGGATCAATCACGGTCAATCCGAAGTGGATGCGCCGCGGCGGCGCGCCGGTCCGTGCTGATATTCTTGGCGTTCGTGTGCGAGAAGGAGGCCGCGTCAGCCGCATTCCAGAGCCCGTATTTTCTGTCTTCCTGGCTGCACAAGCGGTGAAGGCAGCCAGTGACGCCGACGAACGAAGAGCAGCCTTTGCCGAGCTTCGTGAACTACTGGGCGATAAGCTCGGGGTCGGCATCGAAGCCGACGGGTTCCTGGAACGCATTCGCATTGCCTACGCTGCAAACTTCTCGTTGAATGCAAAGACCGATCATGGTCGCTTCGACTTTGACCCGGTCCTCTTTTCAAGACATGTGGGCGAAACGACGGAGGGTGACCTCGTCGATGAAAATGAAGCATCCTTGCTGACCCCGCAGGATACCCTGCATTTCCAGCGCAGATTTCGGAGCCAGGAAGGGGGGCGGCGTAGTTACCTCCTTTCCGACGGAACGCTGCTGTTCCTCGACCCCTTGCTGGGCAAGGCCCTCGACATCGTTCGGACCAAGCAGGCCAGCAGCTCGCAAGAAAAGCGCGAGTTCCTTCGCTCTCCCCAGCGGGTTTTGCGCGAAGAGCTGAAACTCGATGCTACTGGCGATGACGAAGCGGCCGACCGGCTTTTTATCGAGACGCAACAGTTTTCGGAGCGTGTCAGCGGGATCGAGGTCTGGCAAAAACCGGTCCTGCCTTGGATCAAGCCGAAGCCCAACAGCTGGCTGCCCGAAAGCTTCGGCCTGAGGGTCGGTGACCCTCCCGATGCACGGCACATTGCCTTGGCTCCCGGTGACGCTGAGATTCTCGCTGGCGACCTTGAGACGGCAATCAAGGCGGGAGACGAAACCGTCGCCTGGCGCGACGAAAGCATCCCCGCCACCCCGGCTACCCTTCAGGCAACGCGCGGAATTGCCGATCTTGAGCGGCAATTCGCAGCGGAGACAGGAGACCAATCGCGATCTGAGGATGAACGTGAACCGGTCGACATCTTCTTTCTGCAGGTCGGGGAGAATTTCGAGCAACTCGATTATGCGCGTCTGCCTCGGCCGAAGTCCGCTCCAGAGGCATTTCAGGTTCCGGCCCTTCCGCAAGGTCTGAAATCCGAGCCAAAGCCTCACCAACGCGAAGCGTTTGCCTGGCTGACTGAAGCATGGGAACGCAGGTTGCCCGGCGTCCTGCTCGCCGACGATATGGGCCTGGGCAAGACATTCCAGGCGCTCATGTTCCTGCTCTGGCTGAGATCCAACTCGGCCCACCCCAAACCAGTGCTGATCGTTGCGCCAACCGGCCTGCTTAAGAATTGGCAAGCAGAACTGGCTCAACACGTCGAGGCTGGCCTGATCGGGCCCGTGATTGAAGCATTTGGGACAAACTTGCGCAGCTACCGGCTGGAGGCTGGAAGCGACATTCGCGGCGGCACCTCACGGCTGGATGCCGGCGAGTGGGAAGACGCTGGGATCGTTCTCACGACCTATGAAACGATGCGCGACTATCACATGAGCTTTGCGCGCATTCCGTTTGATGCGATCGTATACGACGAAATCCAGAAGCTTAAGAACCCGGCCTGCCAAATGACCCGGGCAGCTAAGGCGCTCAATGGTCGCCTGCAAATTGCCATGACCGGCACCCCTGTCGAGAACCGGCTGCAGGATCTCTGGTCGATTGCCGATACAGTTTACCCAGGGTTCCTCGGATCGAGCCGGGAGTTCGAAAGCAGCTATCCGGCGAACGATCTGGCAGGCCTTGAAGACCTGCAGCAACGCTTGGTCGAGCGTGACGACGAGTTCCCACCCTTCATGCTCAGGCGCATGAAAGACGAGATCCTCACCGGTCTGCCCGAGAAAACAGCGCGCAAATACGCGGTCGAAATGCCACCTGCCCAGGCGCAGGCCTATGATCTCGTGCTCGCTAGAGCGCGCGCGCTTCGTGAAAGCGGCGAGCAAGGCGCGATGCTCAAAGTACTGCACATGCTGCGCGGGACATCGCTCCATCCGTTGGCGCCGCGCGGCGTCACGGATATTGACGCCTACGTTTCCCAGTCGGCGCGCTTGAAGAAGACGTTCGAGATTCTCGAGGACGTTAAACAGCGCGGCGAGAAGGCACTGCTGTTTTGCGAAGATCTGGAAATGCAGGCCTTTTTGGCCATGGCTATCCAGGAGCGCTTCGACCTCAGGCACAGGCCGATGTGCATCAGCGGCAAGGTGGCAGGTCATAAGCGCCAGGAGATGGTGAACGCATTCCAGAGCTCAGCGTCCGCCTTTGACGTACTCATTCTGTCTCCCAAGGCAGGGGGTGTTGGACTCACCATCACCGCCGCCAACAATGTGATCCATCTCTCGCGCTGGTGGAACCCAGCTGTCGAGGACCAAGCCACCGACCGCGCCTACCGTATCGGTCAGACACGTCCGGTCACGATCCACATTCCGATGGCTATCCATCCCGATGAGGCGATCGGTCCGTCGAGCTTCGATCAGCGTCTCGATGCCCTCATGGAGCGCAAGCGCTCATTGAGCCGTGGCCTGCTGATGCCGCCCGAGAGCGAGCGGGATGTTGAGGACTTGCTTGCAGACGTGCTCGACGGGAAGCGGGCCGAGCGACAAGATCAATCCGCCATAACGCCCGAAACGGAGCCCCAAACTGCCCGGGAGCAGGCTAGTTACAGCATTGAACGCCTCGCTGCGACAGAGCCCCAGGTCAGTGATGAGACGCCCAAATTCGCAGCGAGCGAATCCTTGCCGCCCGCGCCTGAGGAAGCGGCAACGCCCAGTCCGACTGAGGACAGAAGCGCGCCATCAGAGGACACAGTCGACGAGGTCGTCTCAGCGCCGTTGGACAGCCCGCTGGTTCGTCGCCCGATTCTCTCGGTGCGAACTCCCGTTGAAGCGGCAGAAGCACGGGCTTCCCACGTTCAGCGCGTGGTCTTCGAACAATATGGGCAGAGAGACTGGACCATTTTTGAGCAGCACGTCCGGGATGCGAAAATCGCACTGCTTGAGATTCAGGATCCGTACTGCTGCGCTGATGGGCAAGCGCGGGGACGACTCATCAGCTTCATCAGTCGCTTTGGTCAGCTCGCTTCACAAATCGCCGCCGTCCATGTTGTGACCTTCGATGCGGACTCGGTTCAGACGCGGGAACCCGAAAGCACTAACGATCAACGCAAAGATCTCGAAGATCGATGGAACCGCATGCTGGCATCGGTGCAGTTGCACCTGGCGCAAAAGTCACGCCGATCCGTCGGAGACCTGCACGATCGTTTCGTTAAAGCCCGGCTCGCCAACGGGGACTCTGTCATCTGGGATTTGGGGCGAGGTATCGACGGGGTCATGAGCGCCCGCTGGTCCTGTGTAGTCAATGCTTTTTACGATAGAGCTTCACGAAGTTCGTCTCTGATGCACTGAAAGTCTCGTCCTCCATCATTGATTATAAAGTAATGTTCATTGATGGTTAGCGCACGGTGGGTAACGCCCGTTACCGGGCGATAATGCAGTTACAGGGGGCGATTCAGCAATGCAGGAACGCGATTTCAAGGCTGAAATCGAAGCTGCGCGCAACGATCCTGCTCAGCTGCGCAAGATTGCGGACGCAATTCAGGCGACAGGTGGTTCGCGTCTTCTGGTGATCCGGGCGATCCAGCTGGCCAGAGCCGCAGATACGGGTCCTCATCCCTTGGGCAAAGCAAGCGCCGAACTGGGCTTGCCTCGGCCAACCGGCCTGCCGCTTTACCGCTACAAGCTTGCGCCCGGAATGTTCGAGCGCATGGAGAAGAAGTTATCTTCCGGCCTCCCGTCTGACTGGCAACGTCCATCACTGGCGCCAGCCTTTGTGCTGTGGGCCGCAGACTGGTTTCGGCGATCATATCAGCCCACATTTCCCAAGTAAGGCGCTGATTTCGCTGTCCTGACCATTATATTTCCTATATAAAACATGGTGTTGAAGGCTGCGATGGGCGCGTTTCATGGATCACCCAGAGGGTGCGGGCTTGCAACGGGCAGATCGGGTGGATTTCGACCCTCGCGTGCGGCTGGAATTTCGCGGCACGCAGCTCAGTTCCGACGGCGGCCTTCTGGTGATGCGCGAGCTTGATGACGCGCTCGGGTTGTCCGATTTGGCGTCAGCGGCGCTGCGCGATACTCGCTCTGGCAAGAACACGGTCCATCGGCTCGACGCCCTGTTCCGGCAATCAGTCTTTGGGCGGCTGGCCGGATACGAGGATGTCAACGACGCCAACCGTCTCGCCTGCGATCCGGTCATGCGCCAAGTTGTCGGCGGCAGAGCGGTCGATGCACAAGCGGCCTCGGCATCGCAGATGGGACGGTTCGAGACCGAGACGCTGGCTCTGGCCGGGAACCGTGCCGCGCTGGCCGACCTGAACGGGCAATGGATCGACCGGTTCCATGACCGTAACGGGCTGAAGTACATCGTTCTGGACATGGACAGCTCGGTCAGCCCGACCCATGGCGACCAGGAAGGGTCCGCCTGGAATGGCCATTTCGACTGTAGCTGCTATCACCCCAACTTTCTGTTCAACCAGTTCGGGATGCTGGAACGCTGCGCCCTGCGCCATGGCAACGTCCACAGCGCCGATGGCTGGCGTGATGTTCTCGACCCCGTCATTGCGCGCTACGCGGAGCGCGACCTTGGTGGCAGGTTCTTCCGGGCCGATGCTGCCTACGCGATCCCGGCGATCTATGAGCGATTGGAAGAAGCGCGGTTCTTCTACGCCATCCGGCTGCCCGCAAACGCGGTCCTCAAGGACAAGATCGCGCATCGGCTAACGCGCCCTGTCGGGCGGCCGTCACTGACCAAGGTCAAGCGGTTCTTCGAGGAATTCGAGTATCAGGCGGCGTCCTGGGACAAGGAGCGCCGGGTGATCGCCAAGATCGAATGGCATCCGGGCGAACTGTTCCCGCGTGTCGGCTTCATCGTCACCAACCTGCCGATGGAGCCGGACTGGGTGGTGCGGTTCTACAACCAGCGCGGCACCGCCGAGCAGCACATCAAAGAGGGCAAATACGCCTTTCGCTGGACGCGGCTGTCGTGCCGGAAGTTCCGCGACAATGAGGTGCGGCTGCAACTGCACGCCCTGGCGTACAACCTGGCCACCTTCTTGCGCTGCATCGAGCTGCCCGAGGCCATGGCCGACTGGTCGTTGACCAGCCTGCAACTGAAGCTGATCAAGATCGGGGCACGTGTGGTCCGTCACGCCCGCACCATCACCTTCCAGCTGGCCGAGGTCGCTGTCACCGGCACGATGGTACGCGCCATCCTCGCCGCTATCCGCCGATTGCGAGCGCCACCGCTATGCGCATGATCGCGATCCACGCTCAAACTGAACGAAAGCGGCTGGACAGATCTGTCCGCTGCGCTGAAAAACGCCGCCCCTGGGCAAGGAAACAGCGGCTTCGCGGTCTGATCCGTCCAGATCCAGCAGTCTGCGCGACCGCAGGTGCCGCTTGCGGCAGAAAATCCTTGTCTAGCGCTCGGATACAGGCGATCTTCACCTCAAACGACACGCCACTTGGGGAATGCAGGCTCAACCCCATCGAGCAGGCCTTCGCCAAGATCAAGCACTGGATGCGGATCGCTCAGAAGCGAACGATCGAGGAAACATGGCGACACATCGGCCATCTCGTCTCAACCATCGAACCCGGCGAATGCGCAAACTACCTCGAAAACGCAGGATAGGGGAACGTTAACCATCTTGTCTTTAAATCGATCAACGCACTAACGAGCGAGCGCAAGAACACAATACTGATCCGGTGTATTGAGCTTGCAAAGAGACGAAGTTTCTAGATAAGTATAGATTAATGGCCGACTCAACTAATGCACACGCCAAAAGAACAACTCTCTCTTCTATCCATTCTGAGATGGAATTTATTCGTTATGCAATTGATAGTGCTGCAATTGTCGCAATGACGGACGTTCGCGGCACAATCACCTTCGTCAATAGTAAATTCTGCGAGATCAGCGGCTACTCGCAGGAGGAATTGATCGGCAGCAACCATCGTATGCTGCATTCGGGCATGCATGATGTGGCCTTCTTCCGTGCCATGTACCGTCGAATTGCCAACGGCAAAGTTTGGCACGGTGAGATTTGCAACCGGCGAAAGGATGGCACCCACTACTGGGTGGACACAACCATTGTTCCCCACATCACCGCTAAAGGCAAAGTGGATAGCTATACGGCCATCCGCTTCGACATCACCGCACGCCATGAGGCAGAAGCGATGCTTCGACGGATAGTCAGCGTCGATTCACTGACTGGCATCCCCAACCGCAGGCGGTTCCAAGAACATCTTGAAAGCGTACTCAACATCAGCGGCTGCCCCCCTTCCTCCGTCCATCTCGCGCTGCTCGACATTGATACGTTTAAGGAGATCAACGACACGTTCGGCCACGACATCGGCGACGAGCTTTTGACAATCTTTAGCGAGCGTCTCGGTTTGTTCGTGACGCCTGACGTCTTCGTTGCCAGAATCGCTGGCGATGAATTCGGAATCGTCATGACCGGGATTCAGGACGATAATGTGCTCGCTTTCTTGGACCAGGTACTCACAAGCCTCAGGGAGCCCGTCAAGCTTAGCACCACGACGCGCCGTTGTTCAGCAAGCATCGGAGTCGCATCTTTTCCACAACACGCCAGTTCATTGGACGAACTGTTCAAGGCGGCAGATATGGCACTCTACCGTTCCAAGGCGCTGGGACGTGATCAGGCCAAGTTTTTCATTCCGCGTCTCCGAGAAGTAGCGGAACGCAAGAGCGAGTTACTTCATGCTGTAGCGGATGGTCTCGATCGGGGCCAGTTCCATCTCTACTATCAGCCTCTCGTTCCATCTGACCCTCACAGTCCGATCTCACTCGAAGGGCTCTTGAGATGGAACCATCCCGATCAGGGTCTAATCACACCAAACGCATTTCTGGTAGACATGGATGATCCGGGACTTCTAGCCGCGATCGGCATGTTCGTGGTCAAGCAAGCTTTCGAGGGTATGGAGGTGATAGACGGTGAGAGCCTTCCCGTGGGGCGCATAGCAATCAACGTTACTAATGCTGATTTCCGCTCCGACGCCTTCGTGGATCGCTTCTTCGAACTTTCTCTGCAAACAGGGATTGCGCCAGACCGCTTCTGTGTCGAAGTCACGGAAGGCGTGTTTCTCGGTCGTGACTTTCAGCATCTGGAAGGACGCCTTTCGCGTTTGCACGAAGCGGGCGTCGAAATAGCCCTAGACGATTTCGGCACCGGATTCGCATCACTCACCCATTTGCGGCGGATGCCAATCGATCGCATCAAGATTGACCGTAGCTTTGTCTCCAATCTGACGACAAGTGTCGAGGATTTGGCCATCGTGAGGGGCGTGATTGATATCGCTCATAGTATGGCCAAGGTTGTCACCGCCGAAGGCGTCGAGACACGCGAGCAGGCAGAACTGCTTCAACATCTCGGCTGCGATTACCTTCAAGGTTGGTATTTCGCTAAAGCATTCAATATCGAGCGACTTCCTTATGTCCTGTCCCACCTGCCGCGTTTGCCTGTAAGCAGAAACGACATCTGAATAGATGGGGTGGTTGCCGTCCGCCCCCTATCCGCAGGCGTCAGCTGTGTCATGCTAGGCCTGCGACACATTCAGTGGAGGACGGTCTATGAAGGATATGATTATCGGCGTGGACTTGGCGAAGCGCATTTTTCAAGTGCATGGGGCAGCTCGTTCGGGCGATGTGCTTTGAGAGAGACAGGCGATCGCCAACCCGCGCGGGAGGAAATGATCAATGTTGGCGCTGGCTCTGGCGACTTGGGCGATGTTGGCGGCTCCTGCCCGGACCGCAATGACAGTGACCAGGGACGAGACCAACCACAGCCTGAAAAAGGGCGACCACCCGCTGCCGGTTCACATCGGCGGTCGCGTTGCTGTGTCGCCGCTCGCGCCGCCCGCTCCAAAAGGCGCACGCGCCTATGTTCACCAATGGCCGGCTGTATATTGGGAGGCGGCCTTCGTTGGCGATCGGCTGCTGCTGAAATTCGATGACGACAAGAACGAGTACCGGTTCACGATCGATGGTGCCGCGGCTATGCCCTTAGCGCAACCAGGGCGGGCCGAGGTGGTGGTGACAGGACTGGGGCCGGGGCGGCACCGGGTGCGTCTCGACAAGGTGACGGAGAGCGTCGACTTCGCGCGCACCTTCAACGGCTTCTTCGTTCCGCGGGGTGAAACGGCGTTGCCGCCACCCCCGCCACGATCGCGACAGATCGAGTTCATCGGCGACTCAGGCATGACCGGCTACGGCATCCGATCCGACACGCGAAAGTGCACCAAGGAGGAGGTGCGGCTGCGAACGGACAGCGGGGCGGCTTGGCCCTCACTGGTCGCACGCTCGATCGATGCGGACTATCAGATCAACGCCATGTCTGGCCGTGGTCTCGTGCGCAACTACGGCGGCACCGAGCCAGAGGACGTGATGTCAGCGCTCTACCCGCGCACGCTGCCAGGCGGGACTGCGGTGTGGCAGAACCCATCATGGCACCCACAAGTCGTGGTCGCGCTGCTGTTCAACGATTTCGCGACGGCAATTCGCCCGGGCGAGCGCTGGCCGGATCAGATCGCGCTCGCCGGCAATTATGTGCGCGCCTACCAGCAGTTCATCGCCACGATCCATGAAAGGTCGCCCGGAGCAACGCTGGTGCTGCCGTGGCCCGACCTCGCCAAGAGCAACGATGCGTCTGTGCGGCAGCTCGGTTCCAATGCTCAGGATGCTATTCGCGCCGCAGCCGCCAACGCCGGCATTCTGCGCATCGAGTTCCCGTCGCTGCCGGACTTCACGCCGGAGAATACAGCGTGCGACTACCACGGCAGTCGGAGCGATCACCGGTATCTGGCGGAGTGGATGACTGGATGGCTAAATGCGCGTCCCGAACTGTGGGCCGCGCCACGACCTAGGTGACCACGCTTGCCAATGCCGACTTGCTCGACGTGCAGTTCCAAAGCGTTTTGCTTTCTGCCCATGTTCCCGTTTCACGATGGTATTTCGGGATTATGCAAGTAGATCGGTTAGCCGGTTCCACCTGAGACATCAGGAGCCACTTTGGGGTCCGGGTCCTGCGCCTTGCCGGTCGCGGGTGCCACCTTCTGGCTCGGCATAGCGGTGAGATAAGCAACGATCGCATCAACGTCCTTCTCGGCCACCGGCGCCTTGTACACCTCACGCATCTTGGTGACGGTCGCCTTCCACTGGTCCGCCGATAGCGCAGGCTGGGTCAGCGCCATGCTGGCCGAGTGGCACGAGGTGCAGTTGGCGTTGATAACGTCGGCGTGCGGGCCGTCGGGATAGGTCGCGTCGTCGACCGGCAGGTCAACGCTAGTTGAGGCAAGCGAAAAGCCGCGCGCCGACACGCTGGCGGGCGGCGCCGGCTCGGACGTCTCGGATATCGGAACGGGCGCCTTGCGGCTGCTCGGCGCGCCGATCGAGACGAGGATGATGCCGGTCAGGCCGATCAGGCCAGCGGCCAGCACGCCGGGGGAGAGGGTCTTCATGCTACTCGCTCCTCAAGCCGCGATGATGGTGGTGGTCTCAATGTTGCCGCGCATGAACCCGCCCGGGTTCCAGATCGGCTTCATCGGCTGGGCGACGCCGTTGGTATTCCAGCAGCGCACCATGATGGGGTTGGGCCCGCGTCGCAGCGGCACGCGACCATCCCAGCGCCGGAAGCTGTACCTGCCCTCGTCCGCGCCGAGCGTCGTCCTGTACCAGGTGCGGCCACCGTCCGACGACACATCGACCTTGGCGACGCCGCAATCGCCGCCCATCGCGATCCCGCCGACCGGGATCGACGCTTCATAGGCGATGGCCTGACCATCGGGCAGGCTCGTCATCCAGCTGCGCGGGATCATCCGGTTGATGGGGACAGTCGGGAAGTCCTTGGCACCGGGCGCGACATTCGCGCCGGGTGTCGCGGGGATCTTGTAGGCCTTGGCCATCCAATACTGGTCGTCAGGGCCGGGCAGTAACTCGATCGCGTTCAGCATCTTGACCCAGTAGGTCGAATACCAGCCCGGCACGATCAGCCGGCAGGGAAAGCCGTTGAGGAGCGGCAGTTGCTCGCCGTTCATGCCGAAGGCGATCATCACCTCGCCGTCGCGGGCATGGTCGATGTCGAGTGCCTTCTCGAAGTCAGGGGCGCCCGCCACGACCGGCTGATCGAGCGCGCCGAAGCGCACCTGTACCGCGCCTGCCTTGACCCCCGCGAGGTCGAGCACGTCGCGTAGCCGCACACCGAGCCATTTGGCGTTGCCCATCGCGCCGTTGCCCCATTGGGCACCGGCGACCCGCGGCTGGAATAGCCCGCGACTGTTGCCCGAGCACTGATTGACCGCCGCCATTTCGACCCGTGGAAGGCGCAGCAGCTGAGCGAGGCTGATCGACAGCGGCCGGTTGACGTGGCCGAAGACGTTGAGGCGGAAAGTCTCGACATCGATCGAGGTCGGGATGTCGGCCCAGTGCCAGCGGACGAAGAACTGGTCGTTGGGCGTGAACACCGACTTGTCGAACACGTCCATCGGCGTTTCCAGCAAAGGCGGATGGACACGCTGGAGGATCATGCTGCCCTTGCCGGGAAAGGCGCTATCAGGGCGGCGTCCAACGCTGGTCTGACATTGAGACGGTACTCGGGCTGCGGCTTTCGCAAGGTGAATGGCGTGATCTGGCCGACCAGGGGTTTCGCGCCTGGGGTATCGAGCCGTTTATTACGGCCCACGGCAATCAACGGCTATCCAACCTGGCGCGTCAGGGCGGATTCCCGGCCGCCGCGATGGCGAGCGGAGCAAGCTGGCCAAGAAAGTTTCTCGAACGGGCTGTTGGCGAGCTTCTAGGCTCAGACGCGCAGGACATCGGCACAGCAGTGGCCACCTGTGAGCGCAACGAATACCTGCTGCCGACAATCTGGCGCAGCCAGGAAATGTACGCGATCTGCGGCGAGCTGGCGCTCAAAATTGTGGAGTTGCGGGCATTCGCTGACAAGGAAGTACCCGCCGACGGTCGTCCGTACTCGGCGCGCCTTGACCAGGCCTACGAGGACTGGCGCGATGAATTGCCAATGACCTTGGACGGGGCGGCGGCGGGTCTGATCGATACGCTGCTGGAAGCAAAAAAACTCTCCAGCAGCGGCAGCATTCGCGTTGGCCGGCTGATTTCCCAACATGGCGAAGAATGGCGTGAATGCCTCGATTTCCATCTCGACGGACGATGGGATGATAAGGATCAGCTGCTTTCGCCCGGCAATCACGTTCGCGTATTCCTCCAGCCCTCCGATGGCTTGGCAGACCGCATCTCCGGCAGACTTGCATATCTTGAGCACGAAGACGCCAACCGCTGGATCGCAAGACCGATGCGGAGCGAAGCTGCAATCGAGTTTCCATTCGACCTTCCGGTTACGGCCGAATTTCACGCACGCGGAGATCGGCTGGCGCGCAGCTTCATGCTGCCCGGAGGGAAGCGGGTGAGCAGTGGGCTGCGCGTATTTGAACGGCGCAGCACAAATGCCCAGCACACAGCCTTTGCTCTCATCGGCCAAGGCTCCGGCGCCTACAAAGCGGAGCCTGTTCTGATCGATGTTTCACAGGACTGGTCGGTCCGAGGAAAGGACGGCAACGCCGAGATCGAGCTCGAAGATTTTGCCTTCGCTCCAGGGCGCCGCCTTTATCGGTGCGCGGGCACAATCATCGCTCAGAAGAGCAATGGTGACAGCTTCCTTGTCCGAACCGGGCAGAGTGCGGATCGTAAGGATCGGCTCTCGATCGTGGCCAATTCAGTTTCCGGAGTGCAGTCGCCTGACGGCGAACAGCTCTTCAAGCACCCGCTCCATGCTCAGGTGTCAGATGGTCTGTCTCACCGGGTCGCATCCCGGGGAGAGGTTCGTTGGAGGTTTGCGGGTCAACGTAGCTGGTCTGAAGACTTGGCCGCTGCCGGGCCAGGGTTGTGTGAATTCGCTTGGCTCGATGGATCAACAGGCCATGTGCGCGATCGACTGACTGCGTTCGTATTGCCCGCTGCTTTTGAGCTGACACAGCGGAGCAACGGGACCTATGCCGATATTGAACTGAGCGGTTGGGACTGGGACGCTGTGCTCGGCGAGGAAACGCCCAGTTCGCAGCACAGCTGGAGGATCAGGATTGATCCACCGCGCCGAGCCTTGCTGACCTTACGCCTGGCTCTCGCTCAGGCTTCTGCATTCGACCTGAAGGTTCCGCTCCAATCGAAGGAATGGCTCACAACATGGGGCGGAGACCTCCTGCCTCGCGACGCAGTTCTTGGCCTTGCCGATCTGCGTGACACAGTGGCACGCGTCCCCTCGACTTCGATCCTGATGGGTGAAGTCGCTCATCATGCGGGTGCTGCGCTGGACGCCGACTGGCGAATCGATGGGGAACTTGGCCTGTCGGCACTGCGAACGGATATTGCAGCCCTGATGCGCCCCCTTGGCATCGACGCTCAGGTCAGGCTCGATTTTCACAACGGGAGCAATGACCACTGGTATGTCACGGAGTTTGGAAACACCCTCGAGTGGGAGCCAAACGGAGGGCTCCGTCCGAGAACCGCGATAGTCGGTGAAGATGTTCGGGTGTGCGGCCGCTCCCTTGGGGCTCCCGAGAAAGAGCTAGAATTTGGCAGTTACGACGGTATGCAGAGTGGCCTTGGAGGCCAGCTGATTCACTTGCCGCGCCTCAATGGTGATTGGCTTGTCTATCTCCGCGAGGGCTCCCGCGTCCTTACTCGGCCCAAATTTGTCTCAGGCGACCCGGTTCACGAAGTTCCGCAGCATCGACTTGGCCGGGCCATGGCCCAGCCATTCGTCCAGGCGCAAGAGGACCTGCAGTCCCTCGTCGCCGAAATAGCTCATGCCCCAACGACGGCCGAGGCCAGTCAGACGATCCAGGTCGTCATGAAGCTGGCCTTGTCGCTCAACGGTCTCCCACCACAGACATTCGAGATCTTCAGCAAACTGGTACACGCCGGTGCACTTGCTCCCCTGTTGCTGTACCGCTGTGAAGAGCAGCACTTGTCGACCGTTCTCGAATTGTTCGACGGGCTTTGTTCGAGCTGGACCCTTTTGCCTTACGGCGCATGGGATGCTGCTTTCCAGGCCCAAGGATACTATCTCGTTACCCGGCTGGACGATCCCCAATGGGCGTTAACGAGGCTCACTGAGCGCCAGAATGAAATCGCAGCGCGCGCACCGCAGCTGGCCCCGCTGATTTGTCGCGATTTTTCGCCGGCGACCTGGGAGGACGTGCGCAGTCACTTCACCGACCATACCAGCGAGGGCATCAGCACGGACGCTAGCGGCTTCAACCCTTTCCGTCCCGCCTTCCACGATCTGCTCCCAAAGGAAAATTTCCTCGAATCCCTCATGCGGGTCTTTGATGCACCGTTTGTGGCGGCCTTGGCGGCTATGGGGCGGGTCACACTCGACAAGGGACAGATTCTCACGGTGAAAGACGTCGAGCGACGTCATCCTGCATACTTTGCCAAGGCCTATGGCTACGCCCTCACGGAGCTTAAGAATGACCGCTAACAATATGCCCCAGCCTGCTCGTCTGTCGCCGATGGATGTCCATCGGCGCTTGCGGGCCGGCCTCGCAGAAGCGGTCGTGTCCCGGGCAGGCATAAGGCATGAGGGTCTGAACGCTTTCCTTCGCCACAATCTTGCCAGCACCGATCCCTCAAAGGGTGCTCTGCTGTCGGAACAGCTCTTTCAGGCCGCGCCGGGCTATGTTTCGTCCGGCAAAAGCCCTGATGAACTAGCCTCGCTGCTCCATCCCCGCACGATTGAAGCGATCACGCAAACGCCGGATAAAGAGTTGCGGTTCGACTATCCGGCTTACGCCCACCAGCTGAGCACTTGGGAGCTGCTGAGCACTGCCGAACCTCAATCCGTGTTGGTCTCCAGTGGAACGGGCTCAGGCAAAACCGAGTGTTTCCTCGTTCCGCTGCTCGATGACCTGGTACGCGCGTCTGAAGCAGAGGGTCAGCTGACAGGCGTGAGGGCCCTTATGCTGTATCCGCTCAATGCGCTGATCGCGAGCCAGGAGAAGCGCCTCACGGCCTGGACGAAACCGCTGACCGGCGATGTACGCTTCGGACTCTACAATGGGCTGATGGGAACGGCGCGGAAATCAAGCCGCGACAAGGCCGAGCACGAAATCCCGCATCAGGTTCTCTACCGTGAAACCCTTCGCGCAAATCCGCCACCCATCCTCGTCACGAACCAGACGATGCTGGAGTACATGACGATCCGTCGTGAGGACCGTCAGATACTCGATGCATCTCGGGGCAAGCTGCGTTGGATCGTGATCGACGAGGCGCACAGCTACATCGGTTCAGCCGCTGCGGAGCTGTCCCTGTTGCTCCGACGCGTCATGAATGCGTTCGATGTGACGCCCGATCAGGTCCGCTTTGTGGCAACCTCAGCCACGATAGGGTCGGCGGATGACGCGGAGGCGGTTGCTTCGCTCCAGAGGTTTCTCTCCGATATCGCCGGCGTTCCTCTCGATCGCACCCATGTTGTGATCGGCAAGCCGCAACCGGTGGACCTTTCGAAGGTGCTGACCGCATCAGACGATCCGGCGGCCCGCGTGGTAGCCGAGATGCTCGAAGAAAAGCCGCAGACCATCTCGTCGCTGTCGTCTGTGACGACGTCTGCCGAAAAGATCCTGCTCGACCTGTCTGCGCACAACGCCAACGAGGCGAGACCAGTCCTGCCGATGCGCGCGCACAGTTTCACGCGCGCGATTCCTGGCCTGTGGACCTGCATTAACTCGGACTGCACTGGAGGCACACGGCCGGAGGGCTGGCCGTTTGGACCCGTCCTGTTTGATCAGAAAGACAGTTGCCCGCACTGCCAGTCGCTTGTGTTTGAGATCCAGAGCTGCCCGGATTGTGGCGAGCCGTTCCTGCCTGCGGACGATCTGGGTGACAGGGTCCTGCCGCGGCGAAGCGATCAAGACACCGACGAGTTTCGCGAAAACAGCTACCGCGATCGCGACCATGAGGATGACGAGGAGGACGACAGGCAACCTGATGGCATCGGGCATCCGCGTCTGATCGCTATTAATATGCAGTCCCAGTCGACGCCTGTTGGATTTGACGTCATCAGCGGCGAATTGAACGATGGCGCGGGCCAATTCCAGCTGACTCAATTGAACGAGGGTCGCTGCCCTGCGTGCCTCAGCAACAAGCGCCACGGAAGGCCTGCGATGCTGTCTTTCCGTTTCGGCACGCCGTTCCTGACCCAGAATGCAGCGCCAATCCTCCTGGAGGGTGTTTCACCGCACCAGGCAGAGCATGCTTTGCCTTTCGATGGTCGCCAGCTCATCAGCTTCTCCGATAGCCGACAGGGCACAGCCCGGTTTGCCGCCAATATCGAGACCAACGGTGAGCGCGGATTTGTTCGCGGGTTCATCTACCATGCAGTGCAGAAGGCGGCGCAAGGCAGCGATCTCCCGGAGGAAAAGCGGCAGGAACTAATCCAGAAGCGTGCAAAGCTCGCGAGCCTCGTCGATGAAATGCCTTCGTTCAAGGACGACATCGCCAAGATCGACGCCGAGCTTAACGGGGTCGGCGCAGCCGGCATTGCTTGGAAGGAACTGGTATCGGCTCTCGCGTCGGAGCCGACGATCGGCATGATGGCCAAGGTCTGGGACCTTGATCGCAGCGAGCGCTATCATGATAATCGCGAAGCTCTTGCGCGCTTCATGATGCTGCGTGAACTCGCCCGCAGACCACGTAACGCCAACGCCATGGAAACGCTGGGTCTTGCACGCTTGCGTTTCCCCGACATCGAGCGGATCGGCAAAGAAAAGCTGCCCGAGGCCGTTGCAGAAAAAGGTTACTCAATCGAGGACTGGCGCGACTTCCTGTACTTCATGGTTGACTATTTGCGAGGTCAGTTCGCGCTGGACGTCGATGACGCGGATGCTCGTTGGATGCCCGGTAGGGCCCGACCGAGGAACGTTATTGGTCCCGACCAGCCGCCCGGAGCGAAGCGAGATCTCATTTGGCCCTCGGTCAACACGAAGGGCCGCCAGCCAGACTCCGTCCTCCTTCTTGCTACCGCCCTGGGTTTGGATATCTCGGAGCCGCGCGATCGCCACGAAATCAATCAACTCCTTCGCACAGCGTGGGAACACATGGCGCCGCTTCTCTCCGGTGTCGGCGGCACATTCAGTTTGCGCCTGGAGAAGGCCGCAGAGATCGAAGCCGTGACCAAGGCCTGGCAATGCCCGCTTACACGGCGGGTGCTGCCCCGGCTCGCGTTCGGTCGTTCACCAAACCTTGTCACCACGGGAACCGGAAGGTTCGACGGCAAGGTGGTCGCGGAAGTCGAATTCCCGAAGCTGCCGCATACCCGGCCACTCAATTCCGAAGCCAAGCAAAGACTGGCTGACTGGCTGACTGACAACGAGCTGGTGTGGTCCCTACGCGGCCTGCATCTATGGACTTACCTCCATGATCAGGCAGCGCTTGCGACCCCCTATCTGCGTGCCGAAGAACATAGCGCGCAGCAGCCTCCACACCGGCTGCGGGATTTCGAGGAGCAGTTCAAGCAAGGCGACATCAACCTCCTTGCCTGCTCGACGACGATGGAAATGGGCGTCGATATTGGCTCGATTGAGGCGGTCCTGATGACCAACGTTCCGCCCTCGATTGCCAACTATAACCAGCGCGCCGGTCGAGCGGGACGACGGGGCCAAGGGTTTTCGACGAGCCTGACGCTTGCACGCAACACCCCGCTCGATCTGGAGACGTTCGCCGATCCTGCTAGCTACCTCGCCCGCAAGCTCGCATCGCCGCGCGTGTCTCTGGATTCGGACCGGATCGCTCTGCGCCACGCGAATGCCTATCTGCTCGCCCAATGGTTCCGAGAGGTGGATGGCGAGTTCGCCCGGACCAAGACGGGCGACTTCTTCGGCTGCCGCGCCGACCTTCGACCTTTCGAAGGGCTGCCGCCCGTGGACGCCTTCTGCGAATGGGTTCGACTGCCCACTACTGCTGCAAACACAGACGCTGGGCTCAAACGCCTGCTGAAGGGTACTGGTCTCGAATTCGACACCGCGATCCGTGAGCACACGGCTGTGATGTTCGAACAGGAGGCCGCAAGCTTCCGACGGACCTGGCAGCGCCTGAAGGACGATGCAGATGCGCTGGAAGGTCCTGCAAAGAAAGCAATCGAGTTCCAGGCGCGGCGCCTGTGCAAGGAGTTTCTGCTCAAGGAGCTGGCCAATCGGTCACTGATCCCAGGAAGCGGGTTTCCTACAGCCGTTGTTCCCTTCGATACCTTGTGCGCTGAAACCCAAAAGGCGCAGGATCGCCATCGCTCGGACGAGGAGGGTACGCGAGATCGCCGCTATGAATGCCCAACTCGCAATGCCGACATTGCAATCCGTGAATATGCTCCTGGTGCCGAGGTTGTGGTTGATGGCCTCGTCTGGAAGTCGGCCGGCGTAACGCTCAATTGGTTGAGCCCGATGGATAGCGGCCAGCGAGAGCCGCAAAACTTGCGCTGGGCTTGGTGGTGCGATCAATGCGGCGGGGCCGGCTCTGATCACCAGATGCCCGAGCGTTGCGACCATTGCGGCGATCCGAACGTCAAGACGGAGCAATTCCTCGAGCCCGCCGGTTTCAGGGTTGACTGGAACGCGCAGCCCCATGCCGACACCGACCAGGCGGTCTACATCGAGCCCAAGTCACCAAAGGTCAGCGTCGGAGACGCCTTGTGGCAGCCCCTTCTGCAGCCGGAAAGTGGGCGTATCCGTGCTTCGCACGATGGTTACATCTACCACCATTCGCGCGGACCAAACGACAAGGGCTACGAGATTTGCCTCGAGTGCGGACGAGCCGGAGAAGCGGGTACAGATGCTCTCAAGGATCACTGGCCGCTTACGCCGCGCGACAAGAAGGCGATCGATCGCTGTCCGGGCAACGATCAGGGATACGCGATTACGCGCCCCTTGGCTCTGGGACACGAGGTTCTGACCGACGTGGTCGAGATCCAGGTGCCAGGGCTTGAAAACGACGGTGCTGCCTGGGCGCTCGGGGCCGCAGTGCGCGAAAGTCTCGCTCGCTGGCTCGGGATTGAGCCGCGCGAACTGGGGATCGCTGTAGCTGCCAGGGATGGCCAGTTGGGCCGCAAGGCACCTTCGATCTATCTGTTTGACGAGGCATCTGGCGGTGCCGGATACACACCGCGGCTGCTCGACGATATCTATCATGTTTTTGAGCGGGCTTCTCATGTTCTCGATTGCCCCAAGGAATGTGAAATGGGGTGCTCGGCCTGTGTGCTGGCCGCAGATCTCTACAAACAGCAAGGCCGTCTCGACCGGCGCGCGGCCTTGATCGCTGTTCGTGCCTTCCTCGAAAAGAATGCCGAGTTGCCTGAGGAAGACCGCGCCGTTGCGGACGCTAAAGCTGTCAACGATGCGGCCAACACAATTCTGCTGCGCGCGCGCAGCGGAGATAGCGTAACGGTATTTCTGCCGGAGGCTTTTGACCTCGCCGAACTATCCTCGATCAAGATGCGGTCGTTTTTCTCGTCTGCCTCAGCCCGAGGCGTGCCGATGACGCTCGTTCTGTCCCACAAATCGTTCGACAACCTGGCAGAGGTGGAACGCCGGTTCTTGCGCGACGTGGCAGTACGTAACGACTTCCGACTTGGTCTTGGGCAGGCTGAAAGCGGTCCCTTCGGAAATTGTCGTATAGCAGAACTGATCTCCTCTGGCGGAGCCAAGGCCTTCTTTTCACGCGATGCGAATGCAGCGCAGCCTGGTGAACGATGGGGCGTTGGCGAAACCCATGCGGTCGTTGCCGGCAGCATTACTCCGCCGACGTCTTTCACTTTGATCGCTGCCGATGGCTTGGAGCGCCAAGTCGCTCCCGGGGACAAGGTGGAGGTCATGCTTGGCTTTGGCCAATGCCCGGTAGGACAGTTTGGCAAGCGCTTCGGTGCGAAACTGAAGCAGCAGATGGAAGCCGCAGGTATCTGGCATCCTGGCCAGCTGGTCAGAATTTCCTACTCTGACCGCTACCTCAATGCCCCGCTACCCATGCTTCTGTTCTTGCGGACATGCGAGAATCTTGCCGCAGAGCTGAAGGCCGGTGACACGGTTGAAGTCGACGTTGTCGTACAGCCGTTGAAGAAAGACCGGGTGCCATATCGGATTTTCAACGACTGGGATCAGGAAGGCGATCGCGAAGACGTGGCGCAGTTCCTAGGTGAGAAACTTGGTCTCGATGTCGCCTTGGAGGTGACTGGCAACGCGATTCACGGACGGAAGCTCGAGTTGGAGTACGCAGATGGGCGCAAGGCTCTCGTCTTGCTGGATCAAGGGTTTGGGTACTGGCGCATCGTAGGTGACGCGCCGAGACATGACTTCCGCGCGGCACCGGCTGCTCAGGCAAGTGACCTCTATCGCTCAAACACGGCAGTGTCGGGGACTGGAGAAAGCTACTTTGCTGTGGCCAAACGATGATTTCGCGATCCTCTCGCAACCGCTGCGAGGAAAGCGTCATCAGCCAGCGATCTCAAAGCACTTTCATTTCTGGCTATTTTGGCCAAAAGTGAACCCTCGGGCTCGGGGTCGTTGAACAATGCAAATACTAGCTGCCAAGGATGCGAAGTATAACTTTGGGCGACTAATCGACATAGCACGCGCGGAGCCGGTTACAGTCGAGAAGCATGGACGGGCGGTCGTCGTGGTGTTGGCAGTTGAAGAATACGAACGCCTGAAGGCGATTGAAGCGGGGCAGAATGGTTGATCAAGTAGGCAAAGAGCGGTTTCTGGATGCGTTGACGCATCTTGGCGGATCTGCCGGCAATGTGCGTCTGCGCGAAACCCTTCAGTGGGAGGAGGAAGCCTATGCTGCCGTAAAGAATGCGCTGGTTGAGTCTGGCGCAATCCTGACCGGCCGTGGCCGTGGTGGCTCCGTCCTGCTGGCATCCGGTGGGACTGTTGAAGTTCAGGAACGCCAAGCATCCGCGCCCAAGCCGACAAAGGCAAAAGCTGCCAAGGCAAACGGCAACACCGGCGGCGACCTTGGTTTCGAGGCGGACCTGTTCAAGGCTGCAGACAAGCTGCGCGGCAATCTCGAGCCTTCGGAATACAAGCATGTCGCGCTGGGGCTGATCTTCCTCAAATACATCTCCGAAGCCTTCGAGGCACAGCATGCCCGGCTGGAGGCTGAAGATTATGCCGATCCGGAAGACCCGGAAGAGTATCTCGCTGCCAACGTATTCTGGGTCCCGCCCGAAGCACGCTGGGCGCACCTCCAGGCCAATGCCAAGCGGCCGGAAATCACTTTCGTTGATGTAACCACCGGTCGCGAAAAGAAGGGCGACATTGGCGGCCTGATAGACAACGCGATGGAGGCGATCGAGCAGGCCAACATCAAGGTCCTGAAAGATGTTCTGCCCAAGAACTATTCGCGCCCCCAGCTCGACAAGACCATGCTGGGCGAGCTGATCGACCTGTTCTCAAACGTCGATATGCGCGGCGATCATGGGCAGGCACGCGACCGGCTGGGCCGGGCCTATGAGTATTTCATCTCGCAGTTCGCAGGCGCGGAAGGCCGGCGAGGCGGCGAGTTCTACACGCCCCGTTCGGTCGTGCAGACCATTGTCGAGATGCTCGAGCCGACTCAGGGTCGTGTTTATGACCCGTGCTGTGGATCAGGCGGCATGTTCGTGCAGTCCGAACGGTTCATAGAGAGCCATCAAGGCCGCCGGTCTGACATCGCCATCTATGGGCAGGAGCGCAACCACACCACTTGGCGCCTGTGTCGCATGAACCTGGCGGTGCGCGGGATCGACGCCGACATTCGCTGGAACAATGAAGGCAGCTTCCTGCGCGACGAGTTCGCCCAGACGAAGTTCGACTTCATCATGGCCAACCCGCCGTTCAACATTTCCGACTGGTGGCAGCCGCAGTTGGAAAGCGACGCACGCTGGACCCACGGAACGCCGCCGCAGGGTAATGCTAATTTCGCGTGGTTGCAGCATATCATCCACCACTTGGCCCCGCGCGGCACGGCGGGCGTGGTGCTGGCCAATGGCTCGATGTCATCACAGCAATCGGGCGAAGGCGAGATCCGCAAGGCCTTGATCGAGGCAGACCATGTCGATTGCATGGTCGCCCTGCCGGGGCAGCTATTCTACTCCACCCAGATCCCGGCCTGCCTGTGGTTCCTGGCGCGGGACAAAAGCGCCAATGGCTTGCGTGACAGGCGCGGTGAAATTCTGTTCATCGATGCGCGCAAGCTGGGCCATCTGGTGGACCGCACCCGGCGGGAATTCTCCGGCGAGGACATCGCGCTGATCGCGGATACATACCATTGCTGGCGGGGCAAGCCAGATGCGGTAGTGGCTGCCGGTTTGGAGCCTTATGCCGATGAGCCGGGCTTCTGCCGTTCAGCGACATTGGATGAGGTGCGCGGCAATGGCCACGTTCTGACGCCTGGGCGCTATGTCGGTGCTGCCGACGTGGAGGATGACGGGGTTTCGTTCGAGGAGCGGTTCGGTGCGCTTCGGGCAAAGCTGGCGGAGCAATTCGACGCGGGCCTAGCGCTGGAGAAACTGATTAAAGCCAAGTTCGCTGGAGTGGGTTCGAATGCCTGAGCTCACGCTTTCCAACCTGTTGGAGTTTACAAGGGACGGCGAATGGGGAGAAAGCGCACCTTGTGCTGGTTATGTTCGAATGCAGGTTGTTAGAGGCACCGACTTTGAGCGCGTTAGGTTCGGTGACTTGTCTACACTCCCGATCCGCTACATCCGCAAAGACATAGCCGAACGTAAGGCGCTAAAGGCGGGGGATTTGCTCATCGAAACTGCGGGCGGCACAAAAGATCAACCAACCGGTCGAACGGTTCTCATAAGTGAAGCAATAATTGAAGCGGCAACTGATCCGCTTATTCCCGCAAGCTTTGCTCGATTTTTGCGTACAAAGTCAGATGCTGTCGATTCAGCCTATCTTTTTTGGAAGCTGCAAGCGGAATACAAATCTGGTGCGATCTTCCCTTATCATATCCAGCATACCGGCGTCGCACGGTTCCAATATACCCAGTTTGCAGCCAGCCATATTCTCGATCTTCCGGGCGACATGGACTACCAACGAGACGTAGCCAGCACGCTGACAGCGCTGGACGACAAGATCGGACTTAACCGACGGATGAACGAAACGCTGGAAGCGATATCGCAGGCCATCTTCCGCGACTGGTTCATCGATTTCGGTCCTGTCCGCCGCAAGATGGCGGGTGTGACAGATCCGGTCGCGATCATGGGTGGCCTGACCCTCGGACCCAACCGCGCGGCGGAGTTGGCGGCGCTTTTCCCGGCTGCGCTTGATGACGATGACTTGCCGGTGGGGTGGAGTGAGAGACCCATTGGCGAGTTGGTGGACATCGCCGGAGGCTCAACGCCCAGCACGGCGGATGAAAGTCTCTGGCAACCCGCTGAGCATCGGTGGGCGACGCCAAAAGACCTGTCCAGCATGTCCGATCTCGCCCTGTTTGAAACGGGGCGACGGATCAGTGCTGCAGGTCTAGCTAAGATCACGTCTGGTCTGTTGCCTGTCGGGACGGTCCTGCTCTCGTCTCGCGCGCCGATCGGTTATCTCGCAATCGCCCAGGCGCCAGTAGCGATCAATCAGGGTTTCATTGCCCTAAAGCCCACCAAGGACTTCGGCAGCGCGTATCTCTACCTCTGGTGCAAGGCCAATATGGAAGCGGTCCTCGCCAACGCAAACGGCTCGACCTTTCAGGAAATCAGCAAGAAGAACTTCCGACCGATCACCTCTGCCGTTCCAGGCGAATGCAGCTTGATCCGGGCCTTTGGCGAGATCGCCGAGCCGATGTTCGCCCGTATCGTCAGCGCCGCAGCTGAAAATCGTACCCTCGCCGAAACCCGCGACTACCTGCTGCCTCGCCTGATGTCCGGCGAAGTGCGCGTGGGCGATGCCGCGCTGGAGATTGCCGCATGACCGAGCAGAGTATCGTTTCCCAGGACATGACGTTGAAGCGCCTGTTTCAGGACTTCTATCGCGTGCCTGATTATCAGCGTGAGTACGTCTGGGGCGAAGCCGACGCCAAGGGAGAAGGCGGGGATCAAGTCGATCAGTTCCTGTCAGACATCCATATTGAGTTTGAGGCGGCGACCAAGCACTTCGCCCCTGAATATTTCATCGGCACGATCGTGGTTTGCAAGGGCGAAGATCAGGTTTTCGAGCTGATCGACGGGCAACAACGCACAACCACCGCTTATCTTACCTTGTGTGCGATCCGCGATGCGCTGACGGATATCGGCGCCGCCGTACCTGAAGAGTTGGGCAACCAGATCGCAGCCAGCACGATCGATTGGCAAGGATTGACCACATATAGATTACGGCTCGACGTCCAGTACGAAGATGCAGGCGGCGTGCTGCAAGGGTATGCGGAGGGAAAGGCAGCGGAGACACCGCGTGATGGTTCACGCTCGATCCGCAATTTGGGCGGTGCCTATGACACCGTGCGTGAATTCCTGTCGACTACGTTCGGCGAAGATAAGGCGCAGCTGCTGCGCTTCTACGGCTACCTCACCAACAAGGTGAAGGTGATCAGGATCGAAACACCGACCATAGCCAAAGCCCTTAAAATCTTTGAGACGATCAACGATCGCGGAGTCGGGCTCGACGCGATGGATCTGCTCAAAAACCTGCTGTTCATGCATGCCAAGGGGCAGGAGTTCACCGAACTCAAGAGTGTATGGAAAGCGCTGACCGACGAGATCTACGCGGTCAATGAAAAGCCGCTGCGTTTCCTGCGTTACTATCTCTTGGCCACGTTCGATCTCGACAGCAAATTACGCGAAGACGCAATTTACGACTGGTTCCAGAAGAATCCGAAGCTGACGGGCCACACGACTGAGCCCTTGGCCTTCGCCAAGCGACTGCGCGAAGCCGCAAGGGCTTATGCCAATTTCTCACGCGGAAAAAACGTTCTCGGTCAGCCAGAGCCTGGGATCGAGAACACGCGCTTGCTCGGCGGCCAATCGATCAAACAACATTTCATGCTACTGCTGGCGGGGCGACATCTTCCTGCGCCCCAATTCACTCGACTGGCTGCAGAGGTCGAAAAGACCATGTTCGTATGGTTGGTGACATGGGTTTCTGCCAAGGAATACGAGCGCAAGATCGTTGATGCCGCTCACAAGCTTCGCCACATCAAGCCAGATGAGTTCGACGCTTTTATCGCCGAGACCTTCGTCAAGGAGCGAGCAGACCTCGCGCCGCAATTCGCCAGAACGATGAAGGAAATGAAGTCGACCTGGCTGCGCCAATTCCGTCTTCGTTATTTGCTCGCAAAGATCACCCAGGCGGTGGACCTCCAAGCCTACGGTCCAAGCGAGTCACGCGACCGGTTGGCCGACTATACGGCAGGGGGCAACGATATCGAGCACATCATGGCCGCAGGGGCGGATGCGGCCGCGATTGCTGAATTTGGTGAGCATGCCCAGGATGAGGCGATAATTCAGAGTCTCGGCAACCTGCTGCTGATCGAAAAATCGATCAATCGGTCCATTTCGAACACCCAGTATTCCGAGAAAGTCAAAAGCTACGCTCAGTCGAAATTCCTTTTGACCCGATGCCAGGCCGACACGACTGCGCAGCTTGTCGGCGTGGCTGACCAGATTACCAAAACCGTGCAGGCGCTCGATTGCTGGCCCAAATGGACTGCCGCGGATGTCGAAGCGCGCCAGCTCTTCCTGACCAGGCTTGCATGCCGTGTATGGGATGTCCCTGTGGTTGAAGAGGTCGTCCCTGCATGACCAGCTTCTCAGAGGATGTGGTCGAACGGGCCAGCATCCAGATCCTACAGGATCTGGGGTGGAATTATTTACACGGCGCAGTCATCGCGCCCGATGGCATTGCCGCTGAACGGCAGGCATTTTCCGATGTCCTTCTGCTGCCACGCCTGGAAAAGGCTGTGGCTGATCTCAACCCGACGCTGCCCGAAGCGGCGCGATTGGAAGCCATCCGCCGGCTTCTCACGAGCGAGACAGGTTCGCTGGTTGAGGAAAACCGCCGCATCCATCGTTTGCTGACCGATGGCGTCCCGGTGGAATATCGCAATTCGGACGGGCGCATTGTCGGCGACAAGGTCTGGCTGCTCGATCTCGATAAGGTCGAGGCCAACGACTGGCTTGCGGTCAACCAGTTCACCGTCGTGGAGGGAGGCCAGAATCGTCGGCCGGATGTGATCCTGTTCGTCAATGGCTTGCCGCTGGCGGTGCTCGAACTGAAAAACGCGGCGGCAGAGAACGCCAGCATTGTTGACGCCTTTCATCAGCTGCAGACCTATCTTGCCCAGATCCCCACCCTGTTCCGCACCAACGCCGTGCTGGTGACGTCTGACGGCATCGAGGCCCGGATTGGCTCAATAACAGCTGATCAGGAACGCTTCATGCCCTGGCGCACTGTGACGGGCGAGGATTTTGCCCATCGCGGCCAGCCCGAACTGGAAACTCTGCTGCGTGGTGTTTTTACCCGTGAGAACATCCTGGCCCTGATCCGGGATTTCATCGTGTTTGGCGATGCAGGCGCAGGACCATTCAAGATCGTTGCTGGCTATCACCAGTTCCATGGCGCCCGCAAAGCCATCCGCGAGGCCGTCGATGCGAGCGGGCCGGACGGCGACCGCAAGATCGGTGTCATCTGGCACACGCAAGGCTCGGGCAAGAGCTTCCTGATGGCGTTCTTTGCCGGTCTGGCGGTCAAGTCACCGCAGCTTGAGAATCCTACGATTGTTGTGCTGACAGACCGTAACGATCTGGACGACCAGCTCGCTTCAACCTTTAGCCTTTGCAAGGATCTGCTCAGACAGAATCCCGAGCAGGCCGAGAGCCGCGAAGACCTGCAACGCCTGCTCGCGCGCAGTTCCGGCGGCGTCGTCTTCACGACTGTGCAGAAGTTCTCGCCCGAGCGCGGCGAGGAGAGCTTCCCGATGCTGACGGATCGCCGGAATGTGATCGTCATGGCGGATGAAGCCCATCGCAGCCAGTATGGCTTCGATGCCAGGCTGGACGCGAAAACCGGCGTGCGGCGCTATGGCTATGCCCATTATATCCGCCAGGCCATGCCGAACGCATCGTTCATCGGCTTTACCGGCACCCCGATCGAAGCGGCTGACGTCAACACGCCAGCAATCTTCGGTCAGTACATCGACATCTACGACATCAGCCGCGCCGTGGAAGATGGTGCGACGGTGCCGATCTACTACGAAAGTCGTCTCGCCCGCATTGAGCTGGATGAAGACGAGAAGCCGCTGATCGACGCCGAGATCGAGGCTTTGGTTGAGGACGACACCCTGACCGAGGCAGAGAAGGCGAAAGCCAAATGGTCAACGGTAGAATCTCTCGTCGGCTCGAAAAAGCGTCTTAAACAGATCGCCGCCGACATGGTGACGCACCTCGAGGCGCGCACCGACGGCACCGAGTACAAGGCCATGGCTGTCTGTATGAGCCGCAGGATCTGTGTTGATCTCTATAACGAGATCATCGCTCTTCGTCCGGAATGGCATTCTGACGATGACGGCGCCGGCGTAATCAAGATCGTGATGACCGGAGCGGCATCCGATCCGTTGGACTGGCAACAGCACATCGGGAATAAACGTCGCCGCGACGCGTTGGCCAAGCGGGCTCGTGACCCGAAGGACCCGATGCGGTTGGTGCTTGTCCGGGACATGTGGCTGACCGGCTTCGATGCGCCCTGCATGAATACCATGTACATTGACAAGCCGATGCGGGGCCACGGCCTGATGCAGGCAATCGCGCGCGTTAACCGGGTGTTCCGCGACAAGCCCGGCGGCCTGATCGTTGACTATATCGGCATCGCCCAGAACCTGAAGAAGGCCTTGGGCGACTACACCGCTTCCGACCAGGAAAAGACCGGCATCGATGAGGCGGAGGCGATCGCCGTCCTGCTGGAACGCTACGAGATCGTCAGCGGGATCTTCCACGGCTTCGACTATAAGCCCGGCATCCACGGTGCGCCCATGGAAAGGCTGGCCTGCCTTGCCAGCGCCATCGACTGGGTTCTCAAATGGGCGGAGACTCAAGCCAGCAAGGCCCAATCGCCGGAGGATAAGAAGAAGGCCCACCGGCGCTATCTTGATCTCGTGCTTGAGCTGACCAAGGCCTATGCATTGGCCTCCGCCAGTGACGAGGCCCGCGAGATCCGCGACGAGATCGGGTTCTTCCAAGCAGTCCGGGCTGCAATTGCCAAGAGCACCGCAACCGGCAAGCTCAGCCAAGCTGACAAGACGCTGGCGGTCCGGCAGCTGATCGACCGCGCAGTTGCATCAGCCGAAATTGTCGACATCCTCAAGGTGGCGGGGATCGATTCCCCGGACATCTCCATCCTGTCCGAGGAGTTCCTTCTCGAAATTCAGGGCATGGAGAAAAAGAATCTTGCCCTCGAAGCCCTGAAGAAACTGCTGGCTGGCGAAATCTCTAGCCGTACCCGGACCAATGTCGTCGAGAGCCGGGCTTTCTCCAGGCGGCTGGAAGACGCAGTGGCCCGCTATCATGCCGGCGCTCTGTCAGCGGTTGAGATGATCAACGAGCTGATCGCTCTGGCGAAGGATCTGAAGGTAGCTCAGCAACGCGGCGAAGACCAAGGCCTCACGCCAGAAGAGTTAGCATTCTATGATGCGCTGGCCGAAAACGAGAGCGCGGTCGAAGCCATGGGCAGCGAACAGCTGCGGCTGATCGCCCACGAACTACTCGAACAGCTGCGTCAAAATGTGACTGTCGACTGGCACCATCGCGAAAGTGCCCGTGCCCGGATGCGGGTTCTGGTGAAGCGCATCCTTAAGCGGTTCGGATATCCGCCTGACCTCGCCGATGAGGCAGTGCAAACGGTGCTGGCGCAAGCAGAAGTGCTATTGCGAGAGGTAGCTCCATAACCCAATCAACGAAGACCTCCTCCTTTGTTCGAGAGCAATCCCGTATGTAGCCTGGTAGGCGCTAGGCATATGGCTTCGATCTGGGGACTTCAGTGGTCTCTATGCACTTGGAGATCGAAAGTTTATGTGTCAGAATCACTGCGAAAAGCTTGAAAATCGGCGATATTGCAGCGATTTTGGAGCACACGCCAACTGAGTAGGTGCCTCATGTTGAAATCATCTGACGACCCTGCTGCGACCGAGGACTGGAAGGGCCTCAAAGAGCTTGATCGGGCGATCACAGAAAATCGTCTAACTGCCTACACGTGGAAAAAAAACCTGGGCTGACCCCTGGGGGCGCGCTGCCATGATCACGGTGTTCACGTTGCTTACTGCGTACGTCATCTTTGTGATTATCAACGATCTTATCCTTTGATGCGTTACCATTCCTTTACCTCGTCCGCCGCCTCCTCGCTTGCCCCTTTGGCTCCTCGGGTGACTGCGTCGAGATTGCCTCTCGACTGATCGATCCGCCCGCGGCCGCGCGTCTGCGCCGCGCGCACCTCTTGCCTGATCCCCGATGGATCAGGAGGAGCAGCAAGATTTCCTGATCCACCGCCTCCACTCGGCCCTCGGGCGCGGACATCGCCTTGGTTCGCAACGGTGGGGCGGTTGACCGGCGCGAACTCGGGCAGCGTCAGCTCCCCTTCGATCTCATCGTGAAGTCGGTCGGCGTAGCTTTCCACGAACCGGGCCTGGAGCTGCTGTCCCTGCGCGCTCATCTGGAAGTTGACGTCGTCGAACCGGACCGGGCCATAATAATCGCGGTTTGCCTCGATCTCCGACATGCCCCATTCGCGGTAGGCTTGGCTGAGGTTGAGCGAACCGGCAGCGTTGGTACCTTCATACCAGGAGGCTTGGCTTTCCAGGCGGCTTGCCAGCTCTTCAGCGCGCCGGGCTTCGGCCGAGTAGGTCTGCGTTTCAGTCAAAGAGCGGCTGAGGCCAGCTGCGCTGGTCGAAACCTGGGAGCTCGAGTTCGAGCTAGTTTGGCGTAGGAAGCCTTCACGCGTGCTCGACCAGTTTCGCGTATCCGACATCTGCTGAAGCGACCCGATAATGCGATTCCGGTCCTCGGAGGCAATACCAACGTCGCTGTCGGTCCAGCTTTGATTGCGACCACCACGAGCTTTTGCGCCAATCTCTACAGGGCCAAGGCTGCCGCCAACGCCGGCAGTGGCTTCGCCATTGAGAAACCACGAAACGGTGATGTCGTCAGCCGCACGACGCGATAGGCCGAACTGGCGCTGCAGGGTGGTGGAGGCGTTGTCGACCTCGCTGAAGGCGGTGCCGATGCTGTCGTTGCTGCCAGTGCCGCTGACCGTCTCCGAGGAGCGGCCCTGGCTGTAGGCATTGCGGATCTCGTTGAAGCGAGTGACGGCCGAGCTGGTCGATTGCTGGGCAAGGTTCGAGTAGGTCTCGCTCTGCCCGCGGCTCTGGCTCGCCATGGTCGACAGCCTGCTCGTGAAATCCTGCCCCAGCGTCGGCGTGAACGGGTACTGCGAATTCGGCACTGTCGCGAATTCCGCCCCGCTGAAGCTGGTCGTCTGGGTGCCCACATCGCTGAAGCCACGCGTCTGGGCTGCGCCATAGGAAATGCTCGGATTGAGCGCGCCCTGGGCAAACTGGCGCGAGAACACCGTCGAATTATCGAGGTTGCTGTTGCCGAGCGAGACATTGCCAGTGCTGGCCTCGCGCGCGGCTTCCTCGGCCGCATTCTGTGACGGGTTGAGGTAGGAGGTCGCCTGGCCGGAGATCGCCAGCGCGCCCTTGGCGATCCCGCCCGCAAGGAACGGGACCGACGCGACGAGATAGCCGGCAAGAAGTCCGATATCGCGGTTCACGTCGGTCATGCCTGCAAAGGTCGCAAGCGACAGGCCCGTGCCGTTCCCGGCCGCCGCCACATCGCTCGCGCCCTTGAACATCAAGATCATGTGCAGGATGACGAAGAGCGGTCCCCAGGCCGCCAGGTAGAAGAACCCGGTGACATAGCCGCGCAGCGCAAGCGGCCCGGTCTTAGGCATGAGGAACAGCGGAAAGATCACCGGGAACATCGCGTAGAACACGACCGTCAACACGACATTGAGGATCGGGACCCACTTCATCGCGTTCTCGGCGATCGAAGCATAGGTCCGCTCGGTCTGGATGTCGGCACGGGTCTGGGCGAAGACATCGACGCTCGAGGTCCCGCTCGCGCCCGCAAACCCGTGCATCGCTTGGTTCATCGCGTTGATCGTCAGGACCTGGCGGAAGATGTCGCTCGCGTTCTTCGAGACCCCCGAGAGATATTGGTAGCCCACCGGTAGGTCCGCGAGCAGCTTGGTCTTGGCGAGAGCCGCCGTCTGGCGTGGATAGAGCTGCCGCCCGGCGCTGAGCGCCATGGAGTCGACGAGCCCCGCCCACTGGTTCGAAAGGCTGGTATAGGCATCACGGCAGGTGACGATCGACGCCGTTACGCTGTCATCGGCCTGTCGGGTCACAAACTTCTGCGCCCGCGCCGCGCTGCCGGGTGCGATTGTCGTCCAGATATCGTCGCTCTCTGCCAGCTGCTTCATCGAATAGCGGCCGAGCAGCAGATCATAGAACACGCATTGCCGGATGTGCTCGTCGAGATTGGCGGCAAACTCGGGGTCCGAGATGCGCAGGGAGCGCGTTGCCTCCATGAGCCGCGCGCCATAGATCATGCCGTTCTTCGAATAGTTGAGGTCGTCCGGCAGGCCAAAGACCAGCTCGGCTGAGCGCGTGAGATAGTCGCCAACCTGGCTTGTGAAGCTGGCCATGAGCGCAAGACCCAAGGGCACGTTCGCGACATTTGCGGGGGCAAGGCTCGGGTTGACCCGGTCGGTCACATGGACGTCCATGCGCGGCACCATCAGGCACATATAGATGAGCGTCGCACCAAGGAACCAGTTGAGCCAAGCCCGCCAGTCCTGGTTGAAGGCGAGCACGATGACCGCAAGCGCCAGGCCCATGACCATGGTCACCTGGATCAGGCTTTTGTAGCCGCCGGCACCCGTCCAGCTAGCGACGGCATTCAGGACATTGACGATGTACTCGCCGCCGCCGACCGTGAAGATCTCGATCATGGATAGTCTCGCCTTTTAAGGGACGATGGAACGGGACTGGAGCGCACGCGACCAGTCGAGCGATGCAGCCATCGAGGGGGACATCGAGGCCGCCAGCATGTTCTCGATCATCGCTGTCTTCTCGATGATCTGCATGATGGCCGAGACCTTGGCTTGGCCCGTTGCCTGACGCTGCGCGAGGCTCGAGCGCACTTCGGCAACCTGCGCGCGCCAGATCGCGAGCTTGGCTTCGTCCGCGGCGATGAAGCTCGCCATCGAGCGGCCTGCCTCCGACACGATCCGGTCGAGCACCGCGTAGAGCAGGTCGATGCTGGTGATCTCGGCGAGCGTGTCGCGGTCATCGGTTGCCATGCCCCGACCGTAGGCGGCCTGGACCGTCAGAATCTTGTAGAGCGGGACCGAGGCAACCTGGAGCAGCTCCTTCTCGGCATCACCAATCGCCGTATCCGTGCGGATCGCAGCCACCATGCTGCCGATGAGCGCGGCCACCCTGGGCCGGATAGCCTTGGCTGAATTGAGGCTCATGTCCCTAAACGTCGGATTGAGGCACTGGTCCGGCTCGTCGCAGGCAAAGACCCGGACCGTCTGGCCCTGCGTGCCATCAAGCAGCGCGGTCACCAGCGTTGAGGATGCATCGCCTGCAAATGGCACGAACTTGCCCGGCTCGTCGTCCTTCGGCGGCACGTAGATCACCGTGCCGATCAGCGTCATCGCATATTCCGCAAGATCGCGGTCAAACGTGCCATTGGGCGAGAAGAAGGCCGACTTCTTGAGGACGTGCCAGGTGTAGTTGCGCGCCACCGCCGGGTTCACATCGGCATAGTTTGCCCCGGCCCCGGAGTTGGTCGAGCTCCTTTGACCGCGCGTCCCGCAGCCATGCTTGGCCGCCGCGTAATCGGTGAAAATACCCTCGCTGTTGCCAATCGCCTCGCAGATCGCCTTGTCGGCAAGGTCGCCCTTGGGCCAGATCCCCCCGACCAGGCCCTGGGCCATTTCGCAGCTGTTGATCGACAGGTTGTTCATGAGCTGCGCCTTCTGCGCAAACTCCTGCATGATCTTCGAACACTCGGGGCAGACGGTGTCGATCGCCAGGCTGAAGGCAAAGCCAACAGCATTGTTGGCGACTGCCTTCAGCAGCGCGACGATTTCGCTCGCGTTGATGAAGCTGAAGCTGCCGGCAAAAATGTCGATGCCGCCGCAGCCGGCCCGGGCCCGGGGCAGCTGGAGATTGGCGATGTTGGTCGTCTTTTGCGGGAAGCGCGTCCAGACATTGCCAAGGCTATAGTAGCCCGCCGACTGGCCCTGGAAGGCGCTCGGACCGGTGACATTCGCGGCTCCGCCCATGTCGTTCATGAAGCGGTCCATGCTGTCGCCGACATTGGCCTGGAGCGGGGTTACAACGAGGCTCGTGGCGGCAAGAACAAGCGCCGCAGTGCGCAGCTTAGAAATCATGGCCGGCTTCCTTCGAAGTCAGGAGAAAGATGCGGTCCTGCAGCTCGTCGGCCGACAGGACACCGTATCCGATCGGGATCGAGCGTTTGGCTTCGCTGTCCCAAAGGACCAGGGCCGGCGTGATCTTGGGCTCAAGGCCCATGCGCGGGCGCTGCCCGCTCTCAACCGTGTAGTTCGGGAAATGACGCGAGGGCCCGCCGTCGGTCGAGATCGCTCTCACCGTGAGCTGCCAGCGATCGGCGACCGCCTTGACGATCGGGCTCATCACCTCGCAGGCCCCGCAGGTCTGGGCGAAGAAGTAGAACAGCCCGTAGCGATCCCCGAGATGAGCCATCACGCTATCGCGCTCGGCTGCCCGGGCATCCTGCCATTGCCGCTTGGCGACCGCTCCGACCGGGCGCTCGAGCGTGTAATCGAGCCCCGGATCCTGCCAGATCGCTCGCTGCCAGACATCCGAGAACAGTGAGGCCCGGTCGAGTTGCTCGCGCTGGAAGCGGATATAGGCCGTCACATTCGCAGGCGTCGGCTCGATGATCGCCCGAGCCTTGAGCTCACGCAGCGTCGCGGTGATGGCGTCGAGCGCAGCCGTGGCGGTCGGTGCCTGGGACTTCGGCTCGGTAGTCTGCGGCGGCGAGGGTTTCGGCCGCACGCAGTAGAACCAGTAGCCGAGCCGCCGCTCGCCGCAGTAGAAGGCGTCACCGGCCTCGGTGGCGGCAGCGCTGGGGAGCGTGGCCGCGTCCTGGGCAGCGCTCGGGACTGCTTGACCAAGCATGGCGGCCAGCATGATGGCCGTGCGGGTGCGACGGGCGCTCATTGGCTGCTCCTTTCGTAATAATCGCGGATTTTCTGCTGAATGAGCTCGGAGGTCTGGAGCTCGTCGGGGAGCCGCGCCGCATCGGAGAACTCGGCATAGACCTCGGAGAAATCCATGCGGCTGAGATCGAGCCGGGCGAACTCGTCGAGAGTGAAGCCAAGGCACTGCTCGGTCTTGGGCTTGCCCCAGGGCTTGGGAAGCTGCGCACGGCCCTGTTCCTGCAGGATGCGGGTCAGCTTGGACTCAAAGCAGCAGTAAACCTTCTGCTTGGTCAGGCAGACCCCGAGGAAGCTCGAGGAGCAATAGGTCCCGACATAAGTGCACAGCCCTTGCGCATCGCGCTGGTGAAGCAGGACCTCCTCGCGATTGCATCCCAGCATGACCAGGAACTGGATCCCGGGGATCAGCGGGAAGCCTTTGCCCTTGCAGCAGTTGAGCACGCCGAAGACCTTGGACGAGCACGTCTCGCGCTCGCCCTTGAACAGGGTCATGGTCGCCGGGTCGAACTCGCGCCGCGCCTGGTCCATCGCGTTGAGGGCGACGACCGCATCCTTGAATTCGTCGTTGGCCTCGCGAGTGATCGTCTCGCACGAGCCGTCGATGCAGTAGACGTCTCCGTCGCAGACATATTGCTGGCCTGCGTTCTCGCTGGGAGGCACCGGGCACTCATAGACCCGCTCGGCCGTCGAGCAGGGGCTATCGCCCGTCAGGCAATCCTCGCGCACGAAGCGGCAGCTGCCGTTCGCTTCCAGTTCGCCGCAGTCATTGCCGGGCGTCTTTGCCGAGCAGGTATAGCTGCGCTGCCAGGCCCAGCATGGCTGGGTCACCGCGACGCCATCGACGATCCGGGTGACGGGGTCGCTGTCGGTGCAGACTTCGGTGTCGAGCGTGCAGTTGGCATCGCCAGCCAGCGCGGAGCACTGGCTCTCGTTTCGCTCGGCGGTGACCACGGTTTCGGTGGTGGTCGTATAGGGCGTGGCCCCTTCAACCGGCGCGGTGCAGCTGACCAGATCGACGCGCAGGTCGCCGGAGTTGCAGCCCCAGTAGATCCCGAAATAGGGATCGCACAGGTTAATCGGCCAGGACTGCGTGACCGTGCACTGCGGTGCCGGATAGTGGTTGCAGGCATAGATCCCGTTCGGATCGACCCCGCTTCCCGCAACGCAGTAGTAGCCATAGACTTGGCGCGGCTCGGCGCGCACCTCGAGGGGCACTTGGCACGTCGCCGTCTTCTGCTCGGCCGTATAGCCGGTGTTGCAGGTCGCCATGTAGGTTCCGACCGAGCCGGTTCCGGGCGGGAGCGGGACGCAATTGCCCTTCGAACCCGAGACCGACATGCCGCTTGTGTAATCGAGCGGGGTCTCGCTGATCTCGCCCGACCGAGCGAGAATGCTCTTGATCTCCTGGGGTGAAAACCGGGCGCGGTTATCCATGCTGTCCTCGATCGTCCGGATCGCGGTGTTGCCGGTTGCAGCGCTACGGGCGGCGCCCTCAATCCGATCGGGATGGTCGGCCAGGTCCTCAAGGCTTTGGGTGGCGGCAGGATTGAACCCGGGAACGCGCGAAGCATCCGGCGCCGTGGTCGCGGCGCCCTTGGCGCGATCGATCACGCTGCCGCCGAACGCCTTGCCATCGGCTTTTGCATCGGCCGTCGTCTGGGCCGAAGCCGCCTGGGCCACTCCTGCCAAAAGTAGTAGAGCTCCGAGTATCGGACGAAGCCAGGTCATGGGCGCAGCTCCTGTTCGAGGCGGGCAAGGTGTAGCCGCGCCAGCTGGGCGCCTGGGCCGTTGCCATCGCGGAAGGTCTCGAGGACCTGGCTCACCGTCACATTGCCTGAGAGCCGGTCATGCGTCGGCGGGGCGTCGCGGCAGTCGAAGCCGTCACACGGCGCAAAGTCGCTGCCCACCATCACGAAGCTGGGGGCGGCCTCGATGCCGAAAGCCCGGAACAGGCGGGGATCGATCCCGAGCGCCTGGGGGGCATCATCGCCCTGCCAGATCGCCGCTAGCGTTGCCTTGAACTTTGCAGAGTCCCCGGCCGGGAAGCCGCGCAGCACAGTCACGCCGCCTGCGCGTCCCATGTCGCGAACCAGCGCTTTGAGCGCCTCGGGCGGCATCGATAGGCTCGCAAAGGCAATGAAGCGCGGGCTTTGGGAGAGCGGTGCCTTCTCCGCCTCGGCGCGCTCGCGCACCATCGCGTCGAAGTCAAAGACCTCTGGACCTTTGGCCGACGCCGGGACAGTCTCGGCAAACCGCGTGGCCGCGGCCTGTGCGGCACTCTGGCTCTGCAATGCCTCGTCATGCACGGCCTCCGCTCGGGAGCGGACCGTGCTCGCAAGGGCATCAGCATCCTTGGCATGCTCGGCCGAGCGGGCACGGATGGCTTCGAGGTCGATACCTTCGGGCGCGCTTTGGGCCAGCGCCAGGCCTGCGAGAGAAATGCCCGCAGCGAGCGGGATCAGGAGAAGTTTCCGGTTCATAGCGCGCAGCAGTTCCGCTTGCGCCAGACGAGGTATCCCATGTCTTCACCGATCGCGGGGATGACCTGTCCGGCTGATTGAAAGGTGGTGGAGGCGCCGATTGGTGGGCACGCATAACGCCCCTTGGTCGCCGGGTTCGGGTTGGTGGCCTGGAACCGGTATTGCTGCTTGCGCATCACCGGCATCAGGTACTTGCCGCAAAGCCCCTTGCCGCCCATCGTGCCCCAGGCAACGAGCTCGCGGTGGAGCTTGTAGGCAAAGCGCGAGAGTACAAGCCGTGAGGCCTGGACATGGCCGATCGACGCCGAGACGTTGCCGTTCATCGGGTACATCGAGCCCTGGCAGCCAGCGCACCAGAACATCTCGTCGACCGGAAGCTTGACCGTGGCCGAGACGCAGTCGGCAGCGCAGGCAGCAAGCGCCAGGGGATTGGCGAACAGCACCGCCTCGGGGTTGATGATCGCGGTAAGCTCGCTGTCCTGCCAGAGCGGATCGATCTCGGAAATGTAGAGGATGTCGATCGAGCCGGACTCAAGGCACAGGAAATCGGCGATGATCTCCATCCAGTAGATCAAGGGGTAAGCGTACCAGTGGACATGCCAGCTCGAGTAATTCTGGCTGGCTCCGCCCACGGCGGACGGGCCCTTGATCGAGCGGAAACCGATATCGAACCCGGGATCGAGCTTCATCCCGCCCAGATTGACGAAGCACCACGGCTTCATGCTGACGTCGGCAAGCCGGACCGGCTCCCAGAAGCCCATGGCAATCCCTGGCCGCAGCCCGCAGAGGCAGAGCGGCAGATCAGGATTGTCAGGATCGGGCCGGTTGGAGGGCCAGATCTTCAGCCCGCCGACCGAAATCGGAAACAGGCACGACCAGCAGATATCCGTGATCGGGTTGACGAAGCTGCCGGTGCAGCGACCGGGCCCGGCATCGGCGTTGGCCGGACTGGCCAGCGCCAGCCCGAGGCCAGCGAGCAGGCTCGCAGCGAGGCGACGAAGCGATTTCATGGGCGGGCTCCTTGTCGGGAAGGCAGGACGACCTCGCTGACCTCGAGCACCCGGCCATTCTGGCGCACGCGGGCGGGCAGAGCCCTGATCCCGAAATGCGCGATCAACTTGCCGCCCTGGTCGAAGTAAAAGCGCCGCTGCCGCGCCTTCATCAGCTCGAGCGGTGCGCCCTTGGTCAGGATGAGCTTGGCGCCCGGCGATACCCTGAGCGCCCAGGCGAGCTGGTCAGGATCGTCGCCATCGAAGAACAGGAGCTGCGTGCGCAACGGTACGCTGTCGAGCGGGTTCACCCGGGTCCCGCGGGCATGGATGAGCTCGCCCTTGGCGCCCCGGATATCGGTCTCGAGTGTGATCGTCGGATCAAAGCTCCAGCGGCGAGCTGCGCTCGCCGGGACGAGGCCCGCAACCGGCTCTGGCCGGTTGACGCGCGCCGTCGTGCGCCGCTTCAGCTCCTGATTGAGCCGCTGGGTCTCACCTGATTTTTCCATTGCAGTGAGCCGCGTGTGGATCTGTTCCAGGAGATCGCGTTCGATCACCGGGAACACGGCACCTTGCTGGCCATAGTCCCGCGCATCGGCCGGAACGGCGAGGACAAGCGCAAAGGTTACAAGCAGGGCGCGCTTCACAGGATCGCCCTCCCGCTGCCGAGAATCTGCCCGCGGCAGGCAAAACCCACCTCGGCGTAGCGGCTGTCGAACCCGCGCGGATGGTCGCTGCCGACATAGTAGCAGCCGCGCGGGATGACGCCTTCCGGCCCCGGACTGAGCCTGAGCCCAAGCCGGGTCTGTTCGAGACGCGCGCCAACAACCCGGCCATTCACCCGGACTTGCGCGCCCTCGTGGCTCACGACATCGCCCGGAAGACCCAGCACCCGCTTGCCGAAAAGGTGCGGCCCTTCGCCGAAATGCTTGTCGAGCAGCGGCGAGCTGGGCGGCTCGAAAAAGATCAGGCTGCCACGCGCGATCGGCGCCGACTTGTCGAGCCAGAAGGCCCAGTTTGGCAAACTCGGGCTCGAATTGATCAGGAAGGCATGATCCTTACTGAAGGCGGCGAGCGGCGCCCAGGCGAACGGCAAGGCAACGATCCCGGTCAGGAGTAGCGGACGCCGGGCTCCGCGCAGCAGATGGGCGATGTGGATCATGGCTGCGGCTCCCGGCCGAGCCGCGCGGCAATGCGCTGCTCCAGTTCAGCGGTCGCGTCGGGCACTTCACCCGCAAGGACCGCCTCGGCCACCAGCACCACGCGGCCATTCTTGCCCATATCCTGGACCGCCGCCTCGGCCGCCTTGAGATAGGCGAGCGTGCGGGCCTGGCCGACTTCGGGGTCTGGGGCCGCGCGGGCTTCAGCATCGACGAACCGCGCGATGGTCTCAGCCAAGCGCACCGTGACGATCTGTTCACGGGGACGGGCCACTTCGCGGCTGACCCAGGCCCCCCACAACAGAATGCAGACCGTGAGGAGAACCCCGCCAAGCCGCAGCGCAAGCGTGCGATTAAAAGATTGTAATCGGCGAACGTCAGCCATTGACAGTCTCCTTGGGTGCGGCCGGAGCGAGGGCTGTTTCGAAGCGCTTCAGGAAGCGAGGGATCCGCACCAACACCACGCCGAGCAGGGCGGCGATGAAGGCACCCTGCAGGTCCTGGGAAAAGGCAATCCGGCGGATTGCGTCCGCCTCGCGGTAATGGTCGGCAAGATTGCTGAGCTGCGCGAACAAGAGCCCCATGTCCCAGCCCGCGAGGAACAGGAACGCAAACAGCGGCAAGCCCAGGACGATGAGCAGGCTTGAGGCCGCAAAGCGCGATGCCTCGATGAGGATAACGCAGGTGCCCTGCAGGAACGGGATGAGCCGCATCGACGGCGACCACACACCGATGTGGTCGAACGGGGTTTGATGGAAGGCCATCAGCGCTCTCCCGGAGCCAGGCCAGCGACCGTTCGGATCGCGTCAGCGAGCGGCATGCCCTTCGCTTCGAGCGCCTGGATCGCGGCATAGGTGCCCGGATCGGACGAGAAGATCGTCGCCGAGAGCGGATCGAGCACGAGGCGCCCGATCGCTTCGGTCTCCGGGCCCTTGATGAAGATCTCGGAGTATTCCGCACCTGAGCGCTTCAGCGAACGGATCAACGTCTCTGTCCGGTCGTCCATGTCGAGCCGCGCACTCTGCCGGAAGTCGGAGATCGTCTCGGCCTTCTGCTGGAGGATCAGCATCCAGTCGCTGTTCTCAAGCGCGGCGCGCGCGCCGTCCGACTTGTAATAGTCATTCAGGGACTGGGTCGCGGTTGCGAGCGCGCCCCCGTATTTGCGGGCGGTGCGGGCATAGGTCTCGACGAAATCGCCCATCGAGCCGCCCTTCAGCATCGACCAGGCCTCGTCGATCAGCAGTAGCTTGCGCGTCGCTCGCGAGGTCCGCGTCATGGCCTGGCCGGTCATGAACATGATCGCCGAAAGAACGACGCTTCTGAGCTCCTCACGGCTCGCAAGGTCACTCATCTCGAAGACCGTGAAATCGTCATCGAGCGCGAAGCTGGCCTTCCCTGAGAAGAATCCGCCATAGCTGCCGCCCCGGCAATAGGGCGCGATCGCGGTCGCCAGGTTTGCCCCAAGCTCGCCGCCGCCAGCTTCGAGCGCTGCCGCAATGTCATCGATGCTGCCGCCGCTCCCGAGCGTATTCCAGACCGTGGTGACCGCCCGGTCGATCAGGCCCCGCTCGGTATCGCTAGGCTTGTTGTCATGACGGGCCATCTGCCCGATGATCGCCTTGATCATGGCAAAGCAGTCGAGGCGGTAATCCTCGTCGGCCTCAGCCCGCGCATCGTCGACCATGGAGAAGGGATTGAGCGAAAAGCCCGCAGCGAGCGTGAACTCGACGAAGCGCCCGCCCTGAAGCTTGACCGAATGCTCGAACGAGCGGCCGTCGTCGATGACCACGACTTTGGCACCTGCACCGCGCAGGGCTGCACAGAGCTCCTGGAGCAGGACCGACTTGCCCGAGCCGGACTTGCCGCAAATCGCGATGTTGTGGTTGCCAGCCCCGTTCTCGAACGGCGACCACCAGAACGGCTGCCCCCGCCGGCCAACCAGCAGGAGGTGGGGAACCGTGCGGCCCAGGTACTCGCCCTGCATCGGCGCAATATTGGCCGCAGTAGTTGAGAGCATGGTGCGCATGCGCTTCAGGCGCAGCATGTCGTCCGCCAACCCATCGGCGAGGCTCAAGGGGAACGCGGCGACCAGACCCTGGAGCTGGAGGAAGCGCTCATCGGTGAGGTCCCAGCCTGCCGCCTTGAAGATCGCCTTGATCACGCGCTCATGGGCATCGCCCGAGCCCAGCGGCGAATAGCTGGTGAGGCCATAGAACAGCTTCACCAGCTTCTTCCCGGCCTGGAGCTCGTTCTGGACGTGGCGCCACTCGGCCGACTGGTCGGCAAGCTTGGGGAGGAAGCGCGCGCTCTTGGTCTGGCTGAGGCTCGTCGTGCGCATGAACTTGTAGCCAGCGCGGGCCGAAGCTGCCTCCTGGTCCGGATAGACGAGACACAGCATCGTCGCCGTCGGACAGGGAAAGCGCAGCTTGTCGGCGAACATGTCACCGATCAGCCGCGCGCACTCCCACGGTGCCCAGCGCTCGGGAAACGAGCGCACGGCAAAGTGGCGAACATCGAACGTATCGGGGAGGCACACCCCAACCTCGGGGTTCCCGGCGCTGTCGCGGCCCATCTCGCGGAATCGCTCGGTCCTCAGCACCATGCGGTCGTCCTCGACTTCAAGCTCGATATCGGAGCGGATCGCCTGGACATCGATCTGCTCGAGCGGATTCCAGGTCTGGCGCTCGGGCTCGCGCGCCGTAGTCGGCGAGGTCAGCTCATCAACGAGGCCGATCAGCGCCGAAGGGCGCAGCGGATGCGCATCGAGCCCCAGCGAATGGATGAGACCCAGTAGAGCCTCGCGGCATTCGGCAAGCTCGGCATCGGTGACGTTCGTGTTTTCCGGGACACCGAGCGAGACGATCAGGCGGCTGCTCCGCACATGGAAAGGGGCAAAGGCCGAGCCGCTTTCCCAGACCAGGTCATAGAACCGGGCAAGCCGCTCCCGCGCGATCGCCTCGTAGATCCCGCCCTGTTCATAGCGCGGCGCAAACCACGGGGAGACGATCTGTCCGATCCGCGGGCTCGCGAAATTGAGCACCTGCAGGCAGGCCCCCTGGGGCAGTCCTTCGGAGAAGAACTGTCCCAGGATTTCGCCGGTGCGCTCGTCGGCGCCGATCAACGGCGTCACCTCGAGGATGAAACCCTTCGAACGAGCGTTGCGGTAGAGCCCGGCGCTTTCGTCGAAGACCCGGTAAGGCAACCAATCGGACAGCATGTCGAGGCCGAAGCGTGCCCGCGGCTTCTCGGCTGACGCCGTATCGGCAAACAGCCCACCCATCAGGGCATCGCGGGCTTTGGCAAGGGAGAGGCTCACGGTGTGTTTCCTTCCTGGGGAGCAGGCTCCCCTTGTCCTGCACTGAGGTGGGGGACCCGGGGCGGGAGGGGGGCTATCCCGGGTCCCCCGGCCGGCGCGTGCTGCAAGGGGGCAGTCAGCACGTCCGGCAAGGCGGAGTTGGTGTGGTCGGTGGTGTCTGTGGCGGGCGGCGGCGCTTCGCCCTGCGGCTCGCGTGCCGTGGCGACGGCCCGGGCAAGCGCCCGCGCAACCTCGCGGCGGCTTGCCGGATCCTGGAAGTGCGCGCCTGCCGGTTCCGGCAGCGGCACTTCGACGACGCGCGCCTCGTGGTTGCGGCCCTGCGCATCGCGATAGGCGGCCAGCACAACCTTGAGGGTGCCCGAAGTTGAGGTGGCGGTCACCGGACGCTGCACGGAGAGAACGTCGGCCTTTTCATTGACAGTCTCGGTCGCCCGGCCATCGATCACCGAGGTCGGCGCGCAGTCTCCCTCCGGTGCCCGGCAGGAGAAGTTGCCCTTGACGTTGCCGCCGAGCGCCGCGCAGCCGCTGGTCGCCAGCAGGAGGCCGAGCAGTGCCGCGGAGCGAGGCACATGGCTGAAGCTGCGCATCAGCGGCCTCCCTTGTTCGAGGCGAGGCTAAGGAATTTGCGGATTTCAGCAGCTGGGCGATAACCCTGCAGCACGGCGCCATCGCTGGCGCGCACCAGGACCGGCGTGCCCGAGAAGCCCTGCGCCCGGGCAAACGCCTCATTCGCATCGAGGCCCTGGGCCTTGCAGCCCTTACGCTGCGGCACGGCCTCGCCCGCGTAAGCCTGGTGCAGTGCCTTGACCGGATCGGCAGCGCACAGCACTGCTTCAGAAATCTCGCGGCTCTTGGCCCCGAAGATCGAAATCGGCCGCTCCTCGACCCGGACGCCTGCCTTGACCAGTTCACCGGTCAGGCGCTGGCAATAACCGCACTGGAAATCAGAGAAGACGACTACCTTGGGAGCATTCGCCGGTCCCCACTGGATCGCGCCGTCCGCCGGCAGACGGGTCAAGTCGACCTTGGTTGCTGTCGGCGCCGACGGCCCGGCTTCCTGCCCGGTTTGTTGCCGGGCATTGTCTGCGTCCGCGCGTGCGGCCCCTGCCGCCAGGAGATCCGGGTTGAGCTCGAGCAGCCGCGCTGCCGTGACATCGCGGCGCGTCTCCATGTCATAGAGGCGGCCGACCATGAGATATCGGGCGGTCTCATCGACGTAGAACAGCGTGTTGCCCGAGACCACTTCGCACAGCCCGCCAAAGCCTTCACAGGACAGGCCGGTGATCGGCGTCTTGGGCAAGCGGGCCATGAGCGCTGCGCGCACGGTGCTGGCCAGGCCCTGGGCCCGTGCCGGCTCAGCGGTGACCGCGGCGAGGCCGAGGCTGATCACGGTGAAGGCTGTGGTGACAGCGAGGGCCGCAGTCGCGGCGCGCGCCTTCAGGCCCGGCTGAAATTCCGAATACTTCATTTCGTATTGCTCCTGACATGAACGCCGTCGAGGAAGACGATCTCGACCTCGATGCCGGTCGGCATCTCGACGACGGGTTGGTATTGTTCGGCGCGTTCGATGAGGTATTTGCTCACCGTGTCGGCAGCTTCGCCCGCGCCCTGGCCAAAGCCGCCCGCGACAATGTCGGTGGGCGAGAGCGCCTGGCGCTTGCCGTCAGCGCCGATCTGGCCCGTGAAGACGCCATTGGCGTTGGCGGAAAAACCGCGACCAAAGCCGCCGACGATCCCGGCAAGCAGGGCCTGGCCCACGAGGCTGCCCTCGCGGCTGACGACGCGGCCGCGCACGCCCGACTTGCCGGCAAAGCTGATGAAGCCCTTGACCTCGCTCACCGCATAGCGGCCGCCGGGCTGCGCGCAGGTCATGCGGGCAAGCTTCACATAGACCTTCTCACTGCTGAGATCGCCGCGCGCTGCGCCATTGACGAGGCAGCCGGTGAGATCGGTCGTCAGCACCTTACCGCCCCGCATGACCGAACGCGCTGGCCCGGTGATCCGGAGCACCACGGGCAATGGATCGGTCTGGCTGGCAACGCCGGTCGAGGCATCGACGCCGACGATCACGCGCGCCGGCGCATAGCTGTTGGGCGGCAGGTAATCCCGGCTGTCCTGCAACACGAGCGGCGGGGCTGCATTGTCGGGGGCGGGCTTCTTGGGACCGGCAGCGCCGGTCTCGAAGCTCATCAGGCTGACCTTGCCCTCCTCGGGCAGCGGACCGCTCGCTGCCGTCCGGCCAGGGACAGGCGCTGCGCCAGGGGCCACGCCGGGGCCGTAGGCCGGGGGCGGCGCGGCCACCGCTGCCGAGGCACGCGCGGCCTGGTCGAGCTGCGCCTTCAAGGCGGCATTCTCGGCCGAGATGGCGTCGATCGCGGTTTGGCCGTCGGTCCGCATCTGGCTGTTCTCGGCCTTGAGCGCGGCGAGCTGCTGCTCGAGCTCGGGCCGCGAAACCTGGCCCTCCTTGAGCGCCTTGATCTCCCGGTCCTGGGCATCGGCCCGGTTGCCGTAGGTCGCGACGAACTCGCGTTCGGACAGGTTGCGATTGACCAGCCCGCCCGTGTCGATGCTCACGGTATCGCCAGAAGCGTCCGCGTGTCTGTCGTCGTCGCCGCTGAACAGGAAGGCTGCCCCGCCGATCAGCGCAATAGCGCCGACGCCTGCGAGCAAGGCCTTCTGCCGTTGCGCGATCTGGTGGTTCAGATTGCGCCTGCCAACCTCACGCCGGCTTTCCGGAGTGGCGCTGGCTTCAGCCGTCTCAGGGGTCTGGGGAACCGGATCGGTGGCCGGCTTGTCTGCGTTTGCCATCATTCCAGCCCTCCCTTGCGGAAGACGAGGAAGGCGCTGGTCACTTCATTGGGCGCGAGAACATCACGGCCATAAGCAAAGGCAATGGCGCCAGCGGGGCCTTCGCGATCCTGGCCGAGCTCAAGCGGTGCCTTGCCGAGATTGCGCAGGCGGAAGCGCTGACCAGTCAGTTCAGCGCCGGTGTATTCGGCGACCAGCTGGACCTCGATGGTGCCGGTCTTGCGCGGCAGGCCGAGCTCAGTCCGCCCCACAAAGCCTGGCAGTACCGCGTCGCCCGCCATGGCCTCGATCAGCCGGATGGCCGCATCGTTTGGACCGGTTTCCCGTTCCCATTCTTCGGCATCACGGACCTTGAGCGCCGGATTGGTGACGAAGACTTGGCTCGCCTCTTGGGGAACGGTCCGGCAGGCGAACTTGTAGACGAACCCGGCCTTGCTCGTGGCAAAGAAGCTCACCCGGTCCGAGGCAAATTGCGGCGGCACCGAGATGTAGATGTCGCCGCGAACCGGCTCATGGGTGATCGTGAAATCGTTGTAGGGATAGGCGCTCGCGATCTTCGAAACGTTGGCAAAGCCATCGTCGATGAGCGCAATGCGGGTCAGCTCGCCGCGCGAGAGCGTGCAGTCGATCTTGGCATTGTCGGCTGCCTCGACAAACTGGTCAGCACGAGCAGGGGCTGCGCTAAACGCGAGAGCGCAAAGGGCGAGCCCGAAGGCTTTCCAGCCCGTATCGATGCGCCTCGTCGCGCCAAGGCTGAGGCAGGCGACACCGGCGCCAAGCGCCGTTGAAGCATAAGGTGTGAGAGCACTCATGGCCGTTTTCAATCCTTCTGGCTGGGGTCGGGCAGCTGCTCGAAGCCGGTGAGCGCGAGGGAAAGGCCCCGCCTGCTCCAGCTCAGCCGGAAGCTGCGATCATTGCTGGCGATCACCTGCGCGCCGACGAAGGTCTTGAGCGTGCCGGTGACGGTCGAAGTGAGGCTGCCTGGGTCGACATCCATTCGGCGGATGACGAAAGCCTGGCTGATGTCGGAGCCGCGCTGCTCCTCGACGATCTTGACGAGCTCGCCCTTCAGCCGCCCATGGGCAGCCGGATCGGCGAGCTTCAGGATCTCGCCCATCCAATAATCGAGGCCCTGCGGGCTGCGATTGAGCAGCATCAGCGCGGTGTCGCGGGTCACGAGCTCGAGGTAATGGGTGTCGGGCCCCGCACTGGTGAGCGACAACCGCTCGCTCGTCACGGGCACGAGAACAACCTCCCGGTCCCGTGTGGCAGCAGCACCAAGCCCAAGCAGGCTCGCAAGCCCAAGCACCCCGGCTACCACCGCCAGGCGATTGCGCTGGCGCAGGTATTTCTGGGCCTCTTCGTAGGCGAATTCAGCGCGCATGGCGTCCCTCCCTCAGCCGGCCAGGAGACGGCAGTGGGAGGGCGGCGTGGCCTTGAGCCCGAGGAAGCCCCCGGGCAGGTACCAGTAGGCAGCATGCACCAGCGCCGAGCCCGCGTTTCCGGATTTCGCCTTCCGCAAGACGAACCAGGCCGCAAAGGCGAGAGCGATCCCGATGAAGATGTGCTGCGCCAGGATCCCCCAGGCAAAGGGGATCAGCAGCCCCGCGAACTCGTCGATGGTCCAGAAGCCGATGAGCTCCGGATCGTCGAGCCGTTGGGGTACGAGGTACTTGTCAGCCATTATGCCGCCCTCCCGCCGTGACCGGATCCGCTGTTCAGATGACCGCGGTCACGACCGAGGTGACGATCGGCACGCCGGTGCCGACGCCGATACCGACGCCCACCGGAACGGCGACCTGGCCGAGCGAGAAGCGCCCGGAGGCAAGGCCGATGAGGCCGCCCGCAAGGCTGAGAACGGTGATGATCTTGCCGCCCGAGCCTTCGAGGAAATCAGTGAATTTGGTGAGGGCCGGATCGAAGGTGGTGTCAGCGCCGGCATAAGCCGCACCGGCACCGGCGAGCGCCACGAGAGCGGGCAGGATATAGTCCTTGGGCCGGGAACGGCGGGCAAGCGGAACAGGGGTATTCATGGGCAGGACCTTTCGAAGGTTGGTCAAACAGCAAGCGGCCTCGCCGTTCGCTGTCTGTTCTTCGTGATCCCTCGATGGCCCTGTAGGAAATCGAGACCTGCTCTTGCGGCAGCGCGACCAAGCAAAAAGCGACGTGAAAGACCCGTCGTGCCGACCTTTGCGCAATGTCGAACGGTCAGAGCGCCAATTGGGCCGGATCCCGCGCGGCGCTCGCCGGAATTTGCGCATCGGCGTCGGCTTTCTGCGCGAATCGCCAAAGCGGAGTGATTCGGCCCTTCCTGTATGTTCCTTTTATGTTCTTTTCATTTTCCTACACCCTTCCTCTTGGCTTAGCCGACGAGTCGATCATTTCAGCCAGAGGAGAAACAGCTATGATCGACATGGGCGTACTTGGTGAAACCCAAACCCGGCAGGAGCTCGCGCACCTGCTGCACACCGCTGTTGAACGGAGCGGGCGCAACCGCTGCGAAATTGCGCGCGAGGCCGACATTCATAAGGATGCGCTGCGCCGGACGCTGATCGGGGAGCGCAGCCCCAGTGTAGGAGAAGCCTTGCGGATTCTGGCCTCATCCGGGATGCCACCGCACGCTCACATGCTTTTGTTTCTCGGCGCTGGCGGAGACCAGGCAACGCGCTGGCTTCAGACCGACATCGCCAGGTTCTTCGAGGAGCTTATCTGCGAACTGCCCGCTGCTCTCGAACGCGTTCTGGGCAACCAGGTACACGACGTGAAGCCGCGTTGGGCCAAGGGCACCGCGCACCGGGTGGCCCGGCTCCTCGCTGATCATATCGACGAGCTCGAGCGCAAGGATGCCCTGCTGGGGGATATCTTCGCGACCACCGTTGGAGGTCGTCATGACTGAAAGTGCTATGCCGCCGCCAGCAGAGCCGAAACGCGTGACGCGCCTCATCCGCTTCAAGGAAGTTCAGCACCGTGTCGGGCTGGGCCGGTCGACGATCTATCGCTGGATGGCCGAAGGGAAGTTTCCCAAGCCGGTCCAACTCGGCGGATACGCAGTTGCTTGGGCGCAGGAGGACATCGACGCATGGATCTGCAATAAGGGCACCAACTGATTACAAGGCGCCCCATGTCCCTGACGTTGTTTGAAGAATTTGCCCCCGTCCTCACCAGCCTGAGCGATGCAGAAATCGACGATCCGCAGTCGGCTCAAAGATTGAAAATGGCCAGCGAACACATTGGCGCGCGACATGTGGAGATGATCTACGCCCCATTCGATCACATCAACACATCAGCGCGCGTCGTCATTGTCGGCATGACCCCTGGCCGGTTCCAGGCAGCCAATGCGCTGCGAGCCGCGCGGAGGGCATTGCTAGAAGGGCGATCCGTTGCCGAGGCCGCCGCTGCAGCGAAGACCTTCGCCAGCTTTTCCGGTGAACCCATGCGGACGAATCTTGTCCGCATGCTCGATCTCATCGGTGTCGGACAATGGCTGGGCTTGGCGTCAACGGCTTCGCTTTGGTCCGAAAACGGCGACCTCGTGCATTTCACATCGGCGCTGCGATATCCCGTGTTCGTCGATGGACAGAACTGGTCAGGGCAGCCCGATATGGTCAAGACGCCCGCGTTGCGAGGTTGGCTCGAGGCCTATACGGGCCAAGAGCTTCCTGCGCTGTCCGATGCGGTGATTGTCCCTCTTGGGCCGAAGGTCGCTGCGGCTATGCAAGCTCTTGCGGCCGAGGGTCTGGTAGATGGTCGCCGGATATTGGATGGGCTACCCCATCCCAGCGGGGCCAATGCTGAGCGGATCGCGTTTTTCCTGGGCGACAAAGCAGCAGAGCGCTGTTCAACAAAGACCAACACAGCCGCGCTTTCGAGGGCAAAGGCGGACCTTCAAGCTCAAGTTGCAGCATTCACACAGCCCTAATTCGCTGAGCAGGATCTGCTTTGCCCAAACACCGAAGTCAGAACACGGGGAGGTCATTCTGGCTTGAAAAGACCTGCACGGCACGCCAACCAATCTTGCCTGTTTTTTCCTTACGCCTGACAGCAAGACAGGAAACGTCGTATGTCTGCCCCGTATCGAAACCTTTCGCCAAATCAGGCGGAACAAAGATGTCATCGCGGGAGGCGCGGATGAAGGCAAAGGCTTTACCTTCATGGCGTTCTAAACGACCCGAGAGCGTTTCGCAGAGCCCCAGCAATTCCGCCGCATCCGACAACCGCCAATCTAACGGCGGACCCTCGGGTTCTGCACGCCCCACTTCCACAATCGTGCCGGCAACGAGGTCGGCGATCTGGGGGAATCTGGCGTGCTTCAGGGCGATTCCGGTATTCACGCCGGTGGCGACATAGCTGAGCGCCCTATCATTGTTCACGTGATCCACCACGCCTTGAACGTAGGTAAGACTCTTGCGATCCAAGTTGCGAAGAAGGGCCATTGCTGCTGGGCCCGCATCGGGCATATCCTGCATGCCGCCATTGGCATTAATGCGCGCATACCACTCGCTGCTGGCTAGTTGTTGCAGTTCTTGGGGGATCTTGTACCCAGCCTGTTCGCGGTATTTCAGTGCAAGCGATATCTGACGTGCAGACTCGCCATAGCGCTCTGCAAGCGCAAGTCTGTGGGCGAGATGAATGCGGATTTTCGCCACCTCTTGCTCTTCTCTTGCGAGCTGTGTGGCATAGGCAAAACATACCAGAGCGTCGTCGGGCTGTGACTTTTCGAGTATCTCGCCCAGCAAGGCCCAAGTCCAGGCTGCGCGTGCCTGGCGCCGTAAAACCAGCGCCAAACGCTGGATCGCAAGCTCATCCTCGCCACGAGCGAGGTGAGCTTTGCTTTGGTAGTAATTTAACCACTGATCGTTGGGGTGTTCGGCCAGCGACTTGTCGAGAATGCCCAAACCCCAGTCAATCAACTCGGAAGACGATTGACCATCGGCAAGACGGGCGACTGCCTCCCTGCAGATTGCTCGTCGGAAACGCTGTTCCAGACTATCGATGGTCTTACCTTTGTCATTGACGAACGGCTGCCGATCCTCATCGGAAAAAGCATCGATCCCGGCCCACCGCGCAAAGCCAAGAAATTCGCGCCAGTCTTTCGAAACCTTGCCGGACAGACGCAACATCTGGGAAAAGGCAGTATCGCGTCTCAGCAGGTCTGCGAACCTGACAAACTCCCGCATACAAGGCGTAAATTGGTTGTTCAGTTCAGTGGCAGACAATTGACCTGCCTCGTACCGGCCCACCACAGCCTTTATCTGGTCATAGAGAACCCAAGCATATGCACGCAAAAACCAGATATCCGAAGCGTTCGCTCCGAGATTTTGCCTAGCCACATCCAACGCTTCGGATGAACGCCCCTGCTTCCGTAGTTTGAATATGACATCGGATGTCATTGATTGCCAACCGTATCCGCTGACATGAGCCTCTTCACATCTTCGTAGAGTCCGTTGGTGCGCCCTGGTCCGCCCACCTCTTGCGCAGTCGTCCAGGTCGACTTGCCGTTGAACGAAAAGTCGATATCCCCGCGTCGTGAAGCATCAGCGACACTTACGCGCAGGCGGTATGGCGACAATTCAACTCCGGTGCGTGCGATGGGTGACCCAGCCAGCGCGCGGTCCATCAAATCGAGGAACTCTTGAATGAATGCGTCGGGCTGGATGGCATCCTTCTTCCCGGCAACCTCACCGAGAATGGCGAGTGCATCATCGGCAAGCAGGCGGTCAGACACAGAGCCAGGCACTTCACCGGATCGACTGATCTTAAACTGTCCGTTGTAATGGTACTGCACAGAAGCACGCTTACCTTCGCGGGTCAGCGTGTAGCGCTCGCAATAGTCGAGATGCCGTAGTTGATCGATCGTGATACCTCGCGCATACCACGCGGAACGAAGCTTCTGGTGAACTTCGATCAGCGGGGCGACTGAGGAAGAGAAGGAGAAGCGATCCCAGTCGGGATCGCCAGACGGATCCCGACTGGCGCCTTCGGCGATTGCGCTTTCCTGATCTTTTCCCCGCCAGATCTCGTCATTATACGGCTCAAACTCCGGAGGATTTATGAGCACCAACCTTTCTGCTGCTCGGGTAATCGCCGTGTAGGCCCATCGATAGAAATGCTCGTTGCGAGGATCGCCAAAGCCATCGAAGTCCACGACAACGGTTTTCCATTCACCTCCCTGGGCCTTGTGGCAGGTCAAGGCGTAGCCGTACTTCACCTGGAGCGCGTTAAAATACGCATCGTCGCGAATGGTCCGCTGAAATTCCTCGGAAGCTGGCCGAAGATGCGGATGCCGCATCCGGAAGTCGACTAGTAACGCACGCTGTTCAAGCGCGGATAATTGGCGACCGGGTGCGTCGAGAAGATTTTCCAGGACGAGCGTGTCGTGCTTGACGATGGTTCCGTCGGTGTCACGAAACGCCAGACTGACCTCGCGGAACGAAAGATCAACACGATGCCCTCCCCGCAAAGGCACCACAATTGTCTTCGGTTCGGCGCCAACTTTCATCACGCGGACCAGATCACCGTTACTGAAGGGTGGCTTGTTCTTGTTGACGAGAAGCGTTTCACCGATCTGGATCGGCATGCCGGCATGGCCCCACCGGCGTTCCCTGATGGTTCGATTGTATTCCAGTGCAATGGAGTTCGAGTGCACGACAACCACACTTGAGTCCCGGTCGCGTATACCCTTCTCGACGAGATCGACGGCCTGTCGGACATCGGCGCGCTGGATATCTTCGAGTTTGGAGGTCAACGAAAACCTGTTGAACCTCCTCGCTTCGATGGCGTCTCGAATTTCGCGGGCACGAGCCAAGATGGCGCTTCCCTGTGCCTGCCTCATCACGGTCCGCAGTTCGAACGAAGCGACTCGCAGGCCAAACTCGCGCGCGAGATATTCGTCCGAGAGGGCAGGTGAAATGTTATCACCCACCGGTGGGAGCTGAGCTGGATCGCCTACGAACAACAACTTCGTTAAAGGCCGTTCGGTGCGCCCCGGCCGCTTCGCTCTCACGAACTGCACGACATCGCTCAACAGCCGTCCAGAGCCGAACTGCATGAAGTCGCCGGACTGCTCCTTGTCTCCCACCATGGAGGACTCATCGATCACGAAGAGCGAGGCGGTTGGCTCGTCGGTCTTGAGCGGGAAAACCAATCGGACACCGGGATCGTTCTCCGCTTCAGCGTTTTCGTTGACGCTGACTTTCGGTGAGCTGTAGATTTCCTTGTGAATCGTTGAACTACCGTAGGAGCTGTCGCCAGCGATCTGACCGATTTTGTTGCCGATAATGCGGGCGGCCCGGCCGGTCGGTGCCATCAGCGCGCAGGACAAGTTCATCTCGTCCAATGCTTCAATCAGCCTTGCTATGAGCGTTGTTTTGCCCGTTCCCGCGCTGCCACGCAGAATGAAAGCATCGATGTCATCGTCGCGCAGAAAGGATTTGATCGCTTGAAGCGCGGAACTCTGCTCCGCATTTAACTCAATCACAAAATTCCCCTGCTGGCCAAGCGAACGAAAAGAGGCATTGCCTCCCGGCTATCGTCCACGAGTTCGATCAAAAAATGTTGAATTGAAAGCGCAAAAGCCGGGGGCAGCGCTAGGCCATGCGGCAACCACTATTAATCGCATGGGATGATGCGCCGCGAATAGCGGTTCTGCGCCGTGATTTTTGCGGTTCTGATAGCCTTGTCGGATCTGTAAACTTCGGACCGCAGAAACGACTTTTCACCCTCCAGTTCGGCCTCTCCAATATCCTTCCACCAAGCCCGCGGTAGCCCATTTGCCTCGCCATTCCAGCGATAGCCGCGTTCTTTGAGTACATCCTTCGTTTCGAATGGGGCATCCTCTGCCCAGCAGCGAAAGGAAGTGCGTCGAGCCGAGGCGAGGAGTTGGGAAAGTGCCCCCTGGCCGCTGATCGGCAATTTCCGGGAGAGAAGCTCGATTGCCGCACGACAGTCGCTCTCGGCACGATGACGGTCGTAAAAAAATCCACTGCTGAGCGCCAGAAACGCGAGCTTGCTGCTTTCGTAGCCTTCGTCGTTCCAACCAATTTCGCTCATCGAACAAGCCCAAGGATTCTGCTGCGTCATGGGGCAAAATCGCTCGATGAAAGGTCGATCGAAGGCTGCATTGTGAGCGATAATAAGGCTGCGACCCGCAAATTCGGCGACGACATTCGGATCGATCGCCTGTCCGGCCACCATCTCGTCCGTGATACCAGTTATCTTTGTGACCTCGGCCGGAATGGTCGAGCTCGGCTGCCGCAGACCAGTGAATGCTTCCCCAACATGGACGACTTCGTCTTGCTCGGAATAATAGAATGGAACCATTGCGAGCTCGATGATCTCGTCATGATCGGGGTTTAGGCCGGTAGTCTCGACGTCAAGGAAAATGGCGCGACGGGCATTCGTCGGAACAAGATCAGACTTTGCTTCCGACTTTAGACGACGCAAAACCTTAAAATCTCCGCTCGATTCAAGCGCCCATATCATTTGATCTTGACGCAATGCTATTCCTTAACTTTACAAATAATATTGATGAGCGCGAATAAATCGATGGAATTTTCAGTCCGCACCTGCTGCGCCCTCGAACCTCTCATCGTCTTGGTTTAATCCATCGCTCAAATTGGAAGTGAATGCCTATTCGACCACCAGCCTCCTCCTTGGGTCAGTCTCTTCTGCGTTTTTTTTGAGCCAAGCTAGAGTATGCTGGCAGTCGTCGTTCGAAATGAGCGGGTCACGAGACAACCGGAAACCCTCCATGCGGGCGTACTGTCGGTCGGATAGCATCGACTTGTCGAGATATGTCCGGACTGAAAAAACAGGCATCGGGCTCGAAAAAAATGACTGCTGCGCCGCGTTGATTCGGAGGGTGCGGAGGATCAGTGCGCCGTCGCGGTATGGAACGATCAGATCATAGGTCATACCATCTTTTAGCTTGGTCAGGCTGTGATCAGATCTCGATGACAGAAAATCCCTTAAAGCCCTTGCTTGCTGCAATATTTCGAGAACGTCGCCCTCAATTAATTCCGGATTCGAAGCACCCCTTTCAAGCAATCTGGAAATAGTATGATGAGATATATTCGCAGAAATGCTAATTTTTGCGCTGAAATCGTTGCTTGCAGAAAGCAGCAGTAGATCAGATATAATGACAGATCGTTCGGAAAAAACCTTTTCCTCATCTGCGTGCATGGCGAAGACATCAGTCTCCCGAACCGAAGCCAATCGCACGGCGAAGACTGCCTTCATCACCTTGTCCCACTGGGCCAAGTGGACGACATCGAAAGCAGGGCGCACATACTTGGAGACCCGTTTGACGACGCGGCCAGGCTTTTTCGAGTACGCGGACTCGCGAAAAGCCAAAATGGCCGCTTCTCGACGCGGCGAGCTCAGCCAATCGGTAATGTCAGCCAGGCGGGGCCGACTTTGAACAAAGTTCGTCGCATGGCCGTCGGCCAACCTCTTGTACACGCCCAGCACTCCTGCCTTGAAGAAGTTCGTATATTCAACCCGAGGCAAAGCGAAGTTCTAGAGCCAAGACACGGATCCGCCACTCCAGCCTGCGATAGCCCTCAGCGCAGTCGAGCCGAACTCACCAACGCCCGAAAATCCGAAATGCTACGGTCAAAATAATGAAGACGCGGTGCGTCAAACGTGATCATGTACAGCTTGCCAGCGATGATCGCGGCCCGAGCCTCACCTCTCCGCGTGAGCAAATCGGCATCCACATATTCATACGTGAATGACACGCCGTCCTGGCCCAGGAACTTTGCGGGCTCCGTGGTCAGCAGTCTGAAAGCGCCGATCTGCTTGTGAGTGCGGTAGGTCCCTTCCAATAACTCTGGGATCTCGATGAGCAGGGTCGAGCTCGTAAACTTGGGCAACGGATCGCGCTTCCTGTCGCGCTCTTTCACCAGCGGTTTGCCAGCTTCGATCCCGCCGAAGAATGTAACGTCGTTGAGTTACTCCCCGTCCAGTGTCCAGGTCTCGGTATTCTTGCCCGCCTTGGCGTCCAGACGATTCCAGTCTCTGCCAGGTGTTACCGTGACCCCGGAGTCGGCGACCGCAACCGCTTCGCCGCTAACGCGCAGTTTGTGAGCGGCAGCCGGAGAGGCAAGGAGAAGGATGGCTGCAGTGGATATCACCGCTGCTCGAATGTTGCCCGTCTTCTTCACTGAATTTACTCCCCCGGAACCATCAGTCGGATCATGCCCGCATCATCTGCGCCGGGCTTGATCTCCAGATATGTGCGAAGCGCTGCTTGGCCGGCTGCACGTTCGCCAGTTTTGATAAGCGACAACCCCAGTCCGCGATGTGCCTCTGCAAATGCAGGGTTGAGACCGATCGCGCTGCGATAGAATTGCACCGCGTTCACCAGATCGCGCTGATTGCCGCGGGTGCGATAGAGCTCGCCTCGTGCAAACCATAGATCTGCGGTCCACCCGTTCTCAGCCAGACGATTGATGAGGTAATCGCTGCCACCGAAATCATTGAGCTTGATCTGGTCCTGCAGAAAAATCGGGAGCCAGGTTGCCATGGCTGCGCGGTAGCGGTCCACTCCATCATCACGGTCTTTGGCAGACGGATCGGCTAGCTCAGCGAGGTATTCGGCCCGCTCTCCCTGAGGAGGGTGCGACGCCGTGAATGCAATTGCCTTGAAGTCTGGCTTCCGGATGCCTCGGGCTGTTGTCGAGGCCTCGATCTCACCCATCAGATTCTGCCAGACTTGGGCTGCAGCTTGCGGGCGCAGATCGCTAGCATTGAGATACCCTAGCCCGAGCAGGTCAGCTTCGCGTTCCTGATCCCGGCCAAAGCGAAAGAAGCTGCCGTAGACTGATATTTGCAGATCTTGGTAAGCTCTCTGGGTATTGTAACTGGGGGACATGCTGGCGAGCAACGCACTCCAGGCCAGCAAATCGCTACCACCTCTCGCTGCCTTGAACTGCATGAGAGAGTGCCGCTTTTCGAAATGGCCAAACTCATGGCCTAGCACGGCTGCCAGTTCCGCTTCGCTACGCACCCGCAACAGCAAGCCGCTATAAACGCGCATCGTTCCATTCGGCGACATGGTCGCGTTGAACGTGGGCTCTCGAAGAATGTAGACACGCGTTGCATCGCAACGATCAGGGCCGACGGCTCGGCAGAGCACACTCTTCACGTAAGCGGACAGGGCTTCATCCCGGATGACGACCGGTGACGCTACCAACGCGCGCTCGTACTCGTCATCCCTCTGCCACAGGCCGATCTCGTCCACGCCCTTGGGCTGATAAGCACCCTCATATGGCGGAGGCACCGATGCTGGTGCCGCATGAGCAGTAGAACCGAGAAGGCTGGAGACCAGCAACGCCGCCGCTGCAATCGCTCGCGATGGTCTGGTCATCATTCGGCCTTGATATTGCTGCCCGGGAAATCTTCGAGCAATTGACGAATTCGTTTCTGGGCGCCGTCAGGCTCGCGAACATCACCGCCCATGGCACCGTCGGCATTGAGCCAGAGCAAATCCCCGGTCTTCAGATCAACCAGGCCGGCATAGCCGATGTGCTCCCCCGATTGGACAGCGAGACCAGGACCGAGAAGCGCCATTACCTGCAGGATCTTCCGACCGGTCGAGCCGTAGGCATCCTTCGTGAAAATGAACAATCCGTAGTCAGCGTCAGCAGCCCCTGGCAAACTGGCCACCGTTGACCCGAGGGACCAGTCAAAAACGCCCTCCCGGTTATCGCGCTTTTTGGTGGGAAGCCGATTGCCAACGAAAAACTGATACTGAATCACTGCTTCCGAAACCGCAGCGAACAGGCTCATGTGCTCCTGGACTGCGAGAGCATCGTCACCATAAGCTTCGGGGGCTTCGACGACCTGATTTCCAAGGCGTTGCTGGAGTTCCGCCAGGGAGGATTGCATGTTGAGCTTGGCACGATCTGTCCACTCGGCGTTCGGCTCGAACATTCCGCCTGTAGACTGTGAGCCGACGCTGATCCTTGGGCGAAAGATTAGAATTTTCTTGCCGCTGTTGGCAGGCAGCTCGAACCCTGCCCGGACCGCCGACCTTTCTTGCGCCTGAAGAGGTGATGTCCAAAGGATCAGCGATCCAAAGCAGATCGCGATCAGGCGAATTAGTCGATTCATCCAAGCCCCCTCGTCGAACACCAAGATGTGCTAACGCAAAGCCTGCGCTAAAGCATCGAAAAGCGAAGGGGCAAGAGCTATTTTACGTTTACGTTATGCCGACGATTTTAGCAGATTTAGTGCCTGACCTGAATGACTTGCCAGCTGCGCACAACATGTTGTGGTGAAGAGGCCCAAGAGCATCATTTGACCTGTAGTGTTGTGGGGCGCTCGCGATCTTGTCGACAGATTTTCTCGCCGCTCAAGCGCGTCGTTTTCTGAGTGTGGCTACATTCTGGAAACTGGTTGCAGCCATAGAATGTCGTGTTGTTCCGCCCTTGGCGCTCGACCATCTGCCCGACAAGGCAGCGAGGGCACTGATCCAGTTCTTTGCCGTCAACCGCCTCGAAGCGAACGTCGTCATCGGCAATCTCGCAAAGCTCGCGGATATAGCGTGAGGGCTTGCGCCGGTTGCAGAGGATGAAGGTCCCTCTGCTGGCGCGGGTCAGCGCCACATAAAAAAGACGCCGCTCTTCAGCGTAGGCATAAGTCTCCGGCCGCGGGATGACGAGGTTGAGCAACTCGTCATCTTCGATCCGGCTAGGAACGCCGTAGTCGCCTTCGCTTACGTCGAGCAGGACCGTGTAGTCTGCCTCCAAGCCCTTCGAACGATGGAAGGACAGGCCCGTGACCTCGATGTTCGAGAACTGCGGTATCTGCCCGCCGAAGGGATCAAGCAGGTTATAACGCCACAGCACGAGGACTTTCAGCTTGTGTCCCTCCTGTTGGCGCCATTGCCCGGCGATACTCTCCAGGAAAGTGTCAAGGCGCTCGAGCAGCTGGAAACATGCAGCCGGAAAACTCGGCTTACGCCATTCCACCGTGACGGGAATCACACGAATTGATCGCGGGATGCCGGCACGCGTCGAGCGAACGGTTTTCGTGATTTGCGCGGGATTGCGCTGAACGAAGCGCGCGGCAGTATCAGCCAGCAGCTGGTTGCAACGATAGGTCTGCTCGAGGCGTCCTTGCCAGCAAGCCCCAAAGTTGGCCTCGAACTGGGTGAAGATCGTGATATCCGATCCGGCAAAGCGGTAAATCGACTGCCAATCGTCTCCGACGGCAAAGACCTTGGTGAATGGTTTCTGGTGCTTGAGCGCCTTGATCAGGTTGGCCCGCGGATCCGAGATATCCTGGAATTCATCGACGAGAATGAGCGAATAGGGGCTCTGATAGCGGCCTGTCTCGACGAGGCGCACCGCGTCGCCGATCATGGAATCGAAATCGATCCGTTTGGCCTCGTCGAGTTTCCTCGAGTAGGCTTGCGTAATCAGCCAGACGGCCCGCGCGAAGTGCTGTGCACGGGGCTTGTCATGCAGGGATTTGGCTCGCTCGAGCAGCATCTCGAGGGTGAGCTGACTGGCCCTGATATGCTTGATGCACACGCCGATCAGCTTCTGGTAGTGCGTAATCACCACCGGCTCGATCGCTTTCAGGATCTCTTCGGTGCTCTTCTCGATCAGCGGGATGTCCCGTTTGACCAGCTCGGCCTCGAGCCGCTGCAAAAGTGTCCCGTCTCGCGCCTGCGCAGAGGTCGTCTCGAAGAAATCCAGTTCTTCGCGTTTGTACCCGGCACGCTTGCCCTGCATGTGTTCCAAGTAATTGTCGAAGGGCGATGAGCCGTCTGCGTTGATCGCGAAATGCTCATGGAATGTGTCAGTCAGAGGGTAATGGAAGTCGGGCTGAACGAACCGCTGGCTTCCGTCCTCCTCTTCGAATGAGATCTGCTTCTCATACTCGAACTCGACCGAGTGGACCCACAACCAGTTCGCGATCCGTTGCTCCTGAAGTGACCGAACATAAATCTCTGCGAGAGTGCCGATGGTGCTGCCACTCTGGTCGTTCCGATCGGCGATGTAGCGGTTGTAGTCCGCCTCGGAGTCAAAGACCTCAGCTGGAATATCGGCTTTGGGCAGGATGGAAAGCAGGTCGATCCAGAGCCGCTTGAACTCCTCGTTCGTATCCATCAGCTCGCGTATGATCTTGTCGATGACGCGGGCTTCGCCAGCAGGGTGTTCGACCCAGTTGGCCAACTGCGGCGGCTTTCCCTCGGTCTCCTCGATAATCCCCCGGCCCAAGGCGTGAAAGGTGGTCACCCGGCATTCCAAGGCATCCTCGTCGATGCCGAGCTGCTTGGCGATACGCTCCTTCAGCTCGTCGGCCGCACTCTTGTTGAAGGCGAGAACGAGAATTTCGCCGGGCTGGTAAAGCCCCTTCTCCAGGACGTAGGCCACTTTCCCGACCATCGTCGCGGATTTGCCCGAACCGGCTGAGGCGACCAGGAGATTGTTGTCTTCGAGCCGGATACAGGCCTCGCGCTGCTCCTGCGAGAGTGAGAAGCCGCCCAGGTTCGAGAAGAACCCATCGAACTTCTGCATCTCGTGAACCACGAAATTCTCGTTGTAGCGGCTGCGGACAGCCGGGTCCGTGAGCATGGAAAATGAAGTAGGGAGATAGGCCCTCAGCGTAGCCGGAATCAGATTGGCGTCGAACAATGGGTGGGCCAGGGCGAAAGAAGCGTTACCCGGAACGCTGGCGATCGCCCGGCTGACGTCGGCATGCGCCAGGTACTGTTGGTTGCTGTCCGTGATGGCGCGGATCTTGGTGTCCACCTCACGGAGACGTTCCTTATCGGAATCAATGAGCTCCGCGAGATGCTGGTTCACGAAAGCCAGCAAATCGTCGCGTAATGTCTGAGCGGACTTGGCAGTCAGGCCTGACAGAGCATCGACGCGGCCCTTCGACCGGATTTCAACCGTGTGCCAGAGCAGCGCCTTGCTCGACGAAACCTCTGCGACATCGAGGCAGGGAATGTCGTCGTCAGCCCCCAACTGCAGTCGAATGCGGTCCGATGAGGAGGCACTGAGGACCAGCTTCCAGCTCTCTGAAAGGAAGATGCGCGCCCACAGGCTGGGCCGATAAGTTCGGGATCGTCCAATCATCAACGCAATCGCTGCCACAGTACCCGCCGTTCGTCACGTGAGCAGCTGAAGCTTTTTCCTTTCCGATCTAAAGCAGTTTCCCCTGCGCTTCTGCGGATTTGCGCTCCTGACGCTGTCGTCTCTTGAAACTCCACGGGGCTTCAGGATTCTCCATCTGCCAAAGCCCGCGCCGATTTTCCCGCGCATCTTCCTGCGCCTCGAAGTACTCGTCTTCCCGTTCGAAGCTGTATTGCTCGACAACCCAAGCCCAGCCATTCACGATCATTTCGAGCTCGATGTTACGCGTCACCGGACGGGGCCGCTTCACCAAACCGCTGCCGCACTTGCCTTGATGGTAATAGTCAATCCTTCCAGCCTCCATCTGCTCGGTCAGGAAGCCGACGCAGAGCAGACGCTTGTAGGGGTCGATTGGCATGTAGCCCGTCGATTCCTTGCCAACCGGATCAAGCCTTAGCTCCTTGCCTGCGATGAGCCCCGCAAGAAAATCCCTCGCTTCGGGACCACAAGGCTGTCCCATCTCTGGTGCATCGATGAAGGCGAAGCGAAAGGGTATGCGCTCGACCCAAGTCTCGCGGAACGGATGCCATACGTTGGCAAGGAAGCCGTCACCGTCGAATACCTTGAGCACAGAGGCCTTCAAGACCTCATCCTGACCTGCCGAGCCAGGATCGTCTGGCACGATAATCACGCAAGCCTAGCCTTTGTGACCTGGCCTTGTCCGCGCTCGCGAGACTCCCGTCGGCCCAGCAACCAGGCGAACCTCTCGGGGTCTTCAGCGATAAGATAGTCGCAAATCCGCTGCCGCTCTTGCGAGGGCAATCGCACCAGCAGAGATCGCAAATCTTGGTCAATGGCCTTCCGTGACGCGCCCATCTGCTCGGCCTTGGCGTACCAATCATGCCCTCCCGCAACATCACCGCGCTCGAGCAACACAGCCCCCAGTAGCGTGCAGGGTCGGTAATCTGCGGGCGTGAGGCTGTGGGCCTGTCGTCCAAGCGCTTCTGCTTCTTCAAGCCGCCGCAAATCGCGCATCGCCCCGCCGCAGGTCGTGGAGAGGGCTGATTGCAGCTTCGGCGAGAGGGAAGTTCGTTCCATCGCCTTTCCGGTCAAAGACAGAGCTCGCTCGGCTTCACCCGCTTTGCGCCAATGTCCACTGGCATTGACCGCGTTCCAGGCGTCACCCGTGCGCTCCCAGGCTTCGGTTAGCGCTTGGGCCTCTAAGCGATGCCACGCCTTCTGCAGCTCATCGGTCCAGCAGTATTCGGCCTCGGTCTTGAGCCATGCGAGATCCCCGACTTTGAGGCGTTGCCCGTTGGCGACTTGCCTGAGAAGGGCCATCGCACGCGGATAATCTTCGCTTTCGATATATCCCACGCCGAAGCGCTGTCGCAGTTCCTTGGCCTCTCGCTTTCGGCGGAGCGTCGGGTCGTTCGCCATGGCGGCAAAGGTAGCCTTGACTGCAGCAGCCTTGGCCTCAGCGCGTTCTGAAAATTCTGCCGCATCCTTCAGGGCCTTGACCGCAGCCTCCTCAATGCGCGCTGCCTGCTCCTGCTCGGCCGCCGCCCGAAACTCTCCCAAGGTTGTCTTACCGTCGGCCAAGGTGATGAGCGCATGCAGGCCTGACTTGGCGAGAAACTGCCGCTGTAGGGCAGTCACCTGCTCGCCTGCGTCAATCTTCAAGAGAATCCCGTTCAACCGGGCGCCCAGTTGAGTGGCGCCGGGGAGGTCCTCAAGAAAATAGCGTTCCGCTAGGTCGGCGTGCAGATATCGTGTCATGGCCCTATTTTACGTTCGTGGTCCTGCGCGCCGAGGTTATCGCCAATTCCGATCTCGTGCGACTTTCTATGTGGCACGCTGACCTTTTGGATCCCTTAACATCTCAAGGCGAGCTCGTCGTATGACCGTGGGCCTATTGTCTGCTGTTGACATAGTGCTGGAAGAAAAGAAGCTCGGTGCCATGCAAAGTGAATCGACCATCCGCCGCCTGCATGTCCCGGTATTGCGACCCGAAGACGTGATCCATCACCTCGGATCTCCAACGCATTGGCAGCCAGGTCGTTCTGCCAAATCGGTGGCCGATCTCTGGTTTTCTGCGAACGGGCTTCCGCCTTCAGTGAAATCGGCTCTCGATCATGACCCCGCGTTCAAGGGAGCCACATTGGTCGATGCGTTTTTTGAGCGCCCGGTCGACCTTGGTGATGGTCAGCGACCGAGCCAGACCGATCTCATGGCGATCCTTCGTCTTGATGGGCGTCTTGGCGTTCTGGCCGTCGAGGCGAAAGTGGACGAGCCTTTCGGTCCAACAGTCCACGAATGGCTTTCAGAGGCAAAAGGGGATGCAACCGCACGCCCGGCACGCCTGGAGCGGCTATGCCGAATTCTCGATCTCGATCCGTCGACGGTCGGGACAATCCGATACCAACTCATCCACCGCACGGCCTCCGCTGTCATCGAAGCCCAACGCTATTGCTCGCGCGATGCAGCGATGATCGTTCAGAGCTTTTGCCCCAAGCGCTCTTGGGTTGACGATTACCGGGCCTTTGCCGAGGCCCTGGGCTTTCTAGATGCGCCAGTCGGCGCAATAAGTCCGGCAAAGATCTGCGACGGTGTTGCACTGCGGATCGGATGGGTGGCGGAGCCAGGCGGGGGCCCGGTCAAGCGGCTCGGAACGGCACGCACCGTTCCTTCGCTCACAGAATTGGGGCGGGTACAGCTGTCCAAATCCTTTTTCATGCGCGACATGCTCTATTCCGAAGTCGCCATGATCCACGGGCTTAATAACGCGCCCGATGACCCTGACCTGGCCGTCAAGGCCGGCAAGCGGCTCTGCGAGGAACTGCTCGAGCCACTGCAGGATCACTGGGGACGGATCGCCATCCGCTCCGCCTACCGCTCGTGCGAAGTCAACGGCTTCTGCAACGAAATGCAACGCAAGAAGAAGGCCGGCTACACCTGCGCGTCCAACGAGAGCAACTACGCCGGGCACATCTGGGATCGCCTTGACGCCCATGGCCACATGGGAGCAATGGCCTGCGTTGTCGTTCCCAGTTTCTGGGCAAAGCATCAAGAGCCAGGTGATTGGCGGATCCTGGCTCGATGGATTCATGAGCATCTGCCATACTCGACGCTCTACTTCTTCCCCACCTACTGGGCGTTCAACATCGGCTGGCATGAACGGCCCGAGCGCACAATCAAAAGCTATGCGGAGCCAGCAGGCCTATTCACGCCTTAGTCGGAAGCCGATCAAGCGACGTGCAAGCCGGCCCATATCACCCGACCGACGATCTGGACCCCGTTCCTCAGCAAGCCATCCCAGTTCGGATAGGTAGGATTGTCAGTCAGAACGGCAATGCGGTTTCGGGTCGGTTCGAGCGCAATCCGGCGCACAAGTAATCCGGCATCGGCCCTGATCACATAAAGTCCGTCACGAGGGTTCTCGTTGGCCAGGTAGCGCTGGATCAGCACTTCATCGCCGTTCCGCAAAGTCGGATACATCGCATCGCCTTCGACCATAACGATCGAAACGCCGGTCGGCTTGTGACTGAGACTACGTAGCCACGCCTCGTCGACTAGGCGAACGCGGCCCAGAGTGTCCTCTGCATCGGTGGCGCTAAGAACAGGGATCGCGATCGTCGACAGCCCGGCGCTTTCCGGAACCTCGTCTCCGCCAAAGATTGCTCCGGGAACTCCAAAATGCACAGACAGCTGCGCAATGTCGCTGTCGTCGAGACGCGTGGGACTGCCGCGCTTGATGAACTGCTGGATGTAAGCGGGATTGCGGCTCAGCAGACGCGAAACCGAAGAATAAGATTCGCCGCGCTCCTTGATGAGCTCATCAAGTGCACGGCGGGGGTCCAGTTTGGCCATTCCTACGATTTCCTAGAACATGTTTCGCAATTCAAAGGAGCAATCCCATTCGCTGAAACCAACACCGATTGCTACTCTGGTCGCGGCATCTGGACGTCGGAAGTTTGCAGGGCTCCTGCCGCGAGATTAGGTGACGCCGTGCCAGAACTCCATGGTTTCTGGGGAGATCGAATTGGCTGTTCGAAGATACTGGGTTGGCTTGGATACGGGAGTTACGGAAACAGCAGTGTGCCTCATCGATGAATTCGGCGAAGTCCTGTTCGAAGGAAAACGAGAGACACACGCTGGTCAGATAAAGGATATCCTGCGTCCCTTCGGTGTCGAAGCCGTGCAGCGTATCACCATCGAAGCCGGCGTTGGCACGCACATGGTGAGGGAACTCCAATCCCAGGGCTTTCCTGTTTATGTCGCGGAGGTTCGTCGTGCCTCCAAGTTCCTTGCCATCCGGCGGCAGAAGACTGACTCCAACGATGCGAGAGGGCTTGCGGAGCTCGGCCGCGTCGGCCGCACGATCGGTGCAGAGGTTTTCGTGAAGCCACTGGACTGTCAGAACCTGCGCAGCCTTCTCAATGTCCGCAAGAACCTCATTCAGCAGCGCATGAAGCTGGACGCCCTGATTCAGTCTATCGTGCGCTTGCACGGAGGAAAGCTGAAGACGAGCACCGGTGTGGGCAGGCTCGCCAGCGGCGTCGAAGATCAGTTGGAAGTTTTGCGGGCAGACGGCCTCGACGTCGACGCCGATGTCCGGCCACTAATTTCAATCGCTGAGGATCTACGGTCGCATATCGCTGCGATGGACAAGCGTCTTCGCGCAGCGGCTCTCGCACATCCGGTCTGTTCGAACCTTATGACCGTTCCCGGAGTTGGTCCGATCACCGCGCTGTCCTTCTACAGCGCGATTGGCGACCCATCGCGCTTCCAGCGAACGCGAGACGTCGGTCCCTATTTCGGACTGACCCCCTCAATCCATCAATCCGGCGTTCTCGCCCGGGTCGGCCGGATCAGCCGGTTCGGCAGCAAGCTTACCCGGACCCACCTGGTCTCGGCTGCCACTGTCTTGTTGTGCTCGACTAAGGCAGAAAGCGGGTTGCAGACATGGGGGCTGGCACTGAGGAAGAAAGTCGGCTTGTCGAAGGCCAGGGTTGCTGTTGCCCGAAAGCTAGCCGTCGTCATGCTTCACATGTGGAAGTCCGGATCCTCCTTTGACCCGGCTCGCACATGACGAGTTCCTCCTGCGGGAGGGGCAGGCCTGGACCCCGCATCGTTTTCTGGGGCGCTCACCCCGGCGTAGGTAATTGGGCCAGGCCTGCCAAAGTGGCGGATCTTGACTTCCCGATCGGTAAGAAATCCTATTGAAGACTGATCGTGACCATGCGATCTTCCCGCTCGGTAAGAATTGTATGATTGAAGATTCCTCCCAGTTCGGCGCCGCCGTTGCCTCCGCTCGCAAGGCCTTAGGACTCACCCAGCGGGAACTGGCGCTCGCCGTCAACAGCGGCCAACGCTTCATTGTCGACTGAGAAGCAGGCAAGCCCACCGCACAACTCGGTAAAGCATTGGCCGCCGCCAAGGCCGTAGGCCTGCGACTGACGGCCGCTGGAAGTCCGCAGGTCTGACAGTGGAACTTCTGGTTGTCAGCGATGACCGCATGGTCGTCCCAATCAGCCGGGACGCGTAGGCAACCGGCCTTGCCTAAGGCGACGCTTAGCGTTCATCTGCCGACAACTTCCCAGTCTCGCTGGCGATGCCGATCCGGCCAGGGTCCTATGTGGCGAGCAAGCGAGCTTGATCGGGATGGCCGGAGGCAACGTTGTAAACCGGCCCGGCTCGATCATGATCAGCTAATTGGTTTCGTTCCGATCGGCATGTAGCTTCCTCGAAAGTGGCGATGCTCACCATCGCATTGTCTGAGAGAGTTGAGATGACCAAAGTCAGACGCAAAAAGAAGGCAATGCTCAGGCCAGTCTACTGCCTCAAGGCTGAGATTCAGGCGGCTTCACCTACATATTATCTCGGCGACGACGGGCCGGAGCGCCGACTAGACGAGACATTCGTCCGGCTGAACTGCTTGATCGTGGAGACCTGTGAAAAGCTTGAGCAGCACAGGGGAAAAGAGATCGAAATTAGGCTGGCCTGCGAGCGATTTCTGCCCGACGTATCCCAGTCTGCTGAGCGCGCGCATCTATCCTTGACCCTTCGCAAGAACCTTCGTTCGATGGTGGCTTACTTGCCCTCGGACGCAATTTGGCCATTGCCAGGGCTGATCGCGTCCAAGGCGATTACCCATGTCCAGGTGGATTGCGATGAACTCCACCGAGGCGAGGCCACTGGCTTGAGCATCTACTTCTCTACGCTTGCCGAAATGCGCTCGCTCGAGGTGAGTCTCGTAGAGGGGAGGCCGCGAGATGCATGACGAGATAAGGGGCCGTCCTGGGCCCGAATCAAAAGGCCCATTTTCTGCGTTTGTTCCAACGCAGGAATGGCGGAATTCTGAGACTTTGAAATTGCCAGAGTCCCTAAAAAGGCATCGAACCAATACGTTAGTTGCCTACAGCGGGCGGAATTGTGGGCCTTTCCAAAAACCACATCTCCTAAAATACTGATTTAAATACAGAAAGGATGGTAGACGTGAGTCCTCTTCTGGCACCATTCACCTTTTCGAAGGTGGCCGTAAATAGCCGAAAGCCCCGGGAAACCGGGGCTTTTTGCTTATCCAGCGTTCGCGAACGATCGTCTGTAAAGGCCCCCAGCCGCGACCACGTGGGGGCCTTTTGGGGGCCTCGAAAGGGGCCTTGGATCAGGCCCCTTTTGCTCTGAGTTCGTCGAGCCAGTCGCTCCACCACTGCATCATTTCAACGCGCCCGTTCCAATAAGTGCCACGGTTGTACGTAGCTCGTGTCGTGTTCCCAACTTTATGAGCGAGCGCAGCTTCGATGGCATCCGGGTTCCACTTGCTCGACTCGTTCAGCAACGTGCTGGCCATGGAGCGAAAACCGTGGGCAGTCATTTTACCCTTGTAGCCGATACGGCGAAGGGCGCCGTTGTTCGCCGATAAGCCTTCCTGACGTGGATGTGAGAAAGCTTCTCGGAGACACCGGGTGAACTGCCGCATTTGCTGCGGATCGGGATCGGGGATCCTGTTCCTGATCGGGCGGGCGGGGCAGGGCGGTGCCGAGTGGCGCCTCCTGCCCCTCCCGGTTCAGGTGAGCATCGTTTCGCGCAGTTTCGCGAAGTCTGCGTCGGTGAAGCCGAGTGTGCGCAGGTATGCCTCCGAACCACCGTACTGCTTGTCGAGATAAGCGAAGAACTGCGCGAGGTGCGATGCGCCGCTCGGGGTGTAGAGGGGTTCCGCCTTTCGCGCTTTGCCGTCGTCGGCTGCCACGTAGTATTTCAGGATAGGGTTGTTCGGATAGTCCTTGGGATCGACCTTGGGCATCTCGAATTCCGGACGGCGCAGTTCGGTGGAGAGGTGATAGTCCTTCAGGATCGTCTCGCGGTCCACGCCGAGCACGTCGTAAAGGATGGCCGTTGCCATGCCGGTGCGGTCCTGCCCGGCCGAGCAGTGGTAGACCACGGCGCCCTCGTCCGCGATGAGGCGGCGGAACAGGGAGCGGAACTGCGGCGCCAGCATCTTCTCCATGCCGGCGTACATGTTCTCGCCGCCGCCTTGCGCCATCTTGGCCATGAGCGGGCGGAGCGAATAGTCGTTGGCGATGAACAGCGCCCCGAGCTTGTCGTCGAGCAGATCGGGCGCCACCTCGCGCTCCTCGAGCGAACGCAGGTCGACCACGTTGTCGATCCCGAGCTGCCCCAGCAGGGCGTAATCGGCATCGGTAAGGAGCGGCATCGCGCCCGAGCGGAACGCCTTGTCCCACTTCACCGTGCGGCCGCCCCTGGTGACGTAGCCGCCCACATCGCGGAAGTTGCTGCCCTGCTGCAGGGGGAGGACGCGCTCGGCAACGATGGTGCGGCTCTTTGCATTTTTGCCTTCAAGGATGACGTAGCGGCGATCGGTCGCGGCGATCGGCAGCTTGAACACGCTGTCGTTGCTGACGGCCGCGAAACGCTGGTCGCCGCCGTCCAGCAAGGGGTCGGCGCTGATCCACACCGTAACCGGAGCCGTGTCGTCTCGCTTCAGTTCGACGGTGGCTGCGTCGATACGCGTCAGCGTCGCGGGTTCGCGGGCGTTGGCCGGCAGAGCGGCAAGAGCCAGCGCCATCATTGCGGCAGTCGAAATCACGTTCTTCATTTTCGGTTCTCCCGGTTAGTAGCTGAAACGGATGCCGAACAGGTAGCGCGCGCCAATCTGCTCGACCTCGGTCGGCATGGCGGTGGTGCCCTGGTAGGCGACGTAAGTTTCGTCGGTAAGGTTCGCGAGGTCGGCGAACAGCGTGAAGGTGTCGGTCAGCGCATAGCGCAGCGACACGTCGAGGTTCTCGTAGCCCTTGCGGTATTCGCCGCTGCCGAAGCCACCCAGGGAATCCAGCCAATCCGAACGCCACTGGTAGCTTACGCGCGCGGAGAGACCGTACTTTTCGTAGAACAGCGAGGCGTTGGCGATTGTGTCCGACATGCCCTGGAAGGCGATGTTGTTCTCGGTCGGCGTGTCGAAATTACCGTCCAGAAGCGTCAGGTTACCCTGCACGCCGAAGCCGCCGAGCGCGCCCGGCAGGAAGTCAAACTGCTTGAGCACGTTGAACTCGACGCCGTAGAGCTTGCCCTTGTCGCCGTTATAGGTGCCGGTCAGCAGATATCCCGAACGGTCGACCCCGCCGAAGTTGTAGAAGTCTGATCCCACCGGATTCTGCGCCTGGTACAGGACATTGTCCACCGAACGGTAGAAGCCCGCGATCGCAATCATGCCGTTGCCGGGCAGGTAGTATTCGATGCTGGCGTCCGCACCCCAGGTGTACTCGGGCTTGAGTGCCGGGTTGCCGCCCGCAATGGTGCCGGGGCTGTCGGTGTCGTTGATCGACGCGCCGACGCGGATCGCGCCATAGGCCGGGCGGGACACGCCGCGTTGGCCGGCAAGGCGCAGCACGAGATTGTCGGTGGCGGCGTACTTGAGGTTGAGGCTGGGGAAGAAGTCGGTCTTGCTGGTGTGGCGCGTCAGCGGGGTGTAGGTGCTACCCGCCAGCACCGAGCCACTGTTGTCGAGGACGTAGTTCTCCACGCGCATGCCGCCCACGGCGGTCAGGGGGCCGCTTTCAACCTTGGCCATCACGTAACCGGCCAGGGTCTGCTCGCGCTGGGCGTACTTGTCGGTGGTCGGCACGTCGAGCGAGGGATCGTAGAGCCCTGCCGCCTCGAACCGCCCGAGCAGGCTGTCGACGTCGCGGCGCATCGCGACGTTGTCGACGTAGTTCAGCTGCACCCCAAGCGGAAAGCCGGTATCCCATGGCTTGTCGGTGACGTAGCTGTTGACGTCGAACGGTTCGCCCACCGCCGCGCTCAGCGCGCCGATGTAGACGATGTTCGACGAGGAGAAATTGTTACCGGCCACGTCGCGGTCGATGTAGAGGCCACCCGCCGAGAGCCTGATGTCGCCCATCTGCTTCGACAGGTCGAGCTTGGCGGTGTAGCTGTCCGACACCGTCTTCTGCCGCGCGGTAATCATGTATGTGCCCGCGGTGCTCAGGCTCGCCTGGTCGAAGTCGCCGACGATCGAGACGATCGGAAAGCGCGGGTCGGAATTGTCGTAAGTCAGGTCCAGGTTGTTCGCGCCGCTGGTTGAGGACTGGACGAGCGGCAGGTAGCTGGTGTTCTCCGTGCGGGCGTAGTTGAATTTGAACGAGGCATTGAAGCTGTCATCGCCTTCGTAATCGCCGCCGATCGTGCCGATGTAATTGCGGTTGCGATATTCGCCAAAATTGAAGCTGCCCCGCAGCGGCACGCCGGTCAGGTCGCCTGAGGCCAGCGTGCGGGTGCCGCCGGTCGCGCGGTCGAGCCGGAACTCGTACTGGTTGCGCTGTTCGTTGTCGTTGAATTCGGAGAAGATGCCCTTGGCGTAGATGCGCCTGCCTTCTTCCGGCTGGTATTCAACGCCCGCGAAGAGGCCGTTATTCCAGCGTTCGATCTGGTACTGGCGCACGTCGAACTCCGTGGGGCCGTTGGCGTCGTAGGCGCCGACCTCCCGGTTGTCGGTGAGCTGCTTGCGGCGATAATGCGAGCCGCCGAGCACGAAGCCGAAGGTGTCGTTCGACCAGGACAGGCGCAGCGAGCCCTGGCGCTGCTCGCCGTTGCCCAGGCCCATGAAGCCGTAGCCGGCGTCGCCGGAGACGTGCAGTCCCTTCTGCTCCATCGGGGAGTACGTGCGAAGGTCGATCGTGGCGACGACCGCGTCCGCCTGAAGGTCCGAGGTCAGCGACTTGTTGACCACCATCTGCGAGAGCAGCACCGCAGGAATGGCATCGAAACGGAAGGCGCGAGTGTCGCCGCCTTCGTCGACGCCCGCCATGGGAACGCCGTCGATGCTTACCGAGGTCCAGCGGTTCGGCGCGCCTCGGACCTGGATGTAACGTTCCTGCCCCTGATCGCGCTGCACCGCGACGGCGGGCAGGCGGGAGAGCGCGGCGGCGGCGTTCTGGTCCGGGAAGCGACCGACCGCGTCCGATGCAGCAACGTCGGCGAGGTTGTCCATCACCCGCTTGGCCTCGATCGAGTCCTGCTGGGCCGAGACGATGGAGCCCGTCACGACGATGTCCTCGCCGACCGGGGCCTCGGCCGCCGGTTCTTCAGCATGAGCAAAGGCCGCACCCGCGAGCGCCGCCGAAAGCGCTCCAGCGACGGCCGTAGAGCGTAGGAATACACAAGTGTTCAGTTTCACGAGCTGCCCCAAACATGATCTCACCGAGCCGGTGCGATGCGGCAGCTAGAACGTGTGTATGTATGCTGAGTGACACTTTTCGGGCGTTTTGACGACTGTAAGGAACCGCCGTCCTCACTCGATTGCGGCTGTGCGATCTGCTAGATGGAACCTCCTGACACCGGATTCCGCCGTTCATGACCGATCTCAAAAGCTTTGAAAACACGTCCTATGATCGCCTTATTGCTGCAGTCCGCACACAATGGGCATCCGTCGGGGCGGCAGCCATGTCCGCGCGGCAGATCAGTGCTCTCACGGCTGTCCCGGTCTCCTCCATCTACCACCACTTCGGTTCAATGGAACACTTGTTTGCGGCTGCGCAAGGGGAGTGCCTATCTAGGGCGGGGCGTTGGTGCAAGGCGCAGATGGATCAGGTGGCGGGTCTGCAGGCATCGCCTGCCGCCTTCGCGGGCTTCTTCGCTCAGGTGGTGGATTCCTGGTGCGAGGAGGCGCGCGAACTCGCCTTCGCATGGCGCGAATGCCAGTTGGTCGCAAACCAGTCTGCGCTGTTCCGGCAGACGGCGCAGAAGTGGGAGCAGCTCTGGGAAGGGTTCTGGACAGACGCGACGGAGCGCTTCGGCCTGCCTGCGAAAAGCATGGTCGTGCAGCGCGTCTTTGACAACGAAAGCTTCCTCCACATGATCCGCTGGCGTCGACTCATTGATCGCCCGGCGCTGGAGGAGACCGCGCGAGCGCTGACGGCCTGGCTGACCGGCACGGCCATGCCGCCTGCGCCATGGCGGGAATTCGCGCGTGAGGAAGCCCTGGCTTCGATGCCGGTCCTGCCGGAGCGGGATGAGACGGCGGCACGGATCGTGGGCGCCGCTGCGGACATCATCGACAAGCAAGGGCTGGCCCGCCTGACGCATCGTGCCGTGGCAGAGCGAGCCGGACTGACGCTGGGCACCGTTTCGCACAAGTTCCGCACCAAGCTTGCCTTGTACGAAGGCGCGTTCGAGGGGCTCTACCGCGTCAACGTCCAGCGGATGCCGTCTCGAACCTCCGGACATGGCGGTGCCGCGAACGACATGGTCGACATGATCCGGCGCGGGGGCACCACACGCGGCACGGACGAACTGTTCGTGGCCACCGCCCGCGACGCCGCGCTCAGCCAGTTCGGGGCGCAGCTGCGTTACATGCGGGGCCGGACGTCCCGTGGCACGCTGCAGGACATGGTGGGCCACTCCAGACGCGTCGGCATCATGGAGGCGGCGCTGTTCTCAAGCTTCCTGAGCTCGCAGCTGCGTGTCCATTCCGCAGGTGGGGCCGATCGCGAACAGCGCATACGTACGGAACTCGCGGCACTGGAACAACTGCTTCAATCCGTCCCTGCGGCTTGAACACGGCAGAACACAGGGGGAGGTTGGTCTCAGTGGAAGTCATGGCTGCGGATCGGGACGATGTCGTCCTGCCCCTGGCCGACCCCGAAAGGCGGCGGCGATGCGAGGGTTCGGCCGCGGGGGAAGCCGGGATCGCGCGGGTCGGGGCCACCGCCGTGGGAGGCGCCATCGCCGCGACCAGGCATGACGGAAAAGTCCTTGCTGCCGATCGAGCGCAGGAGCGTATCATGATCGATGATGCGGTCGCAGATGATGTGAATGACGTCGCCTTCCTTCTGAAGTCGGCCCCGCATGGCGATCATGGAAGCGGACATGACCTGGCGGCGGTAAGTCTCGAACGTCTTGGGCCAGAGGATGCCTTGCGCCACCCCGGTTTCATCCTCGATCGTCACGAAGAGGACCCCCTTCGCCGAACCGGGGCGTTGCCGCACGAGAATAACGCCGGCGACCTCCACATTGCGGCCGTCCCGCATCGACAGAAGATCGGCGCAACGCACGATGCGCATGCGGTCCAGTTGCGAGCGCAGGAATTGCAGAGGGTGACCGCGAAGCGACAGCTGCAGGGAGCGGTAATCCTCCACCACCTCCCGCCCGGCGGTCATGGTCCTGAGAGCGACGGCGGGTTCCTGGCCCTGGGGTGAGATCGTGCCGCTGCGCGCATCCGTCGCGGCGAACAGGGGCAGGGGGGCTTCGTCGAGTCCCTTCACCTTCCAGAGGCCCTGCCGCCGGTTCTCGGCAAGGGAGTGGAAGGCGTCGGCCTCGGCCAGGCGTTCGATCGCGGCGCGGGGAACGCCTGCGCGGCGCCAGACGTCCTCGATGCTCGTGTAAGGCTCCGGTCCCCGGGCCGCCACGATCGCGGCGCCGTGCGCGTTGGCAAGGCCGCGCGCCTGCCGGAGGCCCAGACGCACCGCCTTCCAGCGGCCGGACGTGGGCTCCAGGGTGCAGTCCCAGTGGCTCGTGTTCACGCAGGCCGGGCGCACTTCCACGCCATGTTCGCGGGCGTCGCGGACGATCTGGGCCGGGGCGTAGAACCCCATCGGCTGCGCGTTGAGGAGAGCGGCGCAGAACACGTCCGGATGATGGTACTTCATCCAGCAGGAGGCATAGGTGATCTTGGCGAAGGAGGCGGCATGGCTTTCGGGAAAGCCGTAGGAGCCGAAGCCTTCGATCTGCTTGAAGGTGCGTTCGGCGAAGTCCCGGGGGTAGCCCCGGCTGACCATGCCGCCCACCAGCTTATCGTAGAAGTGCGTGACGCCGCCGGTGAGCTTGAAGGTCGCCATGGCCCGGCGCAGCTGGTCCGCCTCGACCGGCGTGAATCCCGCGCCCACGATGGCGACTTTCATGGCCTGTTCCTGGAAGAGCGGCACGCCCAGGGTTTTCTCCAGCACGCCCCGCAGTTCGTCGCGCGGGTACTCGGGCGTTTCCTTGCCTTCCCGGCGGCGCAGGTAGGGGTGGACCATGTCTCCCTGGATCGGGCCAGGCCGCACGATGGCCACCTCGATCACAAGGTCGTAGAACTCCTTGGGCTTCATGCGGGGCAGCATCGCCATCTGCGCCCGGCTTTCGATCTGGAAGACGCCGAGAGTATCGGCCTTCTGAATCATGCCGTAGACTCCCGGATCGTCATCCTGCAGGTCCGCCATGCTGACGCGGATGCCCTTTTCCTGCTCCAGCAGCACGAAGGCGCGGTTCATGCAGCCGAGCATCCCGAGGCCCAGCACGTCGACCTTCATGAACTTGAGGGCGTCGATATCGTCCTTGTCCCATTCGATGATCTGGCGGTCGACCATTCGTGCCGGTTCGATCGGCACGAGGTCGTCCAGCCGGTCCTGGGTGAGCACGAAGCCACCCGGATGCTGGGAGAGATGGCGGGGGGTGCCGATCAGCTGGCGGGCCAGTTCCAGCGTCAGCTTGAGGCGGTGGTCTTCCGCGTTGAGGTTGAGGCTCTCGATCTGCTCCTGCGGGATTCCGTCCATCGACCAGCCCCAGACGAGGCCGGTCAGCATCTTCGTCAGGTCACGGGGTAGGCCGAGGGCCTTGCCGACTTCGGCCACCGCTCCGCGTGTGCGGTAGCGCGTGACGACGGCCGTCAGGGCCGAGCGGTCGCGGCCATAGGTCTCGTAGATCCACTGGATGATTTCCTCGCGCCGTTCATGCTCGAAATCGACATCGATGTCCGGCGGTTCCCGGCGTTCGCCGGAGACGAACCGCTCGAACAGCAGCTCGTGCTTGACCGGGTCAATCGAGGTGACGCCCAACAGGTAGCAGACGCAGCTGTTGGCGGCCGATCCACGGCCCTGGCAGAGGATACCCCGTCGCCGGCTTTCCGCCACGATTGCGTGAACGGTGAGGAAATACGGGGCGTAACCGAGCTTCTCGATCAAGGCGAGTTCATGGTCGATCTGTTCGCGATAGGCCGTGGGTATCTCGCCGCCGAATTTCTCGCGGGCGGCCGCATCGGTGAGGGAGGCGAGGGCTTCCTGCGCGGTTCGCCCCTCCATCACCTCTTCGTAAGGGTATTGGTACTGGATCTCGCCCAGATCGAAGGTGCACTGGCGGGCGATATCGGCACTGGCCTGGATCGCCTCCGGAAAGGCGGCGAAGCGACGCTCCATCTCTTCGGGAGAGGCGAGGTCGCGCTCCATGAAGCGTTGGCGGCGAAAGCCCAGTTCGTCGATGGTGCACTTCTCCCGAATGGCCGTGACGACGTCCTGCAAGGGGCGCAGTTCCGGGCAGTGGTAGAGGACATCCCCGGTGGCAACGGCGCGGATGCGTGCGGCACGGGCCTGCGCCTGAAGCGTGTGGAGGCGCTCCGCATCGTCGGGCCTGCGCCGCAGAGACAGGGCGCAATAGCCCCGCGAACCGAAGACCTCGCGCAGCTCCCCAAGGTGCGCGGCCGTACCAGCGTCCGCCTTGTCAGGCACCAGGATGGCGATCATGTCCTGCGAATGGGCCGCGATGTCCGCCCAGTGGAGGATGCAGCGGCCCTTCCCCCCTCGTCCCTTTCCAAGGGAAAGCAGGCGGGTGAGCCGTGACCATCCCGCGCGCGTCTGCGGGTAAAGCAGCAGCGCGCGGCCATCGGTCAGGTTGACCCGGGATCCCGGGATCATGCGGACGCCGGTGGTCTTCTGGCCATCCCACCCACGCACCACCCCGGCCACCGTGCTCCAGTCGGCCAGCCCCATGGCGGTGTGACCGAGGTTCGCGGCGGCGGCGAACAGCTCCTCGGGCGAGGAAGCGCCGCGCAGGAAAGAGAAGTGGCTGGTTACCTGAAGCTCGACGTAGGTCGCCATCACCCGAACATCCCGTGCATGTACCAGGTGAGATCGCCCGTCAGCGCGTCGACGCCGTCCCCCCGCCGGAACAGCCAGAAGCGCATGCCGTCTTGCGTTTCGACACGGAAATAGTCCCGCACCGCCCACATCTCGCGGCCGTTGCGCCACCATTCGCCATGGATGCGTTCAGGCCCGTCGCCAGCGACTACGCGATAGTCCTGGCGGCGCCAGGTGAACCGGCGCGGGGGGTGGTCCGGCATCAGGGCCACCACCCCGGACAAGGCTTCGGGGCGCTGCAGCAGGCGGACGGGGCGTTTCCATTCCGGCCAGCCTTTCGGGGAAGCGAGAGGGGAAACGCGGCGCATCGCCCGTTCCGGCACGTCGCTTTCGCGCGAGGACATCCGGAACAGGGCGGAAGGGCCGGCACGCATGGCAAGCTGATCGATCAGCGGAGCCAAATCATGCGCCGCCCCGGAACTCTCGACCAGCGTGCCGGCGGCCTGCGCGGTCAGCGGCTCGTGATGCGGCACCAGCAGGTGCATGGCCTCGATCCCCAAGCCGGGATCGAGTTGCGCCATCTTCAGGCCGAACATGCGTTTCAGGTGCGCCTTGTCCCGGGTCGCCCGCGAAGCACCGATGATCAGGCGCTGCACTTCGCCATCGATCCGGTCCGCCATCAGCACCACGGTCCGTGCGCCCAGCGCCCGGCGCTGCAGGACGGTTGCGAGGTCATCGACCAGATCGGCAATGACCTGCGCGATGCTCTCGGGCGTGCCGATTGGTTCAAGAAACTGGCGCGTGACCCGGGGCGCCTCCACGGGAAGGACCGGCGTGATCGGCTCCGCCACGCTTCCGCGCGCCTGGTCGAGCCGCTCCACCGTGCGAAGACCGAGCCTGCGCGCCAGCGGGCCTCGAGGCATAGGGTAGAGGTCTGCTATCCGTTCCAGCCCGAACCGGGCGGCGGCGGTCAGGGCTTCGGGTTGCAACCGCAGGGCGGCAAGCGGAAGGTCAGCCATCGCCTCGGCCTCCTTTCCGGAAGGCAGCAGGGTCATGGCCGCGCTGCCGAAGCGCGCCAGAGCGTGTGCCGCCCCCGGCGTACCCGCGACGGCAATCCGCACGGTAAGCCCCAGACGGTTCATGAAGGCGGTGAGCCTGCGGCAGAAGCGCTCCTCGCCTCCGAACAGATGAGTCGTCCCGGTGAGGTCGAGCCACAGCCCGTCCGCCCCCGACACGCTTGCCGTGGGCGTCCATTGCCGTGCCGCATGAAGGGCCAGCCGGTCGAGCAGGGCGCGATCGGCTGCGGGCTCGGCCTCGCGAACGTCCAGATCGGCAATCAGCGCCCGCGCGTGCGCTGCCGTCATGCCGGGATAGAGCCCGAGTTCGAGAGCAAGCGGACAGGCGGAACTGATCACCTCGCGCTGCCCCTCCCGCAGGATCAGGACCATGGGGCGGCCCCAGGCCAGGCCGGGACCGGGCGCCGGGGCTGTCATGGCAGCGGCTTCATCCCGATGCCTTGCCTTGAAGGGGTGCCCCGCCGGTTCGCTGCGCCGTCCCATCTCGCGCATCGTCGGACGCTGATGCGCCGGTAATCGGTCGAGGTCCGACTGAGAAGGGCGACGCCCGGATGCGTCGTCGCGTGCCCAGCGTGCCCCCGGACGCCAGCCGCCGCCCCGCGGCACGGAGCAGGCGCCCGGATCGTCGTCGATGGGGTCGGCGAGGCGGGGCCTTGCCGGCGCGGAGCCTTCAAGCGGCGTGGCTGGCCGCTCTTTCCTGCGCAGCCGCTCGATCGGCAGCTGAGGCAGGAAGAGCGAGGCGACCCTCGGCATCGCACGCCTCCAGTTCGAGAGTGAAAGGATTGCCGTTCCGCTGGCGGACCAATTCCACCTGCCAGCGAGCCCTGCCAACTCCCGGCCAGGGCAGGCGTTCGGACGCGAGGCACCCGATGCGCCAGCGTGTCATGGCAGAGGAGGGCGTGCGCAGCGGACATCCCTCGCGAGAGCGGTGCCGGCGATAGAGCAGCATCGGCGTCTGGCCATCGGAGGCGGCCAGTTGAAGGCGGCGCGTGGCCGTCATGTCTGCAGCCTTCACTTCCGCCACGACACAGGCCAGCGAACCGTCTCGCAAGGCATCTTCCGCCATGGCGAGAACTTCGGCGTCCTTGCGCCCCTGGCCGTAAAGGACTTTCCCCGGGTTCAGCCCGACTTGCTCCAGCCCCGGGGCATAAAGGTCAAAGGCGGTGACAGCCCACAGCATCGTCGAGTTCGGATGTGTGGCGAACCGACCCGCGACACCCGCAAGGAACAGCGTTGCGGCGGCGTCGTCGTTCAGGCTTGCGGTGGCGGCGGCAACTTCATGCAGGCCGCTGGAATCAAGCCCCGCGTCGGCCAGCTGGCCGTCGATCTCCGGCAGGTCGAAGGGAAGCGCCGGACAGTTGGCCGGACGGACGCTTGCAAGCTCCTGGCGCAGTGTGGCCAGCGTTTCTGCGCAGGACGGAGGCGCAGATGCGCGTCTGGTCGAGGGGGTGGGGGGTAGGGCAGGCATGGATCAGCATCGACTCGGTTGTTCCCTATATGTTCTACCGAGTCAGCCATTCCGTCAAGCAAGTCTCCGGCGTTGAGTGGGGGATAGAATCGCAACGGAACGCTGCGGGGCACCCCTGAGGAATGCCCCGTGCTCGTTTCCGGTGCCGGTATTCAGGCGGCGCGCCCCCTCATCATGCGATAGATCCACAAGAGGATGATGGCGCCCACGGTCGCCAGCAGGATGTTGATGATGTTCCCGCCACCAAGGCCAAGCAGGCTGCCGAGGAAACCGCCCAGAAGACCCCCGGCGATACCGATCAGGATGGTGACGATGATCCCGCCCGGGTCACGGCCGGGCATGATCCACTTGGCCAAGATACCGGCGATCAGGCCGACGATGATCCAACCAAGGATTCCGTATTCCATATCTTCTCTCCTGCTAACGAACCTTGTCTTACGCGCTAGGAAACACCTCCATTCGCAGGTGGCTCCATGTGGAAGCGATTTGTGGCAGCCCGCGCCGGTCGCATCCGTCTCAGAAGGCGGCGCAGAACGAGGAGAACGGCCACAGCCGTGACTGTCAGGAAGACGGCGATGATGGTGGCGACTACAGGATTGGCGAAGGCCAGCACCAGCATCGTGCCCGTGACCGTATCTTCGGTGAGCGACACGGCGACATTGCTGACAGGTTCGGGGCTGGTGTTGACCACCGCCCGGGTTCCCGCCTTCGCCCCGTGGGCCAACAAGGCTGCGCTGCCGCCAGGCAGAAGGCCGACGATCTGCCAGGCGGGATCGGCGGGGTCGACGATGGTCAGGGCCAGCAGCGCGCCGCCCACAGGACGTATGAAGGTATGCACGCCATCCCAGACAGAATCGACCCACGCGATCTTGTCCGCCAGGAACTCCGCCGCCAATCCCAGCCCGGAGGCGCCAAGAACCCAGGGACTTGCGAGAACAGCCAATCCGCCGAGATGCTCGGGCATGGCGATCCAGCCCGCCTTCATCGCCAATCCCGTGGCAAAAACACAAAGGTACAGTCGCCACCCGGACAACAAGCTGACACTGCTTGCCAAGCCAATGAGCGAAAGCGCGTCTATAGCGGCCTCCCTGTACGGACAGGGATCATAGCTGGTCCGGATTCGCTTGACCAGAACTTTGCCCGCCGCCTGCAGCGTCGGTCACTCCGGATTTTTGTCCGTGATCTCGATCGGGAAATCTGGAGCGGGTGAAGGGAATCGAACCCTCGTCGTAAGCTTGGGAAGCTTCTGCTCTACCATTGAGCTACACCCGCGTCCGTTGACCTGCGTCATCTCAGGCGCGCCGTTCAGTGGCATGACCACTAAGGCGCAGGCCTAGTGCCACGGCGAGGGCGGGGCCGTCAACTTACCTTTTAACTCCATGCCACCTGCCCCCCGTGCCTTACCGTAGCGTGAGGCGCTCAGCCCGGCTCGGCCCAGACCGGCGTCCGCTTCTCGAAGAGCGCCTTGCCGCCTTCGCGGGCATCCGGGCCCGTGAGCATCTGCCGCACTTCGGGAAGAGCGAACATCTCGCGGTTCGACACTTCCATGCCGAACTCGTGGTAAGACTTCATCACGGCCTTGGTGGCCACGATCGATGCCGGAGAGCAGGCGAGGATCTCGTCCGCCCAGCGTCGGGCGCAGGCAAGCAGGTCGCCATCGGCAGCCACTTCGGCGACCAGTCCCCAGTCGCGCGCCTGGGCGGCGGTGATGCGGCGAGCGGTGAGCAGCATGGCATGGGCACGCTTGGGCCCCAACTCCTGGACGATCCGCTGGATACCGCCGCCCAGCGCGGCAAGCCCGACTTTCGGCTCCGTCAGACCGAACGTCGCACACGGTGCGGCCACGATGATGTCGCACGCCAGCGCCGCTTCGAACCCGCCGCCAAGGGCAAGCCCGTTTACTGCGGCGATCACCGGCTTGCGACGCTCGAAGCGCCAGGTCAGCCCCGCAAATCCTGTCCGCGCAAGAGGCATGCCCCGGTACGAGCGCGGATCGTCAGGCGCGGCGGGTGAGCGCAGATCGGCACCGGCGGAGAACGCCTTGTCGCCTGCACCGGTGAGGATCGCCACCCACAGCGCCGGATCCGCTTCAAACCGGTCGAACACCTCGGCCAATTCGAAATTAGCGCCAGCATGGAGGGCATTGCGCATCTCGGGCCGGTCGATCGTCACCATCATGACGTGGCCGTCAATGGCGACCTTGCAGAACTGCGTGTCCATTCCAATCCTCTCGTTGCGATGCACCGCGGTTGCAACCGGCGGCGGGTATCGGCAGGATCGTGGCGCAATGAGACAGGCAACGACCATCCTTTCCTTCCAGACAGCGGGCCGTGGCTTCATCGATATCACAACGGCGATGGAGGAGTGGCTCGCGGGAACCGGCATCGGGGAGGGTCTGCTCACCCTGCTATGCCGCCACACCTCCGCCTCCCTGCTCATTCAGGAGAATGCCGCGCCGGAGGTGCGCGTGGACCTGGCGCGGTGGCTGGACCGTCTGGCACCGGAGGACGCGCATTACGCGCGTCACGAGGAGGGGCCGGACGACATGCCCGCACACCTCAAGACGACACTGACGGGAGTGAACCTGCAGGTGCCGGTTCGCGACGGGCATATGATGCTCGGCACATGGCAGGGGATTTACCTTGCCGAGCATCGCCACCGTCCGCACCGCCGGGAGATAGCGGTTCATCTGCTGGGCGAATAGGTTCTCCCCAGCGGAGTGTGCATCCGGGGCGATGAAACGTACGCACGCTGAGGCGGTTTGGGTTGCCAAGACCGCGTCTTGTCACAATAAGGAACCATGCAGGAAAATCGCATCATGCCTCCCGCTCGCATTCAGCGCAACCTACTCGCCATCGGCGAGCGGCGGTTGCTGAACTGGCTGTGCGCGCACATGCCGGGATGGGTAAAGCCCGATTTGCTGACCGCTCTCGGCATGGTCGGGGCCGTCCTGATCTTCGCCGGTTACGCCACCAGCCTCCTGGATGAAGACTGGCTGTGGATGTGCATTCCGGGCTACCTGCTGCACTGGTTCGGTGACTCCATGGACGGAAGTCTTGCACGGTTCCGTCATATCGAGCGCCCCCGCTACGGCTATTTCCTCGATCACAGCTGCGATGGCATCGCCACGTTCCTGATCCTGCTGGGTATCGGCATCAGCCCTTACGTGCGGCTGGAAGTCGCTCTCGTGGCCATGGTCGGGTATCTGCTGATGTGCATGCACGCCTTCCTGGCGGTGCGCGTGCTCGGGGAAATGCGGCTGTCGTACCTCAACGCCGGGCCGACCGAGTTGAGGCTCGTGCTCATCACGCTTACACTCGCCATGCTTCTGCTGGGCGACAAGCAGCGCGACATGACCGCCATGACCGGGTTCGACTGGTTCGTGGGCGGGGTCGGCGTGGTGCTGATCGGCCTGTTCCTGGTGCAGACCGCCAGTTCGGTGCGCAAGCTGGCCGGGATCGAGCCCGCGAAGTAGTCGCTTCTTCGCGGCATCGGAGAAGGCGGCAGTGCCGTCGATCCGAGGCTCAGCCCTGCTTCGATGCGTCCTGGAAAGCGGACATGAACGCCTCCGAAGGCGTGTCCGAAGCTGCCTCCGAAACGAGCATGGTACCATCGCTTCCGGGAGCATAGATGAAGCCGTGAGCCGGGCTGGCGCGTAGGCCCAGCGAGCGGGTGGGGGCATACCACACGCGTACGCTGCTCCAGTCCCCCTTCGTCGAGACATCTTCGGCCATGGCCGAAGTCTCGATCATGCCGGGACGGGACCAGTTCGCGTGATTGAGCAGGACGTGGCGTTGGTCCACGATCTTGCGAACCACCGCCACGTGCCCCACCGGCATCGCGCCCGTAGCCTTGAACACGAGTACGGCGCCGGCCCGTGGCGCCTGGCCCTGTGCGTAGGTGCCCTTGGCCTGTTCCCACCAGCTGGCCGCGTTGCCATGCAGATCGATGGCGGAATTTTCCCGCGCATAGGGGGCGCATTGCAGCGGGCGCGCCGTCGCCGGCTGCACCAGGGCGAGGGTAGCGAGAACAATAGCGGGAACCAATTTCATGTTGCGGAGTTATAGCCGCCGACTGTTTCCGCGAAAGTAATGCTTGGGGAAGTTATCGCTTTCCTGCAACGGTTTGCCGCAGCCGGTTCCCCGTCCCCTTGTTGAACCTTCAGGGTGTGAGCGCCATCGTGGCGCCATCCTCGCGCACGACGCGGGGTTGGTCGGGCCAGATGCCGCGTGTGTCGTAGACCAGCTTGTCTGCGCGCTCCGCGAGGGGGACCACGCGAAAGACATCGTGGTCGACCAGCACGATCAGGATCGCGCAATCCTCCAGAGCTTCATCGATGTCGATCTGCGTGACGCCTGTATCGGTGAATTCGATCGGCAGTTCGGCAGCATAGGGCTCGACGATGGCGATGCGTTCGCCAAACTTGCGTGCCAGCCGGCTTGCCACGAAACGGGCCGGGCTTTCGCGGAAGTCGTCGATGTTCGCTTTGAACGCGAGGCCGAGGCACGCGACCTTGGCCACCGGATGCGCTTCGACAAGCGCTTCAGCCTTGGCGACCACGTGGTGCATCTTGTGGTCGTTCACACCGCGTGCGGTGCGGATCAGCGGCGTGTCCTCAGGTGCGCCATGCACGATGAACCAGGGATCCACCGCGATACAGTGGCCGCCCACGCCCGGTCCCGGTGACAGGATGTTCACGCGCGGGTGGCGGTTGGCGAGCCGGATCACCTCCCACACATCAAGGCCCATGCGATCCGCGACGATGGAGAGTTCGTTGGCGAAGGCGATGTTCACGTCGCGGTAGGCGTTCTCGACCAGCTTGGTCATCTCCGCCGATCGCGCATCCGTAGTGACGCATTCGCCCCGGACAAAACGCTTGTAGAACGCCAGCGCCTTGCGCGCGCAACGCGGGGTGATGCCGCCGATGGAGCGATCGTTGTTGGTCAGCTCCTCGAGGATACGGCCGGGAAGCACGCGCTCAGGACAGTAGGCGATGGAGATGTCCGGCGTCTCGCGCGTGAGCCCGGGGATCTTCAGGTCCGGCCGCATTTCGGCGATCATGTCGCGCAGTTGCTCCGTGGTGCCGACGGGGGATGTGGACTCCAGGATCACGACGTCGCCGTTCTTGAGGACCGGCGCAATGGTACGTGCGGCCGCAAGGACATAGGAGACGTCCGGGGCGTGCTCCTTGTCGAAGGGGGTGGGAACCGCGATGACGAAGACGTCCGCCGGAGCCACCTCCATAGAGGCCGAAAGCAGTCCACGGGCGACGACACCCTGGACCAGACCGTCGAGATCGACCTCCTCGATGTGGATTTCACCGCGATTGATGGTGTCCACGACCTTCTGCGATACGTCGAGGCCGAGCACCTTGCTGCCGGAGCGGGCAATGACGGCGGCGGTCGGAAGGCCGATGTAGCCTAGGCCCACGACGCAGACGGCAGGTTTAGTGTCGGATTTCATTCGCAAGCAGCTCCACGATTCGGCCCGATGCCTGCCCGTCCCCGAAGGGATTGTGCGCGCGCGCCATGGTCTCGTAGGCTGCGCTATCGTCCAGCAGGGTTGAAATTTCGGTAACGATGCGGGCAGCGTCCGTCCCGACAAGCTTTGCGGTGCCCGCCTCCACCCCTTCGGGCCGCTCGGTCGTTTCGCGCATGACGAGAACCGGCTTGCCGAGCGCCGGGGCCTCTTCCTGCACGCCGCCCGAATCCGTGAGCATGACGGTGCTGATCGCCAGGAGCCGCGCGAAGTGCGGATAATCCAAAGGCTCGATCAACGCGACGTTGTCGAGGCCCGCCAGCGCTGCGTTCATCACCTTGCGCACGTTGGGATTGAGGTGGACCGGGAAGATGATCGCCACGTCCGGTCGCTGCGCGATGTGGCGGACGGCCCGGGCGATCTGTTCCATGCCGTCGCCGAAGTTCTCGCGCCGATGGCTGGTCACACCGATGATGCGGCGTCCCGAAAAGCGGTCTTCCAGCTCTGCGAGACCGGAGGCGAGGGAGGGCCTGCGCGCGATTTCGGCCGTCACCCATTGCAGCGCATCGATCACGGTATTGCCGGTCACATGAACGCGTTCAGGCGGGACATTCTCGCGCAGGAGAGCGGCTTGGCTCGTCTGAGTGGGGGCGAAATGCAGGCTGGCCATGGCCCCGATGATCTTGCGGTTCGCCTCCTCCGGCCAGGGATGATAGAGGTTGTAGCTGCGCAGCCCCGCCTCGACATGGTCCACCGGCACCTTGCGGTAGTACGCGGCCAGGGCACCGGACATCGCCGTTGCCGTATCGCCCTGCACGATCACGCGATCGGGCTTCACCGCGTCCATCACGCGGCCAAGCCCGGTGAGCAGGTTGGCGGTGAGCGTATCGAGGGTCTGGTCCGGCTGCATGACGTCGAGATCGTGATCGGGCGTGATGCCGGCGATCTGCAACACCTGATCAAGCATCTGTCGGTGCTGTGCCGAAACGCATACCACGCACTCGAGACGGGGATCGGCCTTCAGCGCGTGTACCACCGGGAACAGCTTGATGGCTTCCGGACGAGTGCCAAAGATGACAAGGATGCGTGCAGTCATGCAAGTCCCGTTACCAGCGGTGTGTTAAGGGCGGGATAAGGCGTCAGCCTTCCCGCGTGTAGCGCCCTTCGATGCTGGCTCCGCCAGTGCAGTAGGGGTTGGTGGAACGCCGCTGCGCCGGATCGGTGTAGGAGAGATCGAACGCGCTCTTCCCTGCCGGTTTCAGGACGAGCATCGGCTCGCCTTCTTCCAGCGAAGTCACCGTCCAGCTGTCCTTCTCGTCGTCCCGGCGGATCACACCGTCGAGGGCACAGGCCGGGCGCCCCTTCGCGGAAAGCGATACGAGAAGCATGGCCTGACCGTCGATGAGCGGGATCAGGCGCACCGGCCCGGCATAGCCCTCGCGCATGAAGCGGCCGGCGCCGAAGGGCAGGTTCGGCATGCGGGAGTTCTTGCCGTCGGCGTAATCCAGCCGCGCTTCCCGCCGATTGAGGGCGCGGGCATGGCAGCGATCGTCGGGGCAATGCCCGGCCCGACCGCGCGCCTGCTGCAGGGCGGCTTCGTAGACGGCGGCGTGCGCCGGTTTGTCGAGCGTCTTCTTCAGCCAATCGAGTTGGGCCTGCTCCCGCTTTCGGAGGTCCGCTTCACGGGCGACGAGTTCGGGCGCGGCCGGACGCGACACCTCCTTCGCGGCCCCGGACGGCTCCGACGCGTCGGGCCCGGTGCCGCAACCGGCCAGGGCGCCAAGCGGGGCAAGTGTCAGAATCAGACGGCGGATGAACGGCTTGGAAGCAATCACGGGGGGGAGCCTATCGCCGGCATCGGGGTAGGGCAATCACTAACCGGACGTTCGCGCACCACCCTGCATTGCGCAACGTGGACAACCGCACAGACAGCCTTGCTAGGCGCGCCGGCATGGGCAATCACCCGGTCCATGGCGATTCTGAGCGACAAGTGGATCCGGACCCAGGCCCTCGAGCACGGCATGATCGAGCCGTTCGTGGAGGCGCAGCGCCGGGACGGGTGCATTTCGTACGGCCTCTCTTCCTACGGCTACGACGCCCGCGTCGCGCCGGAATTCAAGATCTTCACGAATGTCGATTCGGCGGTAGTCGATCCCAAGGACTTCGCTGCCAACTCCTTCGTGGACCGAACGACCGATGTCTGCGTGATCCCGCCCAACTCTTTCGCTCTCGCACGCACCGTTGAATACTTCCGCGTCCCGCGCGACGTCCTCGTCATCTGTCTTGGCAAAAGTACCTATGCGCGGTGCGGCATCATTGTGAACGTGACGCCGCTGGAGCCCGGCTGGGAAGGGCACGTCACGCTGGAGTTTTCCAATACCACACCGCTGCCCGCCAGGATCTATGCGAACGAAGGCGCCTGCCAGTTCCTGTTCCTTCAGGGCAACGAACCCTGTGAGATCAGCTACGCCGACCGTGCCGGCAAGTACATGGGTCAGCGCGGAGTGACGCTCCCCCGCCTCTGAGCGGGAACAAACGGGCTGCACAAGGCTTCTCCCGGCGTACCGAGATCGGGAGACGTGCCGTGTCGAAGATCGCCGCCATCATCGGGCGCATTCTCATTGCGCTTATTTTTATATTCTCCGGGGCTGGAAAGCTTGCTGATCTCTCCGCGACCGAGACAATGATGGTCGCGGCGGGTCTTCCGTCGGGGCTTGCCATTCCAACCGGGCTGTTCGAGCTGATCGGCGGCCTGTGTCTTGCCGGTGGTTTCATGGTACGGCTTGTCGCCGCGCTGCTCGCCGCTTTCACGGCGCTCACGATCCTCTTCTTCCACGGCCAGATCGGCGATCCGATGCAGCGGGTCGAGGCGCTGAAGAACCTCGCTATCATCGGCGGGCTGGCGCTGGCCTTCGCCCATAGCCAGATGTGGAGCCACTACTACGCCATCGCCCGGGAACGCCGCGGCGAGCTGGCGGCCCGCAACGCGGATGAGCGTGTGCGTGACGCTGAGTTGCGCGCCGCCCGTGCGGAGGCCCGCGCGGAAGCGCTGGCGCATGAACGAACCGCGCATGACCGTGCCACGGGCGTTCATGTAGCACCGGTACATTCCTCGCACACCGTGCTTACCGACACGGACCGCGATGGAGTACCCGAAGTCCGCCGTGCCGGCTGGCGCAACCGCCGTTGGTTCGACTGGTAAGCGATCGTCCCCGCAAGGGAACTTGATCTCGTCTCTCCCGCCGCTGACGATGCAGGCAAACGGCGGGAGAGCCCATGTCTCGAGATGATCTGGATGCGCGGATCGCCGCGCTTGAATCGCGGCTGCATGCGGCTGAGGATCAGCTGGCCATTCAGAACCTGCTGATGGCCTACGGTCCGCTTGTCGACAGCGCCTCCGCTGAGGAGGCAGGGAAGCTCTGGGAGGAGGGGGGCGGTTACACCTTCACTCTGCCGGAAGGTGGCGCGAAACGCCTGACCGCCCCGGACGAGATCGCCGGGATGTACACGTGGCCTGGCCATCTCGAGCTTGTGAATACCGGCTGCGCACATCTTACCGCGACACCGCGCATCGCTGTGCAGGGCGATGAGGCCGAGGCGGTCGGCTATTCCGTCGTAATCCTGAAGGAAGAGGATCGCTGGTTCCTCTGGCGCGCGGCCGTCAACCATTGGACGTTGCGCCGGACCGATCAGGGCTGGCGCGTCGTGGAACGGTCAAACCGGGCGCTGGACGGAAGCCCGGAAAGCCATGCCCTGATGCGCAAGGTCATCGCCGCATGATGCGCTTCGCCGGAAGAGTGGTCATCATCACCGGTGCCTCGAGCGGGCTGGGGCCGGTCATGGCGCGGATGATGGCCGCCGAAGGCGCGCGCCTCGTGCTGGCGGCGCGCCGTTTCGAACGTGTCGAGGAAGTGGCGCAGGGCATCGGCGGCGAGGTCGTGGCTGTGCGCGCCGACGTCACCAGCGAGGATGACGTGGCCGCCATGGTCGAGGCTGCCATGCAACGCTGGGGGCAGGTCGACGTCATGATGAACAACGCGGCCGTGCCAGGGGTCGACAAGTTCATCTGGGAACAGACCGTCGATAACTTCATCGACACCTACAAGGTGGACTGCATGGCCGCGATGCTGTGCTCTCGCGAGGTGCTCAACCGCTCGATGATGGCGCGGCGCTCGGGCTCCATCGTCAACTTCTCTTCAAGCGCCGGATGGGACGGCATGGTGCGCAAGGGGCATTATTCCGCTGCCAAGGGCGCCCTGCGCATCCTGACCAAGACGATCGCGCGCGAGGTGGGGGAATATGGCATCCGCTGCAACTGCGTCGTGCCGGGCGCCATCGCGACAGACCTGATGCTGAACTACATGCAGCGCATCGCCGCCGAGCAGGGCGTCAGCGCCGCCGAGGTGGAAGCCGGCATCGTTGCGCCTCTGCCCCTCAAGACCTTCTCCACACCCGAGGATGTCGCTCGCCTCGCCCTGTTCCTCGCTTCGGACGAGGCGCGCACCATCACCGGGCAGTCGGTGAATGTGGACGCCGGGCTGGTGATGTCATGACTCTGGACGATCTTCTGGCGCGCGAAGCTCTCCGCGATCTCGTGGCCCGTTACACCACTGCCGGCGATCGCCTGCGGATAGAGGAGTTCGTTTCCTGCTTCACGGAGGATGCCGTGCTGGAAAGCGAGCGTGTCGCTGCCGACCGGCTGTTCCGGTACGAAGGGCGTGAGGCGATCAGAGCCTGGCAGGAACGGTGGCGCGCAGGCGAGGGAGACACACACGGCGCCACCTTCGTGCGCCATCACCTGTCCACCTCGAAGATCGACCTCCTGGGGCCGGCGACCGCGCAGGGGAGAACCTACTGGGTCGCGTGGACGGACATCGGCCCGGATCACGCGGGTTACTATCTCGATGCGTTCCGCAGGGAGGGTGGCGAGTGGCTCATCGCGCACCGGCGGGTGCGGATGGACTGGGAATCGCCGCAAAGCCTGTTTCGCACTGCCGTCGGCCGCTCCGCCTAGCCCTCAGTGCAGAGGCCAGAAGTGAATGATGAGCGGCGTTCCCAGCACCAGTACCAGCAGGGACAGCGGCGCACCCAGACGTGCGTAGTCGCCGAAGCGGTATCCGCCCGGTCCCATCACCAGCGTGTTGCACTGATGCCCGATGGGCGTCAGGAAATCGCATCCGGCGCCGATCGCGGTTGCCATCAGGAAGGCGTCGGGCTGGTAGCCGAGGTCGCTTGCGAAAACGGCGGAAATGGGCGCCATGACCAGCACGGTCGCGGCATTGTTGAGGAACGGCGTCACCGCCATCGAGGCGGCAAGCACCAGCGCGACGGCACCCCAGGGCGGCATATCGCGGGCGAGCGCCGCCAGCTCCGTCGCCAGCACATCGGACGCGCCGGTGGATTGAAGGGTGCTGCTGACGGGGATGAGGGCGCCCAGCATGATGAGTATCGGCCATTCGACCGCATCATAGGCATCATCAACAGAGAGGGCGCCTGTGATCACCACCAGGCCGGCGCCGGCGAAGAAGGCGGCAGCGACCGGCATCAGTCCCGTTGCCGTCGCGAGCATCGCCGCGGCGAGAATGCCGATCGCGAGCCATCCCTTGCGCGTCGATCCAAGGCCAATCTGCCGCTGCGCCAGCGGCAGCACTCCCAACTGGCGAAGCCGACCGGGCATGGCCGAAAGCGAACCCTGAAGCACGATCACGTCGCCGGCCTGCATCAGCACGCTCGCGGGTTTGACGCGAAGGCTTTCCCCCTGGCGCGAGATCGCGACGAGCCGCAGCCCCATGCGCTCACGCAGCATCAGGCGGCTGGCGGAACTTCCTGCCAATGCCGAACGTGCCGTCACCACCCCTTCGATCACGCCCACGTCGTCGCCAGGCCGGACGGCGGCTCCGGCCTCTTCCTCCTCCTGCCGGCCGCCCGGATCGAGCTGCCCGGCCGCCACAGCGCGCTCCAGCGCGTCCGGCTCACCCGCCATGATGAGGATATCGTTTTCAACCAGCACGAGGTCGGGGCGGACGTCACCTGTCAGGCCGTGGCGCAGGACCGCGGTGACCTCGACCTCGCCATCGTGCTCCTTCATGAACGCCGCGACGGTGCTCCCCACCAGCCGGGAGGTGTCGCGCACGCGCGCTTCGATCGTGTAATCCGATATGTCGAGGGCCTCGCCCATAGCGGCCACCGCGCGGCGGTCCGCCGGGAGAAGGCGGTAGCCGAAACGCAGGAAGACAAGGCCGATGGTCAGGAGGCCGAGCCCCGTCGGCAGGTAGTCGAACATACGGAAGGGTTCGCCCACCATCTGTTCGCGCACGCGGCTGACGATGATGTTGGGCGATGTGCCGACCAGTGTGGTCAGCCCTCCCAGGAGCGCTGCGAAGGACATCGGCATGAGGAACCGGGAGGGGTTCGTCCCGCTGCGGCGAGCCAGCTGGCCGGCGGCCGGCATGAGCATCGCGAGCGCGCCGATGTTCTTGATGAGGCCGGAGGCGAGGCCGACCGAGGCGGTGAGGACGAGGAGTTGCAGGCCGGTGCGCTTCAGCCACTGGCCCGCCCAGGCGACCGCCTTCTCGATGAGGCCGGAACGCTGCACCGCCGCTGAAAGCACGAGCGCGGAGCCGACGATGATGACGATGTCGTCCGAGAAGCCGCTGAACGCCTTATCCGGCTCCACGAGGCCAAGAGCCAGGCCGGCAAGCAGCGCTATGACCGCCGTCACGTCATAACGAAAGCGGCCCCAGATGAAGAGGCCCATCATCCCGCACAGGAGGGCGATCGAAAGGTACTGATGGAAGGTCATTGAACCTCGAAGCGAACGAAAACGCCCGCAGGAAATGCGCGGCGAGCCTGCGAGTGCCCAATTTACTTGTTCAACCATTGACGAGGCGCCCACAACGCGGCAATAGCCCCTTCGCGCAAGGCGCGGGCGGTTAGCTCAGTTGGTAGAGCATCTCGTTTACACCGAGAGGGTCGGGGGTTCGAGCCCCTCACCGCCCACCATTCCAAACAGCATGAGGCATTGCGGGGACACGGCGCAGCCTGCAAATAAGTGCAAAAAAAGTGCACGAAGGCGATTGCACACCAAGCCTTCCCCATGTAAACGCCGCGCCTGCCCGCAAGGGACGCCGCTTTAGCTCAGTTGGTAGAGCACATCATTCGTAATGATGGGGTCACGTGTTCGAGTCACGTAAGCGGCACCACCTTCCCTGAAGTCGTTGGAAAAAAAGCCGCTTCAGGGATTGTCGCTCCGGAACTGTAGCACACAACTGTCGCACAGCAGGGTCCGCGAGGCGGGGCTAAGTTGCTAGCATCTTGGAAGAATTCCAAGATCGCTGTGTGGCACAGTGGTGTCGCACAGGCGGCCTTTGGGACCAGGGCGGCGCGGCGCTGTGTAACAGTACTGTTTGCGAGTGCCCCACGCTCTGATCGCGGCGTCGGCAAGGCGCATTCCATTCGCTCGCTGAAGACGACGGTGCGCGAGGAGGTTCTAGGCGCCGTGCGGAAGGTGGCGTTCGAGGTGGAGGTCGGATCCGAGCGCACGTGCGTTCGCGACGTTTGGAATCCTGCCCCTACAACCACACAGACGAGCCAACAGGGGACGGTGCCGCTTACGATTACCTCAAAGGCTGATGAGCGAAGAAGCACTGCTTCGGGGAACGGAGGAGAGGTGTGCGGTGATCGGCTCTCGGCTCTTCAGAATCTGCCGCCAAACGCGAAGACACGTTTTCCACCCACTCACTCACCGAGTGGCGGCAGAGCACACCGCTGCCGATGGCATCACCTCAATGCCGTGGCCGATGGCAATGAGCACATGAACAAGCTTTCCACCTTGCTGATTTTGACGGGCTTGGAGAGTGGATGTCCCGCAAATCGGCCAGTGGGCTCCTTGCGGAGCCTGAATCACATTGCCGCACGCCAATCCGTGTGTCCCGAGCCTGGGCCGGGGCGCACCAAGCCTGTAGGGAGCACGGCCAGCCCGGCGTCAGGTTCGTACCGACGTTGGCCGGCCCGGATTGACGGTCCGCTCGCAGGTTCAAGTCTGCAGTGCCAGCTTGGTGACCTTGCCCGATGCATTGCGGGGCAGCTCTTCGAGGAATTGAAACTGGCGGGGAACCTTGTAGTTGGCCATGTTCTCACGTGCCCAGGCCAGCAATTCCGGAGCTTCGAGGCTGGCGCCGGGCCGGCGTACGACAAATGCCTTCCCCACTTCGCCCATGCGCTCGTCGGGTACACCGATCACGGCAACCATTGAGATGGCGGGATGCAGGCTGAGGAGTTTCTCTATCTCAGCCGGGTAGCAGTTAAACCCGCCCGAGATGTATAGGTCCTTCTTGCGATCGGTGATGCGCACATAGCCGCGCTCGTCCATGGTGCCCACGTCGCCGGTATGCAGCCAGCCCTCGGAATCGATAGCGGCAGCCGTGGCCTCCGGTTCGTCGAGGTAGCCGAGCATCACGCCTTGTCCGCGCACGATAATCTCACCCGTCTTGCCGCGTGCCACTTCCTGCCCGTCTTCCCCCACGATCCGTACATCGTTGCCGGGGATGGGCGCACCGCAGCTATGAGCGATGAGATCGGCAGGATCGCCCGGGAGGCAGGACGTGATGGTCACGCACTCGGTCATGCCGTAAGCGGTGATGATATCCTTGATGCCCAGTTCGGTGCGGATACGCTCGACCAGAACCGGCGGCACGGTTGCAGCGCCTGTGGTGCCGCCACGAAGAGAAGTGGTGTCGAATGGGCGTTCTTCCAGTTCGTCCAGCAGCATCTGGAAGATGGTGGGCGGACCGGGCAGAAAGTTGATCCGCTGTTCTTCGATAAGGCGCGCCGCTTGGCGAACGTCGAACTGGGCCATGGGGACGGTGACCGCTCCGGCAAGCAGGGCCGCAACCCAGCCAACCTTCAGCCCGTAAGAGTGAAAGAACGGATTGGCGATCAGATAGCGTTCGCCTTCGCCAAGTCGCGTGTTCCTGATCCACACGCCACACTGCGGAATGACCCGGCCGTAGGTCATCAGCACGCCCTTCGGCCTGCCGGTGGTGCCGCTGGTGAAGATGATGTCCGACACGTCGTCGGCCGACAAGGCGCCGAGCATCGCCTCAACCTTCTTGGATTCAAGCTGCGGTGCATCCGCCAGCAGCGCATCCCACCCGTCGTCAAGAAGGAGGATGCCTTTCAGGTCCGGGAGATCTTCGCCCTTGAGCAGGGCCGGATAGTCCTGCCCCAGGAAGCTGCTCACGGTGACCAGAAGCTTCACATGCGCCCGGCCCAGGATATCACCCGCTTCCCGGCCTTTCAGGCGCGTGTTGAGCGGCACGATCGCTGCCCCGCACAGCATCGCCGCGACGGCCGCGACAATCCACTCGCGGCTGTTCGGCGCCCAGATGGCGACCCGCTCCCCGCGTCCGATCCCGCGCGCGGTGAAGGCGCCTGCAGCGCGAATGGACTCACGCCAGAGGCGGTTGAAACTCCAGGTTTCTCCCCGCTCGATCAGCGCCGGGGCATCGCCCCAGCGCTTGGCCGCAACCATCGCAGCATGGGGGATCGTCGAAGGCAGCGGGTCCAGCATCGATCAGGCGACCTCGAAAAGACCTGCAGCGCCCATGCCACCGGCAATGCACATGGAGACGACCACGTATTTCACGCCGCGACGCTTGCCTTCAAGCAGGGCGTGGCCGACGAGGCGGCTGCCGCTCATGCCGAAGGGGTGACCAAGGGCAATGGCGCCGCCGTTGACGTTCAGCGTGTCGGGATCGATGCCCAGCTTCTGCTCGCAGTAGACAGCCTGGCTGGCGAAAGCCTCGTTGATTTCAAACAGGCCGATATCGTTGATCGAGAGGCCGGCCCGCTTCAGCAGCTTGGGAATGGCGAAGATCGGTCCGACACCCATTTCATCCGGCTCGCAACCCGCGACCTGGAAGCCCCGGTAGATGCCCAGGATCGGCACGTTTTCCTTCTGTGCCGTGGCCAGGTCCATGACCAGTTGCGCCGAAGCGCCGTCGGAAAGCTGCGAAGAATTGCCTGCCGTGACGTGGCGACCCTCCTGGATCACGCTGCCGCCCTTGAACACGGGCTTGAGTTCCTGCAGCTTTTCGAACGTGGTTCCGGCGCGAACGCCTTCGTCATGCGCCAGCGTCAGTTCTTCCTTCCCGGCTTCGTTGCCTTCCTTGTCGAACAGCGCCTTGGTGACGGTGATCGGAACGATCTCCTCGGCAAAGCGCCCGTTCTGCTGGGCATCTGCGGCGCGAGTCTGACTGAGGGCGGCAAAGCGGTCCTGCTCTTCGCGCGAAATGCCGTAACGCTCGGCGACGACTTCCGCCGTCTCGATCATCGGCATGTAGGCGTGGGTGTCTGCGGCGATCACCGCCTGCGAGCGGTTGCGGTACGTCGGCTGATGTTTGCCGATGGTGAGCGAGATCGATTCCATGCCGCCGGCGACAGCGACGTCGATCTCGTCCGCGACGATACCGCGCGCCGCCAGGGCGATGGCGTTGAGACCGGAGGAGCACTTGCGGTCCAGTGTGAAGCCGCCGACCGTGTTCGGAAGCTTCGATGCGTGAACCGTCAGGCGTCCCAGATTATAGCTTTGCGTGTTCCAGTGGTTGCCGACGCCGAGATAAACGTCGTCCACCCGCGCCGGATCGATGCCCGAGCGTTCGAGGACGGCGTCGACGACGTGGGCGCTCATCACCGGTGCTTCGGTGTCGTTGAAGGCGCCGCGATAGGCGCGGCCGATGCCCGTGCGGGCGGTGGCGACGATGGCTGCTTCGCGCATCTGATGTTCCTTTGAGCGTGCCGGAACCAGGGCGGAGGGGCGAAGCTCTCGCCGCGCCGCGCGGGTCTGGCGGATGTTATTCGGGGAAGTAGCGGCTGATGGTGTCTGCAACGAGCGCAGGCTTGTCGGCGGGTTGGCCGTCTTCACCTTCAATCTCGATGGTCACGCGGACGACTGACTGGATACCGCCCCGGACTTCCTCGGCCGAAACGATCTCGCTGGTCGCACGGATGCGCGAGCCGGTTCGAACCGGGGCAAGGAAACGCAGCTTGTCCAGGCCCACGTTCACGGCATGCGCGAAGCCGCGCACTTCGATGAGCTGGGGCAGGAACAGATTGATGAGGCTCATGGTGAGGTAACCATGAACGATCGTGCCGCCGAACGGACCGTCCGTAGCGCGCTCGACACCGACATGGATCCACTGGTGATCACCGGTGACATTGGCGAACCCGTCCACCCGGTCCTGGTCGACCCGTATCCAGTCCGTCGGGCCGAGGCGCGTGCCGACCAGCGTGAGCAGGTCGGCGGGCTTATCGACAATCCGGGTCATGCTCAGGCTCGCTGGCTGGAGACCGAGAGCACCTCGCCGGTCACGTAGGACGACAGATCCGACGCCAGGAACATCATCACGTTGGCGACTTCCCACACCTCTGCCGGACGGCCGAAAGCCTCGCGCGAGGACAGTTCGGCCAGCAGGTCGTCGGTCGTCACCTTGGCCAGGAAGGCGTGCATCGCGATGGATGGAGCGACGGCGTTGATGCGCACGTTGTGTTCGGCCGCTTCCACGGCAGAGCACCGCGTGAAGGCCATCACGCCCGCCTTGGCGGCGGCGTAATGCGCCTGTCCCTTCTGCGCGCGCCAGCCAAGGACCGAGGCGTTGTTCACGATCACGCCGTTCTTGCGCTCGTACATGGCAGGCAGGAACGCGCGCGACATGCGGAACACGCTTGTCAGCGTCACGTCCAGGACCCGGCTCCACTGGTCGTCGGTCATTTCGGTCACGGGGACTTCGCCGCCAAGACCCGCGTTGTTGATCAGCACGTCGACCTGGCCGAGTTCACGCAGCGAAGCATCGCGCAAGGCATCGACCTGCGATTGGTCGGTCACGTCGCAGACGAACGTGGCGGGGCGCACGCCGACGTCCGCCGCGATGCGATCGGCGGCTTCGCCAAGACGCCGCTCATGAAAATCGCTGATGAGGACGGTCGCCCCTTCTTCTGCCGCGCGCCGGGCGGCGGAGGATCCGATGCCGGTTCCGGCGGCGGCGGTGATCACGACGGTCTTGCCCTTCAGGAGGCCGCGCGGTTCGGGGTAGTTCGGGATGAAGCCGGTCATTCACTTGTCTCCGCGCGGTTCGCGGGGCATGCCCAGGCCGCGTTCGGCGATCAGGTTGCGCTGGATCTGGTTGGTCCCGCCGTAGATCGTGTCGGCGCGCGAATAGAGGAACAGGTTGGGCAGCGTGTCCCACTCGTAGTTCGGGCTTTCGGTGACCTCACCGAACTGGCCGAGGACATCCATGGCAAGTTCGCCCAGGCTGCGGCGCCAGCTCGCCCACTGGATCTTGTAGGTCAGGGCCGCGCCGTCAACCTTTGAATGGTCGGTATTCGACAGCATGCGCAGGGCGCCATAGCGCATCAGGCGCAGGCCGATCTCGGCCTTGGCGATGCGCTGGCGGATGAGCGGGTCGTTGGCCGAACCGTTCGCCCTGGCGGCCGCGATGATCTCGTCGAGCTCGTTTCGGAACGCCATCTGCTGGCCCAACGTCGAGACGCCGCGCTCGAACGAAAGGAGGCCCATGGCGATCTTCCAGCCTTCGCCGATACCGCCGATCATGCTGTCTGCCGGGCACCGCGCTTCGTCGAAGAAGGTCTCGTTGAACTCGGCATCGCCATTGATCTGCTCAATGCCGCGAACCTCGATGCCGGGCTGGTCGAGCTCCATCATCAGGAAGGTCAGTCCCTTGGGACCCGTGCTGCCTTCCTCGGTGCGGGTGACGACGAATATCCAGTCTGAAATATGCGCAAGGCTCGTCCAGATCTTTTGGCCGCTGACCACCCATTCGTCCTTGTCGAGGCGGCCCTTGGTGCGCACGGAAGCAAGGTCGGAGCCGGCGTTCGGCTCGGAAAATCCCTGGCAGAAGATCGTCCTGCCCGCCGCGATGTCAGGCAGGAAGCGCTGCTTCTGTTCTTCGGTGCCGAAGGCGAGCAGGGTGGGCCCTGCCAGTTCGATGCCGATGTGGTTGACACGGCCGGGAGCGCCCGATCGCGCGTATTCCTCGGCGAAGATCACCTGCTCGGCAAGAGTGGCGCCGCGGCCGCCCCACTTCTCGGGCCAGCCCACGCATGACCAGTTGTGAGCGCCCAGCTGCTGCTCCCACTCCTTGCGGCGTTCAGCCTTGGCGGTGAGGGTGGTGATGCCCTTGATGTCCTTGAATTCGCCATTCATCTGACCGTTCAGCCATTCGGCGCATTCCTTGCGGAAGCTCTCTTCTTCCGGCGAAAATCCCAGCTTCATGCGGTCTCTCCCAGGACCATCTTGGCGATTTGTTCACGGTGCCAGTTGCCATCGCCCAGCATCGACTGGAGCGCGCGGGCACGCTTGAAGAACAGGTGGCAGTCATGCTCCCAGGTGAAGCCGATGCCGCCATGCAGCTGCATCATGTCCGCAGCGCAGCGAAAGGCGGTATCAGCCGCGAAGCTTTTCGCGGAATGCGCTGCGAGCGCGGCCTCTTCGGCACCTTCGTCGATGGCGCAGGCGGCCCAGTAGACGGCGGAACGCGCCTGTTCGATGTCGACCATCATGTCCGCGACGCGGTGCTTGTAGGCCTGGAACGAACCGATCGGCCGACCGAACTGCACCCGTTCCTTCGAATAGGCGACGGTGCGGTCAAGCGCCTCCTGCGCCAGGCCCAGGGCCTCGGCAGCAACGGCGACAAAGCCGGCCTGATGTGCCGCCTGCATCGCTTTGCCCGCATCCGCCAGGGGTGTTCCGCGCACTGCGTCAAGCGTCACGCGGGCATAAGGGCGGGTCTGGTCCATCGTCGTCAGCGGCATGACCGTCACGCCCGGCGCATCGGCGGCGACGACCCAGCCTTCACTGTTGCTGGTGACGACGAACGTCTGCGCGCTGGCGCCGTGCAGCACGAACTGCGCAGTGCCGGAGATGGCCCCATCGCTGCCCGCGAAGACGGGATCATGGACATAGGCCGCAATAGTCTCTCCAGTGAGCAGGCCGGGCAGGATATCCTGCTGCTGCTCGGCAGTGCCACCGGCGGCGATCGCCTTGGCGCAAAGGACGAGCGAGCCCAGTTGCGGCAGGGCGGCAACCTGCGACCCGGCGGCTTCGGCGATGATCGCCAGTTCTACGAGGCCAAGCCCTGCGCCGCCCAGTTCCTCGGGAATGCTGACGCCCGCAAGGCCCAGTTCATTGCAGAAGTCGTTCCACAGCGCGCGATCGATGCCGTCCGCCGCCATCGCCTTGCGCGTGCGTTCGCTGGTGGCGTTTTCGACGAAGAAGTCGCGGGCGGTGTCCGCAACCATCCTCTGTTCGTCAGTGAAGGCAAATTCCATCAGGCAGTCCCCCAAACCTTGCGCGGAGCAACCCGTTCGGCCAGCAGCTTGTCGACTGCCGTGCCGACATCGGCGGGTTCCCAGCGGGCGTTCTTGTCTATGACCGGGCCTTCGCGCCAGCCGTCCTCGATCATGATCCTGCCGCCTTCCAGTTCAAAGACGCAGCCGGTCACATGGGCGGATGCCGCGGAACCGAGCCAGACGACGGCAGGTGCGATGTTGGCCGGGTCCATGACGTCGAAGTCCTGGCCTTCGGTGGCCATCTTTTCAGCGAACGCCTGTTCGGTCATGCGCGTGCGTGCCGAAGGAGCAAGAGCATTGGCAGTGATGCCGTAGCGGCCGAGCTCTGCGGCCTGCACCAGTGTGAGCGAAGCGATGCCGCCCTTGGCCGTCGAGTATGCCGACTGGGCGATCGAGCCCTGAAGACCGGCACCACTGGTGGTGTTGATGATGCGTGCGTCGGGGTTGCGCCCTTCCTTCTGCTTGCCGCGCCAGTAGTCGACCGCATGGCGCGAGACGCAGAAGTGTCCGCGCAGATGCACGTGCATGGTCGCGTCCCATTCGTCGAGCGTTGCCGACACGAACATGCGGTCGCGCACGATACCGGCGTTGTTGACGACGACGTGAAGGTCACCGAATGCCTCGATCGCGGCATCGACGATGCGCTTCGCCGCGTCCCAGTCAGTGATGTCCTCGTAGTTGGCGATTGCCTTCCCGCCGGCCTCGATGATTTCCTTGACGACGGCATCCGCAGCGCTGGTGTCGCGCCCTTCGCCACCGAGCGAAGTGCCGATGTCATTGACGACGACGTTGGCGCCCTCTGCGCCGAAAGCAAGTGCATAGGCCCGTCCAAGGCCCCGGGCTGCCCCGGTGATGATGACGGTACGATGATCGCAGATACCCATTCAGCTTTCCTTGCCTGCCATAGTGTCCTGCATTCGGGCGCTGGCTTCACCGGCCATTACTTTGCGCCCGAAAGCCTTCCTTGTTGCCGCGATCCGTTCAGAGGCGCTCGACGATGGTAACGTTCGCCTGACCGCCGCCTTCACACATCGTCTGCAATCCGTAGCGTCCACCGGTACGCTCCAGCGCGCCCAGAAGGGTGGTCATGAGACGCGCGCCGGTCCCCCCGAGCGGGTGGCCAAGTGCAATGGCGCCGCCATTCACGTTCACTTTCTCATGTGGGATCCCAAGCTCCTTCATCCACGCCAGCGGAATCGAAGCGAAAGCCTCGTTGCATTCGAAAAGATCGATGTCGGCAACGCTCATGCCGGCTTTCTTCAGCGCGTGCCGGGTGGCGGCGATCGGAGCGGTCAGCATCCACACCGGGTCGTCGGCACGGACCGACAGATGGTGGACGCGGGCACGGGGCGTGAGGCCATGGTCCTTCACCGCCCGTTCCGAGGCGATGAGCATCGCTGCCGCGCCGTCGCAGTTCTGGCTGGCGACACCGGCCGTTACGCGTCCGCCTTCCATCACCGGGTTGAGACCCGCGAGACCTTCGAGCGTCGTTGTCGGACGAATGGTCTCGTCCTTTTCCAGGCCTTCGAGAGCGACGATTTCCTGTGCGAACCACCCCGCATCGGTTGCTGCCTGCGCGCGCTCGTGGCTGGCGAAAGCGAACTCTTCCATTTCCCGGCGGCTGATGTCCCACTTCTCGGCAATCATTTCTGCCGACTTGATCTGGTTGAGCGCGCCGGACCCGTAGCGCTCGACCCAGCCCTTGGAGCCGGTGAACGGCTCCTCGAAGCCATAGGGCTGACCGGCCAGCATCGCGGCTGAAATCGGAATCGCGTTCATGGCCTGGCTGCCGCCGGCGACGACGAGGTCCTGCGTGCCCGACATCACGCCCTGAGCCGCAAAGTGCAGGGCCTGCTGGCTCGAGCCGCATTGCCGGTCGACGGTGGTGCCGGGGACGTGTTGGGGCAGGCCTGCAACCAGCCACACGGTGCGACCGATGTCTCCCGCCTGCGGGCCGATCGTATCGCAGCAGCCCCAGACGACGTCATCCACGGCATTGGCATCGATGCCGGTACGCTGCACCAGCGCCTTGATCGGGTGAGCGCCGAGGTCAGCCGGGTGAATGTGCGCCAGACTGCCTTTCTTGCGCCCAATCGGCGTGCGCACGGCATCGATGATATAGGCCTCGGGCATTCTCTTGTTTCTCTCTCTCAGGCGAAGGTATGTTCAGGGCCGATCGGCATGGCCTCACCGATGACGGCATCGTCGATGCGTTTCATGTGGAAGCCGCGCGACCCCCAGGCGCCGGAAAGTGCCCAACTGCGCTTCATCCAGAAATGGAGGTCCACCTCGTAGGTGTATCCCATTGCACCAAAGACCTGAATCGCGGTCTCGGCCGTCAGGGTCGCCGCATCGGTGGCCGCGATCTTGGCGTGGCTGACGTGATAGCTTGCCGTTTCAGCACCCTCCTGAAGCGCATGGGCCGCGCGGGCGAGGACCGGGCGGGCAAACTCGATCGCCAGTGAGCAGCTCGCAAGCTGGTGCTTGATGGCTTGGAACCCGCCGATAGGCTGGCCGAACTGCGTACGCATCTTGGCGTAGTCCACGGCGAGGGCGAGCATGGCCTCGGCCACGCCTACTAGCTGGGCCGCGCTCATCAGCGCACCGAGATCGAGCAGGTACGGGTCACCGGTTGATGCGGAAGGCGCGGTCGTCAGGTTGCGCAGCGGATCGACGCTCTGCAGCGGAGTGCCTTCGCCATCTGCCACCCACGGGTTGATGGCGTGGGGTAGGCTGACCTTGCGTTCACCTGCAGCAATGGCGGCAAGCGCTTCGTTGTCTCCCGAACGCTGGAGCCAGGGCACCGCAACGAAGGCCGTGTCGACCAGCGGTTCGGAAACGCAGGCCCGGCCGCACTCTATGGCGATCGGGATCGCATCGACAAGGCCAAGGCCCATGCCGCCAAGTTCTTCCGGAACGAGCAAGCCGGGCAGACCCAGATCGACAAGGCCCTGCCAGATCTCCGGATCGCGGTTGCCTTGTTCGTCGAGCCGCCGCAGCACTTCGGGTCCATGCATGCCGGTCAGATAGTCGCGCACCCCCTCGGCGAGCAGCAGCTGATCTTCGGTGTAGCGGAAATCCATCAACCTGCTCCTACCCGCGGCAGCCCGAGCAGGCGTTCCGCCGTGATATTGCGCTGTACTTCGTTGGACCCGGCGTAGATCGGCCCCGAAAGCGAGAACATGTAGCCTTCCAACCACTGGTTGATGCTGCCATCGCCCATGTGCTTCAGTTCCGCAGCCGCGCCGAGCAACTGCATGGCCGCACGGTGCAGAGAGCGATCCAGTTCGGACCAGAAGATCTTGTTCAGGCTGGCCTCGGGACCGATCTTGCCGCCGGCCATGATCCGGGCCGCGACGGAGTAGGTGTTGTAGGCATAGGCCTGTGCACCCATCCACGCCTGGAGGACGGCCTCGCGCACTGCGGGGGAAGCTTCCTCGTGATCCGCGCGGTACAGTTCGACCAGGCGCTTGGCCGCAGCCTGGAAACGGCCGGGAGAGCGCAGCATCAGCCCACGTTCGAAGCCCGCCGTCGCCATCGCGACGTTCCAGCCCTGGCCTTCGCCGGCGAGGCAGTTCTCGACCGGGACGCGGACCTCGTCGAAGAACAGTTCGGCGAAACCTGTTTCGCCATGAAGCTGACGGATCGGACGACGCGTGATCCCCGGCGTGTTCAGATCGAACAGGATGAAGGTCAGGCCCTTGTGGCGCTTGCTGTCCGGATCGGTGCGGAAGATGCCGAAGCCCCAGTCCGCGAAAGCGGCACGGCTCGACCAGGTTTTCTGGCCCGTCAGGACATAGTGATCGCCATCGCGAATGGCCTTGGACGAGATCGCCGCCATGTCGCTGCCGGCACCGGGCTCCGACCAGGCCTGCGCCCACATCACTTCGCCGCGCGCCATGGGCGAGAGGAAGCGGGCCTTCTGTTCGTCGGTGCCGAATTCCATGATCGTCGGGCCGAGCAGGAAGATGCCGTTCTGGTTGGCGCGCAGCGGCGCTCCCGCACGGTAGTATTCCTCTTCGAAGATCAGCCACTCGATCAGGTCGAGGCCGCGTCCGCCATAAGCTTCGGGCCAGGTGACCATGCCCCAGTTGCCGCTGGCGAGCGTGCGCTCCCATTCGACGTGCTGGTCATAGCCTTCGCGGCATTCGAGCGTGACGAGCGGCTGCTTGGGCACATGGGCCTCGAGCCATTCGCGCACCTCGGCGCGGAATGCATCTTGCTGGGGAGTGTAGGCCAGGCCCATCAGAACGTCGCCGCCTTCCCCGTCGCCACGAACGCGTCGCGGCTCTTCTGCGAATCCTCGTGCATGTACATTTCCAGAGTGAAACCCTGTTCCCAGCGGTAGCCTCGATCGACATCGCGCGGTTCGAGACCGTTGAGTGCCTCCTTGGCAATCACGAGCGCCTTGCGGCTCTTCGATGCGATGACTGTGCAGAAGGCGCGGGCTTCTTCCACGAGCGCTTCGGGCGCGACGACTTTCTCGATCGCGCCCAGTCGATACGCTTCTTCCGCCGGGATCTTGCCGCCGGTGAAGAAGGCCGCACGCACCTTGTGAAGCGGCAGCATGCGCGAGAGGTGGCTTGCGCCGCCCATCGCGCCGCGATCGACTTCCGGCAGCGAGAAGTAGGCATTATCCGCAGCGATAATCGTGTCGGACGCACCGCAGATGCCGATGCCGCCGCCGATGACGAAGCTGTGCACGGCAACCACCACCGGCACTTCCGCATCGCGGATCGCCTTGAAGGTAAGATAGTTGCCACGGTTCAGCAAAGTGATCCGCTCAGGATGCGCCTGCATCTCCTTGATGTCGACGCCACCGCAGAAGCCGCGGGAGTTCTCGGCGGCGCGGATCAGCACGCAGTTGACCTCGGGGTTCGCGGCGGCCGCACTGACGATTGCGGGGATCGACAGCCATGTCTCGCTGTCGAAAGCGTTGACCGGCGGAACGTCAAAGACGATTTCCGCTATTCGATCCTGGATGGTGCATGTGATCGGCATCAGGATTTGTCCTGTCCACATAGCGCGCCAACGCGCGCGCGCGCTTCAGATTCGATTTGGGAAAGCAACTCGGCGCAGGTCGGCAGATCCTTGAGCCGTCCGGCCACGGCGCCCGTGGCCATCAAGCCGTTCTGTGCGTCGCCGCCAACGACCGCGCGCTGGATCATCATCGGCGCGGCTGCAGCCATCATCGCCTGGGAAAGTGGCATTTCGCCGTGCGCGGTCATGCCGCGGGCCGTGGCGATAACCTGAGCCCAGCTCATGCCGGTCTGGCGCTTCATGTCCATCCCGGCTTCAAGGGCACGCTTCCACATCGCCACCTTGCCCGCCTTCTCGATCCGGCCGAGCAGCGGATTGACGATCATGCGCTGCGGCAAACCGTCGACTTTGGTGGAAACGATGATGTCACCCGTTCCCGCTTTGACGTAAGCGGCTTTCGGGCCGGCTGGGACCGGGCTTTCGGCGGTCATCAGGAAACGCGTACCCATGGCGATGCCGGCAGCGCCCCAGGCCAGAGCCGCCGCCAGTCCGCGCCCGTCGCCAAAGCCGCCGGCGGCGACGACGGGAACGTCGACGGCATCAAGCACCTGCGGCAGGAGGATCGTGGTCGGAACGGCACCGGTATGGCCGCCGCCTTCGCCACCCTGCACGGTGATCATGTCACAGCCCAGGGCGACCATCTTCTCAGCGTGCTTCACCGCGCCGACAGTGGGAATGCAGATGATCCCCTTGTCGCGGAAGCTGCCGATCATCTTTGCATCCGGGCCACGCCCGAAGCTGACCGCGCGCACGCGATCGGCGTTCTCCAGGATGATCTGGACGATCTCGGCGGCGCCGGGCTGGAAGCTGTGGAAGTTCACGCCGAAGTTGTGAGGCGTCATGTCGCGCAGCCGGGCGATGCCTTCGCGCACTTCCGTCGGGGCCATGACGGCAGCGGCCAGGAAGCCGAAAGCGCCCGCGTTACTGGATGCGGCAACGAGCTCGGGCTTCGCAACCCAGCCCATCGCGGTCTGGATGACCGGAAGGCGGCAGCCGAACCTCCGTGTGAGTGCGGTTTCGAGAACGTCTGTCATCGGCTCAGTTCTCGCCTGCCTGCTTCTTGTTCGCCTGGGCCATCTTCGCGCCGTCGAGACCGCCCAGCGAATTGCCGGAAACGAGATCGTTCTGGGCATGGGCGAAGTGGTGCATGTGGAACACCGCATCCATCGCGGAACGCTTGCCCTGCAGGTCCTCGACGTGGTTGAGCGCCTGCTTGGTCAGCCAGTTGCCGAGGCGAGGGCGGGTGGCGATTTCGTGAGCCATGGTCGAGACCGTGTCGCGCAGCTCGGCGCGGGGGGCGATCTCGTTGACCATACCGTACTGGAAGGCCCGCTGCGCGGGCATGCGTTCGCCCAGCAGCAGGAACGCCTTGGCAATGCGCGGCGGCAGCTCATGGCCATGCGCGAAGTATTCGACGCCCGGGATGCCCATGCGGTTCACCGGATCCTGAAAGAAGGCGTCATCGCTCGCGACGATGAGATCGCAGACCCAGGCCAGCATCAGGCCCCCCGCAATGCAGGCGCCCTGTACCATGGCGATGGTCGGCTTGGGAATGTCCCGCCAGCGGCGGCACATTCCCAGATAGACCTCATGCTCGCGGGTATAGAGCAGTTCGGCGCCGGGCCGGTTGGTGTGATCGGCCAGCAGGTGCTTGCGCTCAAACGGGACCAGATGGTCGCGCCCCGGAGTGCCGATGTCGTGTCCGGCGCTGAAATGCTTGCCCTCGCCACCGAGCACGATCACCTTGATGCTGTCAGCGTCGGTGGCCCGTCGGAACGCTTCATCGAGCGCGTAGGTCATCTGACTGTTCTGCGCGTTGTTGAAGGTCGGCCGGTCCATCATGATCCAGGCGACCGGTCCGTCGGTTTCATAACGAACGGGCTGGTCCGTCTCGTAGACGGGATCCTGAGGCTGGCGAGGGACGAAGGCGTCGCTCATGCAACAGCGCTCCCGGCGGCAGCCGTGCCAAGGGCTGCCGGGTTGTCCTTGATCACCGTGGCGCGAATGTTGTGCGGGTCGAGCTGGCGGATGATTTCCAGCGCGTCTTCGCCCGGAAGCGGCGTTTCGCCGGCTACGGCGTCGATCAGCGGAAACCCGGTCTGCTCCTGCACCTGCGCGAATGTCACGCCGGGGTGCAGGGAGACCACGCGAACGGCATGGTCGGGGCCGCCGAAATCCATCACGCAAAGATTGGTGACGATGAAACGCAGGTCGATGTCGCCGTAGGCGCCGCCGGGAATGCGCTTTGCCGGATTGTAGCCGGCGCTCGAGACCATATCCACTTCGCCTTCCACGAAGGTGCGCTTCGAATGGAAGGGAATAAACATGGAGTTCGCGTGATAGATGGAATTGCCCGGGAAGCCGCGCACGCCCAGCATCTGCGTCTTGGGTTGATGGTGCGTTCCGCCCAGCTGCGAGAGGTTGGTCTGGCCGAACCGATCGACTTGAGTGGGGGTCACCATCGCGTGACGGCGGCCCGTGGTCCACACCGCGCTGTCAAAGAAGCGCGAGAAGGGCAGGTAGCCGGCGAACCTGGGCTTGAAGTCTCCACGCGGCCCGAGCGGCACCGGCTGCTCCACCAGATAGGCCTCGCCGTCGGTCATCATCAGGCCCGGCGAGTGAGTCAGCTTGGCAAGACCCGCGCCGACGCGCGGAACCGGGCCGATGCCGGTCGCAATCTGTTCCGCGCCCGTGCGGAATGCTTCGGAGCAGGCGAAGATGCACAGCTCTGCAAGGGTCACATTGCTCATCAGAATATCGGCAGCGGGAGAGCCGCGACCGCCTCCTTTCCACCGAAACCTTCAAGATAGGACGCTTCGTCCGTACCCACGAAACGGGGTGCCGCCGCGGCCCAGCCACCTTCTTCCCTGGCGGCATCGGCGTAGGCCTTGAACGCCTTCATGTCCCAGCCATAGGCGGGCGGCATGGAGCTTGGATGCGAACCGAAGGGGATTTCTACCACGCCGGTCACGAAGCAGCGTTCGAAGACATTCGCCTTCACGTCTTCCGGGTAGTGATCTTCCATGCGGTCGACCAGTTCCTCGCACGACACGTAGGTCCTGTCCGCGGCCTTGGCGAACCACTCATCGTAATACGTGTCAGGGCCGAGCGCCTGCACGTTGCCGCGCCAGTCGCTGCGGTTCACGTGGATCAGCGCTGCGTCCAGCTTTAGCGCAGGCATGGCGATCAGCACTTCGCCGTCATCGTAGGGCGACTGAACGGTCTTGAGCCCGCCCAACTCGGCAAGGTCCGTGCCAAGGCCGACGCGGGTTGGCAGAAACGGCATGCGAAACGCGGCTGCCTTGAGGCCCCACTGGAACATGCCTTCGTCCAGTTCGAGAACTTCGATCTGACCGGCTTCGCGCGCCTTGCGGAACCAGGGTTCCAGCGGGATCGCGTCGAGCGACACGAAAGCGAAGACGAGCTTCTTCACCTTGCCCGCAGCACAGAGCATGCCGACGTCCGCGCCGCCATAGGACACGATGGTGAGGTCCTTGAGATCCGAACGCATGATCTCGCGTACGAGCGCCATGGGTTTGCGCCGCGGCCCCCATCCGCCGATGCCGATCGTCATACCGTCCTGCAACTGACCGACGATTTCCGCCGCGGTCATGCGCTTGTCGAGAGCGGCGGCCTTCACTGCCACGGTCATTTCGCCTCCTGTTCCGCCATTGCTTTTTGCCAGGCCCAAAGGTGGCCCCAGACGCTGATCTGTTCGTGCCGGGTCGTTTCCCAGGTGCCCGGATCGATCACCAGACCGTCGCAGCCGATTTCGAGATCAAAGCCGCTGGGGGTCTGGACGTAAAAGCTGGTCATCTCGTCGTTGACGTGACGGCCGAGCGATGCGCTCTCCGGATAGCCGTGGACGCGCATGCGATCGTATGCCTTGCCAACCTCAATGAGGTTGGGCAGTTCGACCATGAGGTGGACGCATCCGGAGGGCGGGACAGGGCTTTCGCCCAGCGCCAGGCAGTGATGACGCCCGTTTTCGCCATGCATGAAGGCGAAGTGCATCGGCGGGTTTTCCGGGCCCATCAGGTGAAACACCGGAAGGTCCGTGTCGCCCAGCCCGATTACATCCTTGTAGAAGCGGTAAGTTTCTTCGAAGTTGGGCGCGGCAAAGACCGCGTGGCCCATGCCGATGTCGCCTGTAACGAACCCCTCGACGCCGATCGGCGAGACGAACGGTTCGGCGAGTTTCTTGTCGCCATGATAGAACTCAAGGCCGTTGCCGGTGGGATCGCAGGTGCGCAGCAGGCCCAGCGCGCCGCGTGCGAGGGCTTCGTCCTCGTTCGCCCAGCTCACGGGGTGGCCGCCTGCCGACAACGCCTCGGCCAGTGTCGAAAGCTCGTCCGCGCTGCCCATTTCGTAGCCAGCTGCAACCAGGCGCTCGGTGTCGCCTGATTGAATGCGAAAGCGGAAGAGGCGGTCGTCGATACGGTAGAGGGCTGCACTGTCAGCCGCGCCGGTCGTGCGCATCGCGCCGACCAGTTCGGTCAGGAAATGCTCCCATTTCTCCGGCTTTGCAGTCTCCACGACTACATAGCCAAGCGACTTAACACCCATCTAATTCAAGCCCCCTTCACGAGATCGAGGAAATACGGCCGCTCACCGCCGCCATCGACGTTGATCCGCGCTCCGCTGACCCATTGGGCAAGCGGCGAGCACAGCCACAGGACCGCGCCGGCCAGATCGTTGCCGGTACCCATCCGGCCCAGCGGCATCGATGCGGCTACCTTCGCCTGAGCTTCGGCATCGCCGTATGTGGTCGCCGAAGTTTCAGTCTGCATCAGGCCCGCGATGATCGCGTTAACCCGGATGCCATCGCGCCCCCACTCGGCAGCAAGGCTTTGCGTAAGATTAAGCAGTCCTGCCTTCGCAGCCCCGTAGATCGCGGTGCCCGGCGAGGGGCGGATGCCTGAGACACTGGCGATGTTCACGATCGAGCCGCCCGACGCCTTCATGTGCGGATAGGCGGCCTGTGCCATGAACAGCGGAGCCATCAGGTTGAGCTTGAGAATGGCGTCGACGAAGCGCGGGCTGGCGTTCTGCGCTTCCGTGGCGGGCGAACCACCGGCGTTGTTGACGACGATATCGAGGCGGCCGTGCCGCGCGACAACACCATCCACCAGGGCGGCGGCCTGCTCCGCGTCACGAACATCGGCAGCCTGGAACGCCACGCCTCCGGGAAGGTGGCCCGGGTCGTTGCGCCCGCAGACGGTGACGGAGCACCCCGCCTGCGCAAGGATTGCCGCAATGTCACGGCCGAGACCGCGCGTGCCACCCGTGACGATCGCCACCTGGCCAGCGAGGCCAAGGCTCGCAGGGTCGATGAGGATGGGGGACGTTTCCAAGGCTTCCTTCTCCTGCTGGCGTTCGATGATTCGCGCCATCAATTTTGCTCAAAAGCTCACTATCGAAAGCCAGAACGCTTTGCAATTGACGATTTGCGTATTTCTCACTAGCCATGTCTACGAAGATTGTCTGGATTTTACGAGTCGATGGGAGTGGACAGCGAAATGGTTGCAGCTGTGGTGCGCGAGAATGTCGGGCAGGCGCCTTCGCCGGAGGAATTGATTGCGCGGGCAAAGGCGATGATCCCGGCGCTGAAGTCGCGGGCCCGTCAGTGCGTTGCGGACCGCAATGTCCCTGCGGAAACGATCGAGGAGCTGCGGAAGAACGGCTTTTTCCGGATTCTCCAGCCCAAGCGTTTCGGCGGGTACGAGATGGAGCCGAACGTCTTCTTCGAAGTGCAGAAGGCGCTTGCGCAAGGCTGCATGTCCACCGGCTGGATGTACGGCGTCGTAGGCTGCCATCCTTTCGAGATCGCCCTGTTCCATGACAAGGCGCAGCAGGAAGTCTGGGGTGAGGACGCCGATACGCTGGCGTCCTCCTCGTATCAGCCGGTCGGCAAGGTGACTCACGTCGACGGCGGCTTCCGTCTCTCCGGCCGCTGGGGGTTCTCAACCGGTTCGGCTCATTGCCAGTGGGTGCTGCTGGGTGCTTTCGTTCCCCCGAAGAGCGAAGGCGACGCAATGGAAATGCGCACCTTCCTGCTCCCGCGCAGCGACTACACGATCGACTTCGACGCGTGGCACACCTTCGGTCTTCAGGGCACGGGCAGTCATGACATCATCGTCGACGATGTCTTCGTTCCCGATTATCGTACCCATCGCGGCAGCGACGGTTTCCACTGCACGAACCCCGGGCAGGAGGTGAACACCGCGCCGCTCTTCAGCCTGCCCTGGGCGCAGGTTTTCGTGCGCTCGGTTTCTACGGCAGCCTTCGGCGGTGCGCAGGCCGCAGTGGACGCCGGTGTCGCCATCATGAAGGACCGCGTGTCCACCAACACCGGCAAGGCCTCGAAGGCCGATCCCATCCTTCATGCCGCGATCGCCAATGCGCAGATGCAGATCGACGAGATGGAGGCGACGCTTCGCCTCACGTTCGAGGAGCTGATGGCTTATGCCAACAGCGGCGAGGTCATCCCGCTTGAACGGCGCGTCTATTTCGCGGGCCAGTCCGCAACCGTGGTTCGCCGTCTGGCCGATCTCGTGGATGACATCGTGCAGCTGCTCGGCGGCCGGGCCATCTACATGAGCAGCGAGATCATCCAGCCCTGGCTCGATCTCAACGCCGGCCGTGCCCACGTTGCCAATGATATCCACAACCGTTCGGCAGACGTCATCGGCTCGATGATCGGCCTGCCCCCGATGAACCCCTTCGTCTGAGGTCGTCATGTCCGATCTTCGCGGGTACACGTATGCCGTCGACGGCGGCTATGACATCCACCTCCAGGAGGCGGGGGAGGGGCCTGCGGTCGTGTTCCTGCACGGCAGCGGTCCCGGCGCTTCGGGAGCGTCGAACTTCCGTCAGAACTGGGGTGCTTTCGTCCAGGCAGGCTATCGCGTGATCCTGCCGGACCTGATCGGTTATGGCGCATCCTCGAAGCCGGAAGGCATCGATTACACGCTGCAGCTGTTCACTGACAGCGTCCATGAGGCCCTGCGCGCGCATGGCATCGAAAGCGCGGCGCTTGTGGGCAATTCGCTGGGCGGCGGAATTGCGCTTCAGATCGCCCTCGATGATCCAGCGTTCGTGACGTCGCTGGTCCTCATGGCGCCCGGTTGCATCGAGGAGCAGGCCGCCTACTTCCAGATGCCCGGGATCGCCAGGATGGTGTCCGGTTTCGGTAGTCCGGACTTCAGCGTGGAAGAGCAGAAGAGGCTCGTCTCCAACCTCGTGCATCCCAGCTTCGTCGCCAGTATTCCCGACAGCCTTGTGGCCGATCGCTATGCCGTTGCAAGGACGCAGCCGAAGGACGTGCTCGCCCGTATGCGCACCCCCAATCTCGGCCCGCGCCTTGGGGAAGTGAAGCAGCCGATGCTGGTTCTCTGGGGGCTTCAGGATGAGTTCTGCCCGGAACGGGGCACGCGGCTGTTCCTCGACGCGGGGTGCGATGTACGGACGATGACCTTCAACAACGTGGGCCATTGGGTTCAGGTCGAGCGCGCCGAGGAGTTCAACCGTCATGCCATCGGGTTTCTTGATGGCTGAAGGCTATCCTATCGTGGCTGACGGGCTGCCGGCCGTGTTCAAGGCGGCCATGCGCCGCCTTGCCGCGTCGGTCTCGATCGTCGTTGCACAAGGCAATGACGGGCCGGTGGGTATCGCTGCCACTTCTGTCACATCGCTGACGATGGATCCGCCCGCGCTGCTGGTCTGCGTGAACCGCTCAGCCAGCCTTCATGCGACGCTGGTGCCGACGGCGCCGTTGTCGATCAACCTGCTGTCGCGTGACCAGGCCGACGTTGCGGGCGCCTTTGGTGGAGGTGTTGCCCAGTCCGAGCGTTTCGGCATGGGGCAGTGGCAGTCGAACGAGACGGGCCTGCCCGAGCTGGCAGGGGCACAGGCGAACCTGCACTGCGTGATCGACGCCATGCTGGCCTACGGCACTCACAGCATCGTCATCGCCCGTGTTCTGCAGGCCAGGGTTGGCGAGGGGATCGCGCCACTAATTTATCAGGATGGAGGATTTCTATGACCGCTGCGGACAGGGAGGCCCAGCTCGACGGGTTTTCTGACGCGCTGTTCCGCGCGCTGCGCGAACGCCGCACGATCGAGCCGCTCATCAATAGCGATCCTACGCTGACCGTTGACGATGCTTATCGCATCTCGCTGGGTTTCCTTGCGCGGCGCACCGCACAGGGCGAACGGATCGTTGGCAAGAAGATCGGTGTGACCAGCAAGGCCGTTCAGGACATGCTGGGTGTGCACCAGCCGGACTTCGGCTTCCTGACCGACTGGATGCACGTCGAAGGGAACATCGACATTGACGCGAAGGGACTGATAGCGCCGCGTGCGGAAGCGGAGATCGCCTTCATTCTCAAGGAAAGCCTCAACGGCCCGGGCGTCACGGCGGCGCAGGTGATCGCAGCGACCGAAGCAATCGTCCCGTGCTTCGAGATCGTGGACTCGCGCATCACCGACTGGAAAATCGCCATCGCCGATACCGTCTCGGACAACGCCTCCTGCGGTGTCTTCGTGCTCGGCGACGCGCGAGCGGACCCGCGCGAGCACGATCTTCCGAACCTGTATGTGACGGTTACCAAGAACGGCGAGCCGCTTTCGGAAGGCTACGGCCATGCCGTTCAAGGCGATCCGGCGCAGGCTGTTGCGTGGCTCGCCAATACGCTGGGCGCGCATGGCGTCACGCTCGATGCCGGGGACATCATCCTGTCAGGCTCCGTCGTGCCGCTGGAGCCCGCAGCCAAGGGCGACCGGTTCGAAATGACGCTGCACGGCATCGGCACGTGCGCCGCGAATTTTGTGTGAGGGATTACAATGGCAAAGGTTAAAGCCGCGATCATCGGTTCGGGCAACATCGGCACCGACCTCATGATCAAGATGATCAAGTACCCGCAGAACATGGAACTCGTGGCCGTCGTCGGCATCGACGAGAACAGCGAAGGCTTGGCCATGGCCCGCGCCCGAGGCGTGGCTACCACGCACGAAGGCCTCGAAGGTCTGCAGAAGCTGGATTGCTACAAGGACATACGCATCGTCTTTGACGCCACCAGCGCCTATGCGCACAAGGTCCACGACGCCGCGCTGCGGGCTGACGGGATCCGCGTCGTCGACCTCACTCCGGCCGCGATCGGCCCGTTCACTATTCCCCCGGTCAACATGCGCGCGCATCTGGACCAGGCCAACGTCAACATGGTGACGTGCGGCGGACAGGCAACCATTCCGATGGTGGCGGCGGTCAGCCGCGTGGCCAAGGTCCACTACGCCGAGATCGTTGCATCGGTGTCCTCGCGCTCAGCGGGACCCGGCACGCGCGCTAATATCGATGAATTCACCCGTACGACCTCGCGTGCGATCGAGGAAGTGGGCGGAGCGACAAAGGGCAAGGCGATCATCATCCTGAACCCCGCCGAGCCGCCGATGATCATGCGCGACACCGTCTTCACCCTGTCCGAAGACGCGGATGAAGAAGCGATCCGCCGCTCCGTGGGGGAAATGGTGGCCGAAGTGCAGAAGTACGTGCCGGGATACCGCCTCAAGCAGGACGTGCAGTTCGAGCGCTTCGGTGACAACAATCGCCTGAAGATCCCCGGCATGGGCGAATTCACGGGAATCAAGACCAGCATCTTCCTCGAGGTCGAAGGAGCAGGCGATTACCTGCCTTCCTACTCGGGAAACCTCGACATCATGACGGCGGCCGCCAAGGCCACGGGCGAACTGATCGCGGAAGGAATCGCGGCATGAGCACCAGCGGATTCAACGTAGAAGCCGGTGACAAGATCTATATCCAGGACGTCACCCTGCGGGACGGGATGCACGCGGTGCGCCACATGTACGGCGTGGACCACGTTCGTGCGATTGCAGTAGCACTGGACAAGGCGGGTGTTGACGCCATCGAAGTCGCCCATGGCGACGGCCTTTCGGGTACGAGCTTCAACTACGGGTTCGGCGCCCATACGGATTGGGAATGGCTGGAAGCCGTTGCCGATGTGCTGGAACGCAGCGTACTGACCACGCTGATCCTGCCCGGTCTGGGCACGGTGGAGGAACTACGCCGCGCCTATGACATCGGCGTGCGCTCGGTCCGTGTGGCGACTCACTGCACCGAGGCCGACGTTTCCAAGCAGCACATCGGCATCGCCCGGGATCTTGGCATGGACGTGTCCGGCTTCCTGATGATGAGCCACATGATCGAGCCTGAGGCTCTGGCTCAGCAGGCGCTTTTGATGGAAAGCTATGGCGCGCACTGCGTCTATGTGACCGATAGCGGCGGCGCGCTCGACATGGACGGCGTGAAGGCACGTCTGGAGGCTTACGACCGTGTGCTGAAGCCCGAAACCCAGCGCGGCATGCACGCGCACCACAACCTGGGCCTCGGCGTGGCGAACTCGATCGTCGCGGCGCAGGGCGGCGCGGTGCGGATCGACGCGAGCCTTGCAGGCATGGGCGCGGGCGCAGGCAACGCGCCGCTGGAAGTGTTCATCGCCGCGGCCGACCGCAAGGGCTGGAATCACGGCTGTGACGTGATGGCACTGATGGACGCAGCCGAAGACCTCGTCCGTCCCCTTCAGGATCGACCCGTCCGCGTCGACCGCGAAACCCTCGCGCTGGGCTATGCCGGTGTCTACTCCAGCTTCCTGCGGCATGCGGAGAAAGCCAGCGCCGACTACGGCCTCGACACGCGCGAGATTCTTGTCGAACTCGGTCGTCGCAAGATGGTGGGCGGACAGGAAGACATGATTGTCGACGTCGCGCTCGACCTGGTCAAGGCCAAGGCGGAGTGAGCAGATGACCGAGATATCGCTTTATTCTCCGTTCCCGGCCAACGAAGTTCCATCCTGGGACTTCGAGACCGACGTCGTCGTCGTCGGTTTCGGCGCGGCGGGAGCCTGCGCCGCGATAGAGGCTGCTGACGCCGGCGCGCAGGTCATGCTGTTCGAACGTAATTCGGGCAGCGGCGGCGCTTCCGCGCTTTCGGGCGGCGAGATCTACATCGGCGGCGGCACGGACGTGCAGATCGCGGCCGGCTTCGAAGATACGCCGGAGGAACTCGCGGCCTACCTGAAGGCGGCGGGGGGCCCCTGTGCAGATGAAGCGAAGTGCGATCTCTACGCACAGGAATCCCTTTCCCATTATGCATGGTTGAAGGCGCAGGGCGTGCCCTATCGGGGTAACTACCTGCCCGGCAAGCACATCGAGCCGACCGATGATTCCACCCTGATCTGGTCCGGAAGCGAGGCGGCGGCGCCGTTCTGTACACTGGCCAGGCCCGCGCCCCGTGGCCATGTCATCCAGCACATGGGCTGGGGTGGCGGTCGTCCGCTCATCGATCTGCTCGAAACGCGCGCACGCGAGAAGGGCGTCGAGGTCATCGCCGATTCACGGGCGGTCGCGCTCGTCCAGGAAGGCGCAGCGATCGTCGGCGTGGTTGTGCGTATCGACAACCGGACCCGTTTCGTCCGCGCGCGCAAGGGCGTGGTTCTCGCCACTGGCGGCTTCGTGCTGAATGAGGGGATGCGGCGTAAGTACTGTCCGCAGACGTTCCGCATCAACGATCCTATCGGTGACAAGGATGATGGTTCGGGCATCGAACTCGGGATAAGTGCGGGAGGCGATGCCATCCACATGGACCAGTTCTTCACGACCTGTCCCTGGACCATCCCTGAATCCCATGCCTACGGTGTGATGGTCAACCAGCAGGGGCAGCGCTTCATCAATGAGGATTGCTACCACGGTCGGGTTAGCCGGGCCGCGGTCGATCAGCCCGGAGATCGGGTCTACCTGCTCCTCGACAGCGCTCATTTCCAGCAGCCGCCCGGTTTCGCACGTGTGGCCATCGCCGGGACGGGCGAGGACTGGGAAGAGGTCGAACGCGAGCTGGAGATGCCCGAAGGTACGCTGTCGACGACCATGGCGTTCTACAACAGGCATGCCCGCGAAGGCCGCGATCCGCTGTTCGACAAGCGCACGCCCATCCTGACGCCGCTTGACCAGGGCCCGTTCGTCGCGCTCGAGCTCAACTTCCAGACGAGCTACTTCAGCTTCTTCACGCTTGGCGGTCTGCGGACCAGCACAGATGGTGAAGTGCTCAACCGTGCGGGAACGCCGATATCCGGCCTGTTCGCCGCCGGTCGCTGCACCAGCGGCCTTCCGGCGTGGGGTCACGGCTATTCCTCCGGCCTGAGCCTGGCTGACTGCACGTTCTTCGGCAGACAGGCCGGCCGCAAGGCAGCCGGTGCGTGATGACCTTGCCTCCCGGTTGCAGGCACTGGAAGACCGGGAGGCCATCCGCGATCTCATCGCTCGCTACGGCCCGCTTGCGGATAGCGGGGAGGCGGGCGATTTGGCCCAATTGTGGACCTCGGACGGCATCTACGCCGTTGGAGGCATGGGCGAAGCACAGGGCCATACGGCCATCGCCGGTCTTATCGAAGGCGTGGTCCATCAAAAACTGATGCAGGACGGCTGTGCTCATGTCCTGAGCCCGATCGCCATCGAACTGGACGGCGACGACGCTGTTGCCGTTGGCTACAGCGTCGTGTTTCGTCATGATGCCGGCGAATTCGTGGTGGAGCGGGTCTCAGCCAATCGCTGGAGCCTGCAGCGGGGGCCTAGAGGCTGGCAGGTGCACCGCCGCGACAATGCACTTCTCGATGGAACTGCCGCGGCGCGAGCCTTGCTCAGCCTGCCAGTTGCCCGCCGTCGACGGTAAACAGCGATCCCGTCACCTTGCGGGCATCGTCGCTGGCGAGGAACGCAAACATCGCCGCCACATCCTCCGGATCGCAGATTCCGTCCTTGAGCTTGGGCGCGTTGCGCGTGACCAGGTTCCAGTCGAGATCGCCCTTGGGAGGCGGCGAAGTGCCCATCGCTGTGTTGACCTGTCCGGGGCAGATCGCGTTGATACGTAGGCCCGCGCTGGCGAATTCGACGGCGAGGCTCTTGGTGATCGCCGCAACCGCATGCTTCGAAGCCGCGTAAGCTACGGTATAGGCGATGCCCTGGAGCGACGCTGTCGACGCCGTGTTGATGATCGTGCCCTTGCTTTTCAAAAGATGGGGCAGTGCCGCCTGACACAAGGCAAACACGCTTGTGGTGTTGATGAGCATGACGCGTTCGAAATCCTCAAGCGGAAAATCGATCGTCGGCCCCCACCGCAAGATGCCCGAGATGTTGCAGAGAATGTCGAGGCCATCCGCAGCGGCCCTGGCGACCAGTGCCTGGCAGGAGGCTGTGTCCGCCGCGTCGAAGGTGATTCGGTCGCGCGGTAGCGTCGGCATCTGCGCGGCCGTCTCGTCCAGCCCCTCGGCGTTGATATCGGCAATCGTGACAATCGCGCCTTCTGCGGCAAGGCGGATCGCTGTCGCCCGTCCAATGCCCGATGCGGCGCCTGTGACGAGCGCCCGTCTTCCATCCAGTCTCATGCAAGTCTCTCCCGGATTTGCTCGCGTCAGGAGGGTTCACCAGCGCGAGCGTGAATTGCCACGGCTCCTTCTTGCGGGGAGCGCGTGGCCGTATCATCACGCCACAGGCGCCAGCGAGAGCTGTATCGCCCGCGCTGGCGCCGAAGGCCTCATCAGAACTTCGCGCCCAGCGAAACGCCCCAGGTGCGCGGGTCCGGATAGTAGGCAAGCAGGATGCCGCCAAAGCCGGGGCCCATGTCGATGAAGTTCGACGCATTGTCTTCCTTCGTCAGGTTGCGGACGAAGCCGGCCAGTTCGAAAGTCGTGTCGCCGACCTGCACGTCGCTGAGGGCGAGCCGCAGATTGACGATCGTGCGCCCCTTTGAACGCGAGTCATAGGCGTTTTGGGCGGGGCGTGCCGGATCGTTCTCGAGGGCGTAGGGATAGGTGAAGTAGGAGGACACGTGGCTCAGATCACCATTGAGGTTGACCTTGCCCCAGTCGCCCCTGACGATCTCCCAGTCCGCGCCAAGCGACAGCTGCCGCTTCGGGGCGTGAGGGAAAGCGCGCTTGTCCGAGACGTCGACGCCGCCGTCCTCATAGCTGTTGTACTTGGCATCCAGCAGGGAGAACGAGCCGTTGAGGGTGACGCCGTCGACCGGGCGCAAAATCGCTTCGAACTCCAGCCCCTGGATGCGCGCGGACGCCGCATTGCGCACCACCGAGGAAGCCGCGCCGTCCGCGGTGAAGATTGACAGCTGGATATCATCGTGGATGTCGCGGAATGCGGCAACGTTGAAGATCAGGCGATTGCCGAGAAGCTTCGTCTTCACGCCGAATTCGTAGCTGTCGACCATCTCCGGCTTGTAGGGCAGGCAGAGCTCGGTGAGGCCATAGGCACAGCCTTCCGGTGCGGCGGGATCGAAGAAGACGTTGGTTTCGCCGTTGAAGCCGCCGGACTTGAAGCCGCGCGCATAGCGGGCATAGACGTTGAGCGTCTGGTTCGGCGACCAGGACAGCGTCGCGGCGGGCGAGAAATTGTTGTATTTCGCATCCGGCACGCCGCCGTAAGGCAGGTCGACCACCGTCTGCAGCGGATCGCCGACAGCGAAGAAGCGACGGACATCCTTCTTCTCGTGCGTGTAGCGGGCTCCAAGTGTGAGCTTGAACTGATCGGTCAGAGCATAGTCAAGCTGACCGAACAGGGCGATCGCCTTGGTGTGGGAGCCGTAGTCCGTCTGGTAGAATTGACCGCCCTGGCTATCGAAGGCGCCGAAGAAGCGCTGTTCGCCCAGCGTCTCGGCCTTTTCCTGATAGTAGAAGGCACCGGCGACATATTCGAGACGATTGTCGAAGGCCTTGCCGGATACCTGCAGCTCCTGGCTGAATGCATCGAAGCGCGTGTCCCGTCCGGTATAGGCGACGTCGAGCGGTGTGCCGTCGAGGTCGATACCGTCCTGCCACTTGAGATTTCGGTATGCGGTTATCGACTTGATGGTGAATGTATCCAGTTCGGCGGTAAGCGTCAGGGCATGGCCATAGGCACGCGAACGCTCGAAGATCGCAGCGTCGATGGACGCTTCGGTTTGCCTGTCTTCCCGTACATACAGATTGAGGGGAAGCTCCGGTATGTATGCGTCGGAACCGGGATCGAAGATGCCGCCGGAACCAACGCCGACAAGCTGGGCGAGCGGCGGGCGCTGCTTCGTCCGGTTGTAGTCGAAGGTGTAGTCGGCAGTCACGACATCGCTGATCTCTGCACGGACCTGAGCCATCAGGCTGTAGCTGTTGATGGTGTCGATCTGGCTGACCTTGGGCTCTTCGGCCAGGGCAACTTCGGGATAGGGATTATCGACCATGTCGACAATGCCGTCACGCTTGACGATCTGGCCGGAAACCTTGGCCGAGAAGATGCCCGATCGAGGCAGGTCCAGCGTGGCGCTGAGGCGGCGCTGATCGTAGGATCCATACGAAAGATCGACGGAACCGCCGAACTCGCCGCTGGGCTTCTTCGTGACGAGGTTCACGGCCCCGGCCAGCGCATTGCGGCCGTAGAGCGTGCCCTGCGGCCCACGCAGCACCTCCACGCGTTCCAGATCGGCCACGTCGAAGATAGAGCCCTGTGCTTTGGCGATGTAGACGCCGTCCACATACAATCCAACAGCAGGTTCCCATGTGATGGCCGGGTTCGTGGTCACCGACCCGCGGATCGCGATCTGCGAGATCGTCTTGCTCGATGGAGCGCGTTCGATCTTTACGTTGGGCGCCATGGTGCCCAGGGCGTCGATGGAGGTGATGCCGCGCGATTCAAGGAACTGGCTGCCAATTGCAGAAATGGCGATCGGGACGTCCTGGATGTTCTCGGACCGCTTCTGGGCCGTGACGACGATGTCGCCAATGCCCATGCTTTCACTGTCAGCGTCCTGCGCCGTGGCGGTCGGAGCGCCGAGCAGAATGACGGGCAGCATTGCGGCAGATGCGAAAAGGTTCTTCATGATCCTCCCCTCCATGTGGGTTCCTGCGGGTCTATGAGACCTCGCTTTACGTAGATTCGGCAGGCCTGCGGCTACGATCTACGATATTCAAAGGCAATACTAATGTGATATGCGTACGGATATTAGCTATGACTTACGCGTAGCGTGGTGTGCCCGCCACGGCAGCCAAGGGAGGATCTATGGCCACTGACCCTGCACTTCTCGCCCGTATCGAAAGGCTCGAGTCGCTCGACCAGATACGTCAGCTACCCGCCAAATATGCGCTTGCCCTCGACATGAGGGACATGGACGCAATGGCTTCGTTGTTTCCGGAGGACGTCCGGGTAGGCCGTGAAGAGACGGGCCGAAAGGCGTTCCGCGCATGGATGGACCGCACGTTGCGCTCGCCCTTCACGGGTACATCGCACCACATCGGCGGTCACATCATCGAGTTCGACGATGCGGATCATGCGCAAGGCGTCGTTTACTCGAAGAACGAGCATGAGACCGGCGACGAATGGGTCATCATGCAGATGATGTACGTCGATAACTACGTCAGGATACAGGAGCCCGATGGACCGCGGTGGTACTTCGCGCGCCGGCTCCCGCTTTACTGGTATGCGACCGATCTCAACCAGCCGCCCGTCGGTGACAACAAGATGCGCTGGCCGGGTACGGAGTGGACGGAAGGCAACTTCCACAAGCTCTTTCCCAGCTATGCGGAGTTCTGGGCGCGGGAAGGCGACCATGGTGGCCCCGTGGCGGAGCCTGCGCCGTTCGACGGGTTCCTGGCAACGATGCGCCGGGGTGCGGATGCGCCCCGGGTGAAGGTGCGGGCAGACTGAGAAGATGGCGCGCCATGCACCGCATGGCGCGCCACCTTGCAGCCAACGGCGCCGGTATCAGAGGAAGTAGCTGCCGCCGTTGGCGGTAAGCACGGAACCGGTCACGAAGCTGGCATCATCACTCGCCAGGAAGGACACGGCGCTGGCGACCTCGTGCGGATCGGCGAGGCGGCCCAGCGGTATTGCCTTCTCCATCGAGGCGACCCACTCTTCCGGAATGCCTGCCATGACGGGCGTGTTCGTCGGCCCCGGAGCAACGGCGTTGAAGCGCAGGCCACGCGGCGCCAGCTCACGCGAAAGCTGACGCACCAGACCGATGACGGCCGCTTTCGAGGCGCAGTAGTGGGGCGATCCCTCGCCCGACTGGGCGCTGGTCGAACTGATCGCAACGAAGCTGCCCGGCTTGCCGTCCCGGGCCATGACGCGGGCGAATTCACGGGCGAGATAGAAGGTCCCGTTGAGGTTCACGGCCAGGACGTCTGCCCAGCCTTCATCTTCCATGTGGATCAGCTGGTCGACGAAGATCTCGGATGAACCCTTGTCGGCGAGTTCGGCATTGCGCTGAGCCATGGCGCCGTAGAACTGCTCCGATCCGTCCTTGGCCGCCTGCCCGATCCCAGCATTGGCGACCGCGACATCCAGGCGGCCGAACGCTTCGCGCGCCTGCTGCACGGCAGCTGCCACGGAAGCGGAATCGCCGACGTTGCACTGGATGGCAAGCGTGGCGCCGGTGCCCCTGGCTTCTTCCAGGTTCAGGTCGAGCGCGGCGACGTGGGCGCCTTCGGCCAGCAAGCGCTCGACGATCGCCTTGCCGATGCCGCGGCCGGCGCCGGTGACGATCGCTGCCCGGCCTACAAGCTTACCACTCATGAAACATTCCTTTTCGTTGCGTGACGAGCGGCAAGCATGCCGAACGTCAGGGCGGGGCCGATGGTCACACCGGCGCCCGGATAGCTTTCGCCCATCACTGACGCGGCGCTGTTGCCGATGGCGTAAAGACCCGTGATCGCAGTGCCGGACTGGTCTAGCACGCGGGCCTGTTCGTCGGTGACGAGACCGCCGTTCGTGCCGATGTCGCCCGGGAACATCGGCATTGCGTAGAAGGGCGCTTCATCGATGGGACGGAGCGAAGGGTTGGGCGTCACGCGCGGATCGCCGTACATCTTGTCGTATGCAGCCTCGCCGCGGTTGAAGTCGGGGTCGATCCCCTCTGCCGCGAACGTGTTGAAGCGCTTCACCGTATCCGTGAGGACGGCCGGATCGACGCCGATCGCGCGGGCGAGTTCCGCGATGGTCCTGCCTTTCTTCATGACCGACCGGACGCGCCGGTTCTGCGCCCAGTCGGGCAGCAGAGGCAGGAGCGGGCCAGCGGGATAGAGGTGACGGTAGCGGTGGTCAAAGATGAACCAGGTCGGCGCGGCATCCCCTATTTCGGCCTGCCGTCGCGCCATGGTCTGTCCGCAGATGTGGTAGGAAGCCGCTTCGTTCATGTAGCGGCGGCCATCCTGCGCGACCATGATGGAACCCGGCAGGGCACGCTCGATCGTCGACAGGCGCCCGCCCGGTTCACCCGGGAGATGGAACATCGGAGCGGCCCATGCCGATTGCATGTTGCGGGTGGCCGCGCCGAGCCGGGACGCAAGGGTGATGGCATCGCCGGTGTTCTCACCGACCCCGCCGGACAGCCACGCTCGCGGATAAAGCGGGCTGTTTGCATCCCGCATGGCCTGGTTCTTGTCGAAACCGCCTGCAGCGAGGATCACGCCCTTGCGGACGCGAATGCTCTCGATCTTGCCGTTCCTGCGGATACGGGCACCGACGACATTGCCGTTCTCGGCGACCAGTTCTTCCAGGCTTGTCCCGAGATGAATGGGAATCTTGCGCTCGTTCAGCGCGATGCGAAGCCCGCCTGACAGGGCATTGCCCAGCGTCAGGCGCCGATCCTTGCGGGAGGTCAGGCGGAATGGAAGATCCAGCCAGTAACGCGCCAGGCTTTTGGCAAGGCTGATCCACCAGCCCTTGGGCCGGAAGAGCATGATGTAGGTTTCGTCGAAATGCCAGTTCAGGTAGCCGAAGAGGCTTGCGGCAGGCGAGGCGAAGCGCAAGGTGCGCACGTCCTTGCCCAATGCGCTGCCGTCCACCGGAAGTGGCATGTGCGTGCGAAAACCAGTGGGCGACCCGCCCGGATTCTCCGCGTGATAGTCGGGGTAAGGGTGCGCCTCATAGGAAATCCCGGTGTGCTGCGTCATCCAGCGCAGCATGACGGAGGCATTCTCCACGAAGGCGCGGATGTTGGCGTCCGGCACGTCGGCAGCCGAAAGGCCCCGGACGTACGTGAAGGCATCTTCGAAGCTGTCGTCGAAGCCCGCAGCGGCGGCCTGGTCGCTCTTCGGGATCCAGATGCCGCCGCCAGAGGTCGCCGAGGTCCCGCCCCACAAAGCGGCTTTCTCGATAATGAGGGTCTCGGCTCCCTCGGTGGCGGCGACGAGCGCCGAGAGAAGCCCGCCGGCACCTGAGCCGACAACCAGTACGTCGATTTCCCGGTCCCACTTGCCAGTCATGCTATCCTCTCGCCGGTCGTTGCCGGTGCTCAGTTTCGGTCGTCTGTGATTATGAGGGCAGATAAAGCTGCGCCGACTTGCCGCCATCCACCGGCAGCGAAACGCCGGTGATGTAGCTCGCCGCGTCGGACAGCATGAAGACGATCGCTTCGGCGAGTTCGTCGGGCTCCCCACCGCGGCCCATCGGGATGGCATCCGCAGTCTTGGCGGCAAGTTCCGGTGCCATGGCGTTGTACTCCATGGTCGCGGCGGTGTTTACCTGGCCGGGGACAATGGCGTTGACGCGAATGCCCTGACGCGCGCCCTCCATCGCGGCCACGGCCGTGAACTGCATGAGGGCAGCCTTCGATGCGGAGTAGCTCGACATGTAGGCCGCAGCGCGCATGCCGCAGGTGGAGGAAATATTGACGATGGACCCTTTGCCGGCGGCGCTCATAGCCTTCATCGCCGCCTTCGTGCCCACGAAAACGGCTTCGGCGTTGACTGCGAAGTCACGGCGCCAGTGGTCGAGCGTGAGGTCGCTGATCGGCGCGTAATGGGTCGACATGGCGTTGTTCACCATCATGTCCAGGCGACCGCGCTCCTGTGTCACACGTTCCACGAGTGCAGTGAACGCGTCGTAGTGGGTCACGTCGAGCTGCATGGCTTCGACGCTGCCGCCCTCAGCTTCGATCTCCGCCCGTGCCTTGTCGAGCTGTTCGGCGCGGCGGCCGCAGATCACCACGTGGGCACCGCGCTTTGCCAGCAGTGCCGCAGTCGCGAACCCGATGCCGTCGCTACCACCTGTGATAATTGCAACCTGTCCGCTGAAGTCCTGTGCCATCGCCAATCCTGCTCCTTGTCATGCCGTTCCGGGCCAAGTTGGGATTGTCCTAGCGGCACAACGCAATTGACGCAAGCATCAGCATCATGGCAGAGCAATGCGTAGATAAATCAATAGCTGTTTACGAAAAACGATTTTGGAGAGAAGAGTGGCCGATCTTTCGGGAAAGGTGGCGCTGGTCACCGGCGCTGGGCAGGGCATCGGGCAGGGCATTGCAATGGCGCTTGCCAATGCGGGGGCTGCGGTTGCGGTTACCGGGCGAACCCAGGCGAAGCTGGACGCGACTTGCGATGCCGTAGCCGCGGCAGGTGTAGAAGTGATGGGGATCACTTGTGACGTCAAGGACCCGCTGGCGCTGCGGGATCTTGTGCAGCAGGTCCGCGCACAGCTGGGCGGAATCGACATCCTCGTAAACAATGCGCAGGAGGTGCCGAACGGAAAGCTGCTGGACGTCAGTGACGAGGCCTTCCAGGCCGGCTTCGATTCCGGCCCTCTAGCCGCATTTCGCCTGATGAAGGCCGTTCATCCGATCATGGTGGAACGCGGCGGCGGCACGATCATCAATCTCGCCTCTTCTGTTGGAGTGCGCTGGGACATGACCGGCTATGGAGCCTATGCTGCGGTAAAGCAGGCTCTGCGTTCGCTGACCCGCGCTGCGGCGGCAGAATGGGGCGACGTTGGTATTCGCGTCCTTACCGTTGCTCCGCATGGTAAGTCTCCCGGGCTGGAGCGCTGGCTGCGCGATAATCCTGAAGAAGGCGCGGCCTTCTTCCGCACAATTCCACTGCGCCGGATCGGTCGACTGGTCGAAGACATCGGCACTGCCGTCGCCAGCCTGTGTGGAGACGAATTCTCGTACCTGACTGGCGCCACCATCCCGCTTGACGGGGGGCAGGCCAATTTCGACTGACGGAGTTCAGCCTTTCGCGCCGCGGCAACTTACGCCACCAGAGCCAAGAAAATTTTAGAACGCGTATTTTTGACCTTTTGTTTCTTCGCAAAGTGAAACATATTGAGGTTTAATAATCGGCTATGCGTCGAATCCATGAGAGGGGACTGAATTGCGTAAGATTGCGCTTGTCACCGGCGGCAGCCGAGGAGCCGGTCGGGGTATCGCTCGCGGTTTCGGTGAACTTGGCTATACCGTATACGTCACGGGGCGCACGCTGCAATCGGGTGCGGCAAAGGGTTGGGACGGCTCGATCCTGCCCGGAACGGTCGCGGAAACCGCTGCCGAAGTGACCGCCGCTGGCGGGCAGGGCATCCCGGCCATCTGTGACCATGCCGACGACGGGCAAGTCGCAGCGCTTTTCCAGCGCATCATGGACGAGCAGGGGCGTCTGGACGTTCTCTTCAACAACGCCACCTACATCCACTCCCAGCTCATCGAAAAGAAGCCCTTCTGGGAAAAGGATCTCGACGCCGTCAGGATCATGGATGTGGGCCTGCGCTCGGCCTACGTCGCGTCGTGGCATGCGGCACGCATCATGGTTCCCCAGGGCAGTGGCATCATCGGCTTCGGGTCCTCGTTCGGAGGATCGTGCTACATGCATGGGCCCGCTTACGGCGCGCAGAAGGCGGGTATCGATAAGCTCGCGCATGACATGGAGCATGACCTGCGCGGGTCCGGCGTGGTCGCCGTTTCGATCTGGATGGGTCCGCTGGTCACCGAGCGCTCGCTTATCGCGCAGAAGACCAACCCGGAGCAATACGAAGACTTCATCGACAGTGCCGAGAACCCGGAGTTCACCGCGCACGTCGTCGATGGCATCGACAAATCGCCGCGCCGCGACGAGCTGTCCGGCCAGACGCTGATCGCAGCGGAAATCGCCCGGGAGCTTGGCATAACCGACCGGGGCAAGGAACGGCCCAGCTACCGCGAGATGCTGGGGAGCCCCCGGGAGAAGAACCCGGCAGCGGTCTACTAAACGAGCAAGAGGGAGAGAGCCGCAGTGGGTGACGAAGAGGTGGCAATTCGCCATCCGGCCACAGAACAAAGCGTGGATGGCGTGACGGAGATCGACCCGATCTTCACGGCCCTCACCGCACCCGGGGCGCCGTTCGCCATTGGTGAGCGCGATGGCATCCGGCAGTTCCTCAACGCCCCGTCTGATCTCAACCAGATGATCGAGCGGGCTCGCGCATTCGGTGACCGAACCTTCATCGTCGAGGAAGGTGACGATGGCCGCCAGCGCCGTTTGAGCTTCGAGCAGGTGTTCGCATGGCGCGATCAGCTCGTGTCGATTCTGGGAATCGCGCGTGGCGATCGCGTGGCGATCTGCATGCGCAACCGCACGGAATGGATCGTTGCGTTCCTCGCCGTGCTGAAGGCGGGCGGCGTCGCCGCCGTTCTTAACAGCCGCGGTGCTCCGGCGGAACTCGTCGCGATGATCGACGATGTCGGCCCGAGGGTCGTGGTCGCCGATACCGATCGTGCCAGGCTGATCCGGGCGGGGGGGTACTCGGGTCGCCTGCTCGACCTGACCAGACCGTTCGAGGACGACGTTCGGCTTGAAACCGGCGCAGAGCCGCTTGGGGATCTGGGTGCCGCTGCTCCGGGTGATCCGTGCGCCATTCTGTTCACGTCGGGCACCACCGGCAGGGTCAAGGGCGCCGTTCTCACGCATCGAAGCATCATCACCGGCCTGATGGGGGTCCAGCTTTCGGGCATGCAGGTTCTGCATTCAACCGCCAACGCGATGGGCATGCCGGTGGACACGTTGTTGCAGCACATGCCGCAGCAGGCCGCACTCCTGGTCTACCCGCTGTTTCATATTTCCGGTCTGGGTTCGGCCTTCCTGTCTCCGATGCTGGCGGGCGCGAAGGTCGTCATCATGCGGCGCTGGGATGCGCAGGACGCCATGAGGCTGATGAGCGAGGAGGCCATTACCATGTTCTCCAGCGTCCCGACCATGCTGTGGGACGTGCTGCAGAAGGCCAGGGGTGTCGAGGCTGACCTTTCGAGCATCCGCAACATCGGCGTGGGCGGGCAGGCCTTGCCGGTCAATCTGCTCGACGAGATCAGGGCGGTCTGTCCTCAGGCAATGATGGGCACCGGCTATGGCATGACCGAATGTTCGGGTGCCATCGCCCAGGCTGTAGGCCACGAGTTCGTGCGCAAGCCGTCTTCCGCCGGTCGCGTGCTGCCCCTCGTCGATATCCGCATAGAAGGTCCCGACGGCACTGAGCTTCCTGCCGGTGAGGTGGGTGAAATCGTCCTGCGCGGCGCACAGATCATGCAGGGGTACTGGAACCGGCCGGAGGAGACGGCTGCAGTTCTTTCGCCCGACGGGTGGCTGCGAACAGGAGACATCGGCCTGGTGGACGAGGAGCGCTACGTCTTCATCGTCGATCGCAAGAAGGACATGGTGATCTCCGGCGGAGAGAACATCTACTGCGCCGAAGTTGAGCGTGCGCTCGGGTCGATGCCGCAGGTTTCCGAATGCGCCGCTTTCGGCATTCCGGACGACAGGCTGGGTGAACTGCTCGTCATGGTGGTCCGGGCCGAAGGCGTGTGCGAGGCGGACGTGATCACCTGGATAGGCGAGCGCCTCGCCCGCTACAAGGCGCCGGGACGGGTCGTCATCACGCGTGAGCCATTGCCGCGCAACGATGTGAGCAAGGTGGACAAGGTGGCGCTGCGCAAGGCCTGGCCCACCATGTCGGGAGGGAAATGACAATGGGAATGCCGAAGAATATCAAAGTCATCGATGCAATGCTCGGGATTCCGGAAGCGGAAGACCGTTCGGAATGGTTCGCTCCGTTCCGGCCGCTGATAAAGGATCAGCAGACGCTGCAGCAGTTCGCCATGCCGGCGCAGTACATGTTCAAGGATATCCCGCAGAGCGCCGGGGTCGACGATTTCGTCAAGTGGACCGTGGACGAGATGGACCGCTTCGGGATCGAGCGTGCCATGGTGGGGTGGAACGACAACGCGACGTCCCGCCGTGCCAAGGAGATGTACGGCGAGCGCTTCTTCTTCGACCTGCCGTGCGATCCCAACCGGGGCATGGAGGAAGTGGCTCGCATCCGTCGCATCCATGCCGAGGTCGGCCTTTCGGCGCTCAGCGTGTTCCCGGCTGGAACGCTTCCCCAGGTTGCGATCAATCATAAGTATATGTTCCCGCTTTACACGGTGGCGTCGGAACTGGGCCTGCCGATCTGCATCAACGCCGGTATTCCCGGCCCTCGCATTCCCATGGAAACGCAGAAGGTCGAATATCTCGACGAAGTCTGCTGGTTCTTTCCCGACCTCAAGGTGGTGATGCGCCACGGCGGTGAACCTTGGGCCGATCTCGCGGTGAAGCTGATGCTCAAGTGGCCGAACCTTTACTATTCGACCAGCGCATTCGCGCCCAAGCACTATCCCAAGGCGATCATCGACTACGCCAATACACGCGGTGCCGACAAGATCATCTACGCCGGTTACTTCCCCATGGGGCTCAGCCTGGATCGCATCTTTTCGGACATGGAGAACCTGCCGCTCAAGGACGAGGTATGGCCCAAGTTCCTGCGCGAGAATGCCGTCAAGGTCTTCAACCTCAAATAACTGGAAAAGCGGAGTAACGCCCATGGCCGAAGCTGATACACCTGCCCCTGGCGACGCTCGTACGCCGCCGGTCGCCGTCTGGCAGATCCTCGAGAAGCTGCGCGGACAGGACCTTGTCGACTGGCGCCTCGCCAATGTCGAGGGCCGCGCCAGCGTTGAGGAACGCAACCTCGACATCGGGTTCCCGTTCGGCTGGTACGCGATGCTGCCCTCGGCGGATCTGGCCGCCGGCGAGGTCAAGCCACTGCGCTACTTCGCCAAGGATCTCGCCATCTGGCGGGGCGAGGATGGTGAAGTCCGCATGGTTGATGCCTACTGTCGCCACCTTGGGGCGCATCTGGGCCACGGCGGCAAGGTCAGCGGCAACCTGCTGGAATGCCCGTTCCACGCCTGGCGCTATGACGGCACCGAGGGGAATGTGAAGGAGATTCCTTACACGAAGATCATCCCGCCGCAGGTCAAGCGCAAGTGCATCCGCACGTGGCACATCGTCGAGGCAAATCGCTGGATCTGGGCGTGGTATCACCCTCACGACATCGAACCGCTGTTCGAGCCCGCACATATCCCGGAGTGCTCAGACCCCGACTGGACGGATTACGAGGTCTTCGAGTGGAATGTCTGGGGCAACATCCAGAACATGGCCGAGAACGGCGTGGATGTGGCTCATTTCAAGTACATTCACGGCACGTCCAACGTGCCGCTGGGCGAATTGCGCTGGAGCGAGTGGGGCCGCGGTGCGGACGTGCGCGCGAAGATGGGGACGCCCTGGGGCGAGGTCGATGGCTGCATCAGCTACGACACCATGGGGCCGGGCCAGAGCTGGACGCGCTTCACGGGCATCTCGGAAACGCTGCTGATCGCCTGCATAACGCCGGTCGATCTCGACCATGTCCACACCCGTTTCTGCTTCACTCAGCCGCGCAGTCAGGCCGAGGGGGAGCGGGCCGGGCTGGCCAAGGCCATCATCCGCGACATCTGCAAGCAGTACGACCAGGACAAGGTCATCTGGGATCGCCAGAAGTTCGAGCCTGAGCCGGTAATCTGCGCCGGGGACGGCCCCATCGCGGACTTCCGCAAGTTCTATTCGCGCTACTACGTCGAAGGCGAGGGCGTACCCGCCTCACGCAAGCGCGACTGAATATGCTCACCCGGCGCGAAGTCGTGGCAGGAGTCTCGGTGTCGGCAGGCGCGCTGCTGGCACCGGCCGTGCAGGCGCGAACTGGAGAAGGAAACGCGGGCGTGCTCGACGAAAACGACGCTCTCGGCCTTGCCGAACTCGTCCGCAAACGCAAGGTCTCGCCGACGGAACTGCTCGACGCGGCGATCGCTCGCGCCGAGGCAACGAACCCGCGTTTCAACTTCATGGCCCAGGAGCTCTATGATCTCGGGAGGCGCGCCATCGCACAAGGGCTGCCGCAAGGTCCCTTCACGGGAGTTCCCTGGCTGCTCAAGGATCTGCAGGTCTACAAGCAGGGGGAGCTGACGCGAAACGGCAGCCGCCTCTACCGCGACTACCGGCCCGATGTCACATCCGAACTCGTCAGGCGCCATGAACGTGCCGGCTTCGTCATCTTCGGCAAGACGACGACGCCGGAGTTCGGGCTGACCGGAACCACGGAAAGCGCCTTGACCGGCGCAACCCGCAACCCATGGGATCCGAACCGCATAGCAGGCGGCTCCTCGGGGGGCGCTGCGGCAGCGGTTGCCGCGGGCGTTATCCCTGCGGCGCACGCGAGCGATGGTGGCGGCTCCATCCGCATTCCCGCCTCGTGCTGCGGCCTCTTCGGCCTGAAGCCGAGCCGCGGGCGGGTTCCCATGGGGCCCCTGCGCACTGAAGGGTGGGGCGGGCTTTCCACCTATCATGCGATCACTCGCAGCGTGCGCGATTCAGCCGCCATTCTGGACGCGACGCATGGAGTGGAGCCCGGCTCGCGCTACGGAGCTCCCTCGCCGGAGGGAACGTTCCTTTCGAATGTCGGCCGGGATCCCGGCTCGCTGCGGGTGGCGCTGATGACGCGGCCGATCTCAGGAAGTCCGGTCGATCCCGAATGCATCGAGGCGGTCCGGAAGGCCGCTCTGCTCTGTGAGAGCCTCGGACACATCGTTGAAGAAGCGAACCTCGAACTTGATGCCGCCGCACTTGGCCAGGCCAGCTTTGCGATTATCGGACCTGCCGTTGCTGCGGATGTGACGGACAGGGCAAGGCGGCTTGGCGTGACGCTCGGGCCCGATCTGCTTGAGCCGATAACGCTGGGCTTCGTCGAGTATGGCAAGACCTTCTCGGCGATGGATCATGCAAGGGCGGGTAACGTCCTGCAGGAGGCGGCCGTTCGGGTCGGGCAGTTCATGCGCCGCTATGATGTCGTATTGATGCCCACCTTGGCGTCACCGCCGCTGCCGATCGGCCGGATCGGCCTTTCTCCCGATTGCAGCTTCGAGGAGTGGGGACGCCGGACTTCGGAGTTCTCGCCGTTCTGTCAGGTGGCGAACTGGACCGGGCAACCCGCGATGTCCGTTCCCCTCGCCCATTCCGCCAGCGGGCTACCTGTGGGTGTGATGTTCCTTGGGCGCTATGGCGAGGAAGATCTGCTGTTCCGTCTGGCGGGCCAGCTTGAGCGCGCGGCACCGTGGAAGGACCGGCGTCCGACATTCCCGTGATGCTCTCATGCCCCACCGCGTCTTAGGGACGCGGCGCGGTCGGCTCAGTCGCTGCCGAGGTCCGGAGCCCAGGCGACGCCATTGATATGCGCTCCGCCATCGACGAACAGCGTGTTGCCGGTCACGTAGCGGCAATCGTCGCTTGCGAGGAATGCCGCCACGCCGCCGATGTCGGCTTCCGGATCGCCCATGCGGCCCATCGGATTTGCCGCTTCGATGCGTTCCATCATCTCCGGCTGCCCGGCCATGATGCGCCGTGTCGAGGCCGCCATGGCTGCCGGGCAGATGACGTTGCAGCAAATGCCGTAAGGGGCCCACTCCCGAGCCGCCGTGCGGGTTAGGGCGCGCAAGGCCTCCTTGGCGGCATTGTAGTCCGCGCTGCCCATGTGCGCATTGACACCGTTGAGCGAAGCGATGTTGATGATGCGTCCCCAGCCTTGCGCCTTCATGTGAGGGAATACGGCCTGCATCGTCCACTGCGTGGCATAGACCCCGAAGCGCAGGGCGGCATCGAACTGTTCGTCAGTTTTCCGTTCGATGCGCGCCACTCCGGAACCGCGCCAGGCATTGTTGACGAGGATGTCGACCTTGCCGGCCCGGGCCATGAGGCGGTTGACGCTGGCCCTGTCAGTGACATCAACGGGTTCGAACCGCGCCTGCAGCCCCTGCTCGACCAGTTCCCTGGCGGCCGCACTCCCGGACTCCTCGTCGAATTCCGCGATGATGACGGATGCCCCTTGTGCCGCCAGCCGTCGGGCGATGCCGTTCCCTACGCCCCCGCCGGCCCCGGTCACGACGGCGACCCGCCCGTTCGGTTCATTCGGCATATTCTCGCCTCCCCATTGCCTCTACTGCGGATTCAGTCCGCATAGCTGTGGCAAAAATATTGATAATCGTCCAATCGCGTATAAAGTGGCGGCTGATAAAACGCAAAGGAGGGTAAGATGCGAGGCTTGAAAGACAAAGTCGGCGTCGTGGCCGGGGGAGCACGCGGAATAGGCGCAGCAACGGCCCGGCGCCTCGCTGAAGAGGGCGCCTGTGTTGTCATTGGCGATCTTCTTCTCGATCTGGCCCAGGCCGTCGCCGAGGACATCGCCGCCAAGGGAGGACGGGCGGTCGCCGTTCCTCTCGACGGCACGAGCGCTGAATCGCAGGCGGAAATCGTTCGCAAGGCGGTCGAGGCGTACGGCCGTCTGGACTTCTACCACTCCAATCTCGCGGGCGGTACGGACGGCGATATCGATGCGCTCAACTGCCCGGTGGAGGTGCTCGACAAGAGCTTTGCGATCAACACCAAAAGCCACTTCCTGGCAACGCAGGCGGCACTGCCGGTGATGCTGGAAAGTGGCGGGGGCGCGATGATCTACACCTCTTCCGGTGCTGCAGCGAACGGCGCGGCATGGCAGGTCGCCTACCCGATGACCAAGAATGCTATTCACGCGTTGGCGCGCCATGTCGCACAGAAGTGGGGCAAGCAGGGCGTTCGGGCCAACGTGATCTGTCCGGGGCTGGTTTTGACGGAAGCTGCCGGCGTTCATCTGACGGAAGAGTTCCGCAAGCAGGGTCTCGAAGCGGTGCCGCACACGCGCCTTGGCAAACCGGAAGATATCGCGGCCGCCGTGACGTTCCTCGCCTCCGAGGACGGGGAATGGGTAAACGGACAGGTCTGGTACGTGAATGGCGGAACCCTGAAGCGTGACTGACGGCCACCCGCGTCTCAGTAATCCCTGGTTGGTCCTGACCACGCTTCTGTTCATCTACATCTTTAACTTCGCTGACCGCTTCCTGATCACGGGCCTCGTCGGACCAATCAAGGCTGAGTTTGCCGTGGGTGACGGCACCATGGGACTGCTGATGGGGCCGGCATTCGTCCTGCTGTACGTCCTTCTAGGCGTACCGCTCGCACGCCTTGCTGATCGCGGTTCGCGGATAAGGATCATCGTCGGTGGATGCCTCCTGTGGAGCGTGGCAACGGCGGCTACCGGCCTTGCGAAGGGTGTCGTCGCTCTGGCACTGGCCCGCGCGGCCGTCGGGATCGGCGAGGCGGCTTTCGTGGCGCCGGCTTATTCGCTGCTTTCCGATTACTTCCGCGCCGAACGACGCGGCCTGGCATTCGCCATTCTCGGTCTGGCGACCTACTTCGGGCAGATGGCCGGGCAGGCTGGCGGCCCGGCTATCGCAGCCCATTTCGGCGACTGGCGCCTTGCCTTTATCTTCATGGGCTGCTGCGGGGTGCCGCTGGCGCTTGCCGCTCTGGCACTTGTCCGCGAACCTCCTCGCGAGCAGCAAGGCCAAGCGCAGCAAGTGGAACAGATCGCCTTCTTGGACCTTGTCGCAATCCTGATCCGCACCCCCGCCTATCTGCTGCTGATGTTCGGCTTCGCGCTGGGCGCACTTTCGGGCGTGGCTTTCGGAGTGTGGGGACCTGAGCTGCTGACCCGGATTCATGCTCTCGACCCGGTGGACGTGAAGTCGGCCTTTGCGATCAACTTCGGTGTTTCAGGCTTGCTCGGCATGCTCGCGTTCGGAGCTCTCTCGGATCGCTTCGCACGATCGGGGATGCACTGGCCGGTGCGGCTGTCTGCCCTGGCGATCGCATCGGCGACACTCGCGGTTCTTGCCGTCTTATGGATGAAGACCTTCACTGCGGCCATGTTCGTGGCGGTGCCTGCCGGCCTGCTGGGTGGAGGCTGGTCGGTCGGCTTGCTGGCGACGCTGCAATACATTCTTCCCGCGCGCTTCCGGGCAAGCGCCACCGCTCTGTTCATCGCTGTCACCACCATCGGTGGCTACTTCGTCGCTCCCTGGATCACCGGGGCGCTCAGCGAAGCTCTGGGCGATGACGCTGCATCGCTGCGCATGGCCCTTACGCTAGTCATACCCATCGGATTTGCCGGTGCGGCACTCGCGTGGATCGCGTCGGCCAAGGTGGAAGCGGCAAGGGCGAACCTGAACGGCGCCCGGGGGGAAGCGAAAGCCGTCGCCAATGAATCGGCACAGCGCTAATGCGCGTCTTGACATTGCGATGCGCCTTTGCCCCTTTGCCTTCCGCCGCTAGATCAATCCGAAATCATTCTCGCGCAAGGCGAAGCGCCGGTAAGTGATGGATGGATGGCCCCTCCCGGGGCGATCTATGGTTACGTTGCTGCAGGTGAATCGAAATCGAAGGCCGCTCTGCCGCCAGTTATGAAGGAACGCTCCACTGCATGCGGGATAATTTCAACGTCGACGACGTCGACATGGCGATCGTCGCGCAGCTTCGCAAGAATGGCCGCGCGACCAACCAGCAGATCGCGGATCTGCTCGGCCTGACGGCCGCTACAGTGTCTGCCCGTATCCGCCGCATGGAAGAAGCGGACCGGCTTCGTGTCGTGGCGGTGTCCGACTTCGCGGCCCATGGCTACAATGTCCTGATGCAGGTGGCGGTCGCCGTCGACGGTCGACCTGCCTCGGAAGTGGCGGCGGAGCTTGCCGAATTTCCCGAGTGCTTTGCCGCGCATCTGGTCACGGGCCGATACGACATCGACCTTCTGGTCGTCCTTCACGACTTCAACGATCTGCCCAAACTGCTGCTGGACAAGTTTTCGCAGGTCAAGGGCATTCGCTCCCTGACGCCCACGATCGCAGTTGACGTGATCAAGTACAAGTTCGACGTCGCCCCTATCTCCAGCGGAGCCAATTGATGAGCACCCCCAACCTTGACGATCTCGATCGCCAGATGATCGAGATCCTGTCGCGCGATGCTCGTGTTTCGAACCGGAAGATCGCAGCCGAACTGGGGGTCACGGAAGGAACCGTGCGTGGCCGCATCAAGCGGCTGCAGCAGGACCGGCTGATCTCGTTCACCGCCATCACTGACTTCGGGATGGCCAACGCATCGAACATCGCGTTCATCGGCGTGCAGGCCAGCGTCGAGCACGTGCGCGACGTGGCGCGGCAGATTGCCGAACTGCCCGATGTCAACGCCGTCATCATCACGATGGGGCAGTTCAACATCTTCGTGATCGCGTTGTTCGACGGGCTGGAATCGCTGTGGGCGGTTGCCTCTGACAAGATACTCGCGATGCCGCACGTGCACCACGTGGAGACCTCGATCGGCGTGAACACCGTGAAGTACAACGCGCGCGTGGTCCGCATTACCGAATCCGACCAGGACTTTTGATGGTGCGCAGAGAATAGGCTTATCTCCTACGCGTTTCATCGTCTCGTGGCGAGTTTACCGGGCTGTGCCGTAAATCAGTTGCTACGGGTGTGCGAATTATATATCTCTCTGACATCAATGGAGAGAGATGATGGCGACGACTGCGGATTATAAGCTCGGAGAATTCACTTTCCCGCGCGGCTGGTTCATGATCGGCAAGTCCGAAGATGCGACCTCCGTGCCGGTGGGCGTGCGGTACTTTGGCCAGGACCTTGTGCTCTACCGTGGAGAAAGCGGTAACGCTTACCTGATGGAAGCCTATTGCCCGCACATGGGTACGCATCTGGCTAAGAACACCACGTCCTATGTCATCAAGGACGGGGTCCACGTTCAGGGCGATAACATCCGTTGCCCTTACCATGGCTGGCGCTTCGGTCCGGACGGTCAGTGCAATCAGATCCCCTACTCCCCTTTGAAACCCCCCAAGGCCGCGAAGCTGAAGTCGTGGAAGGTGGTGGAGCGTGCGGGCTGCCTCTGGGTGTGGAACGACCCTGAGGGCATGGAAGCGGACGTCGATCTGCCTCCGTTCGAGCAGTGGGACGCGCCGGGCTGGGTGAACTGGAATGTGCGCCTGCTGGGCGAACTGGTTTGCCATCCGCAGGAGATCGTCGACAACATGGCGGACAAGGCTCACCTCGAGCCCGTTCATGGTTCGATCGAGATGGAGTACTTCCATAACGAATTCGACGGTGTCGTGTGTCGACAGTACCTGGCGGCAGGCCACAAGACGCTTGCGTCCGACGGGGGCGAAGTGATGACCAACGATACCTGGTACGTCGGCCCCGGCATCCTTCAGTCGACCATGCTCGGCGAATATCCCTCACACATGCTGATCGCCCATACGCCCATCGACGATGGGGTCGTGAAGGTGTGGTATGGCCTTTTCGTGAAGGTGCCCAACGATGAGCCGACGGAGGCCGACCGCGCCGTGGCACGCGGCTACGAGGATGCAGGCGTCGACGCCTTCGCGCAGGATTTCGAGATCTGGGGCAACAAGCGGCCCTGCTTCTCGCCGATGATGGTTCGCGGTGATGGCCCGTTCGACAAGGTTCGCCTCTGGTACAAGCAGTTCTACAACCCTCGCGCCCAGGCGGAGACATACCAGAAGCGTGTCAATGGTCGCTACACGACCCGGGGGACCAAGGAAGCGCCCTGGGAATCGGCGGCTTGAGCGGTAGGCGCTGATACAAAGAAAAGGGCGGATTAACCTCCGCCCTTTTTTCATCACGCTTGAGCGGATGCGGGTTCAGGTAGCGGTGGCGCCGCCATCAATGACAAGCGGGTGTCCGGTCACGAAGCTAGCCTGATCCGAACAGAGCCACAGCACAGCCGCGGCGATCTCCTCGGCCTGCCCCATGCGGCCCATCGGGGTCATGCCGCTGATGACATCGCGCATCCGGGGATCGGCGACGAGCGGAGCCGTCATCGGTGTTTCGATGACGCCGGGGCAAACCGCATTCACGCGGATGCCCTGCCGGGCCCAACGCAGTGCTCCGTGCCGGGTCAGCCCGATCACGCCATGCTTGGTGGCGGTGTAGGCGGGTTGCTGCCCGTTCCCCACAAGGCCATTGATGGACGCGGTGTTGACGATGGCACCCTTGCCCTGTGTCAGCATGACCTCGGCTTCCTCGCGCATGCAGTACATGACGCCCGACAGGTTGATGCCGAGGCTGCGATCCCATGCCTCGTCCTCGTATTCGTCGGCACCGAGGTTGTTTATCCCGGCGTTGTTGTGTGCAAAGTCCAGCCGGCCGAACGCCTCCACGGTGCGGGCGACCAGCGCCTTTACTTCAGACCTTTTGGCGACATTGCAGGATGCGAAGATCGCTCTACCACCGGCAGCCTCGATCTGCTGCACCGTTGCCTCACCGCCCTCGATATTGACATCGGAGACCACAACAGCAGCACCCGAGGCGGCGAAGCCCAGAGCCGTCGCGCGACCTATTCCTCCACCTGCGCCGGTGACGAGCGCAACCTTTCCGTCAAAGCCGTAGTGCATGCCTATCCCTCTTTCAAATGCGTAATTGTTGATCTATGCTTTAGCGCAAATGACATACAGCACAGGAATCTGAAAGCAAATGCGTACCATTGACGCTCTGATGGCCCCATTTGCCCTTGGATCCATAGAGATGCGCAACCGTATTGTCATGGCGCCGATGACGCGGGACCGGGCTGGCCCGGGTGACGTTCCCAACAACCTGATGGTGGAATACTACGCCCAGCGCGCCAGTGCCGGACTCATCATCACGGAGGGGGTTCAGCCGAGCAAGGCCGGGAAGGGCTATTGGCGTACGCCGGGCATCCACTCGCAGGAGCAGATCGAAGGATGGCGTCGGGTCACCGATGCCGTTCATGCGCGTGGCGGCACCATCGTGATGCAACTCATGCACTGCGGCCGGGTCGTTGTCCCTGCAAATCGCGGGTTCGAGGCGGACATCATCGCGCCTTCGGCGATCGCCTGTCCGGCGCTGGTGCCGGGGCCGGATGGCGTACCCGTTGCCACCGCGATGCCGCGCGCCGCCACACTTGCGGACATCGATCTCCTCGTCGACGAGTTTGCGCAGGCGGCACGCAATGCGATTGCGGCCGGCATGGACGGCGTGGAACTGCACTGTGCCAGCGGATACCTGATCCACCAGTTCCTCAATCCGGCCAGCAACAAGCGCGACGATGAATTCGGCGGCTCTGTCGAAAATCGGCTTCGCTTCCCGATCGCGGTGCTGCACGCGGTTGCCGACGCAATCGGCGGCGATAAGGTCGGGTTCCGGATTGCACCGGGCAATCCCTACAACGGCATGGACATCACAGAGCCGGCAGCCACCTATGCCCCGCTGTTGAAGGCTGCCGATGCGCTGGGGCTGGCCTATGTGCATGTGATCGACATGCACCTTGAAAATCTCGACACACTGGCAATGGTCCGCGCCAACTGGTCCGGCGCCGTCATGGCGAACGACAGCCAGAAGGTCGAAGGGGCGTGCAGGCTGCTGGAAACCGGCCTGGCGCACGTCGTGAGCTTTGGCCGCGCCTTCATTTCCAACCCTGATTATGTCGAACGCATCTGCGCTGGCGCTCCGCTCGCGCGGGTGGACTTCGCGCATGTCTATACAGGGGAGGAGAAGGGCTACACGGACTATCCGACGATGGCGGTCCTGGCGGAGAGCCAGGGCTGACCGGAAAGGCGCATCAGTTCGACCGGTGGATACAATACCGGCAGGCATGAGTGAAGCGGCATCATGAACAAGGCGGCGGTCCAGCGCGAGCGCGCCGACGGGCCGCTCCGATGAGAGGATACTGGTTTATGGCATCGATCTCCCAAGACTGGACGAAACGGCACGGGGTGCTCATGGAGGGGGCGGAACGATGACGTCGTCTTCGTTTGACAAGCTCCTCAGTCCGGGACGCATTGGCCCGATCGAGATCCCCAACCGCATCTTCGTGACCGCGATGGGCGTAAGTTTGTCCGAACCCGACGGTTACTGCAATGAACGGCTGATCGCCTATCACGAAGAGCAGGCAAAAGGCGGGGCCGGGCTCATCATCACCGGTGTCACGGGTGTCGCATGGCCGGTCGGCGCGGTCCTGCCGAACCAGACCGCCATCTCGGACGACAAGTTCGTGCCGGGCCTGACCGAACTCGTACAGCGGATCCACCGGCATGGCGCCAGGATCGCCGCGCAGTTGCACCACGGCGGGCTGGTCGCCGGCTATTCCTCGGATGACTTCGACGCCCAGCTCTGGGCGCCCAGTCTCCCCGATCCGTTCTCGGGCGACCTGCTGGACTACTTCCTGCCCGAGGAACTGGCCGGGTTCGCCAGCGGCAAGATGCCGTCGATCAAGGTCATGGAACAGGAGGACATCGACCTCGTCGTGCGCCAGTTCGGAGAGGCGGCGCGGCGGGCGCGTCAGGCCGGTTTCGACGCTCTCGAGATCCATGGCGCGCATGGCTATCTGCTGTCGTCCTTCGTTTCGCCCAAGACCAACAAGCGCACCGACCGTTACGGCGGCTCGCTTGAGAATCGCCTGCGCCTCCTGCTGGAAGTGATCGCAGCCGTTAAGGCCGAGGCTGGCCCCGAGATGGCGATCTGGTGCAAGCTGGACTCGCGCGAGATAGGCAAGCCTGGCGGCATCGCTATCCCGGACTTCGTTGCCGCAGCCAGGATGATCGAGGCTGCAGGCGTCGATGCAATCGCCGTTTCGGCCTACCATGATGCGGGTCAGGGCAAACTTCATTCGGCGTCGAATATCCCGCACGAGCCGGAGAGCAACCTGCCCGCTGTGGATGCGCTCCGCCGGGAAGTTGCGCTGCCGATCATCGCGTCCGGGCGGATCGAGCCCGACGCCGCCGACAAGCACATCGGGGCGGGGCGCTACGATTTCCTGGCGATGGGGCGCAAGCTGCTTGCGGATCCGGCGCTCCCGCGCAAACTGGCGGACGCCAAGGTCGAGCAGGTACGGCCGTGCATCTATTGCTACACCTGCGTCACGGCAGCGTATGTCCGCCAGCCACTTCGTTGTGCCGTTAACTCCGATACCGGCTTCGAATGCGAGCGCACGGCCCCGACCGGCGAGCGGCACTATGCGGTTATCGGCGGCGGGCCCGGCGGTATGGAGGCGGCCTGCAGGCTGGCCGAAGCCGGCAACCGGGTCACCCTTCTGGAAAAGGGCAAGCGCCTGGGCGGGACGCTTCGTTTCGCCAGCCTTGCCTACCCACCCAACGAGAAGCTGCTGAAGTGGCTGATGGAGCGGACCAGGCGCCTTGGCATCGAGGTGCGCCTGGATACCGAAGCAACGCCCGAAATGCTGCGCAGTATGGGCGTGGAGCGCGTGATCGTGGCAACGGGTGCCCGCCGGGACATGCCCGATCTCCCGGGCAACGACTTGCCGCATGTCCTGAGCGGGGACGACCTGCGCTCCCTGATCCTGGGCGAGAGCTCCGAAGAGGTGAAGCGCAAGACCGGCCTCATCACGCGTGCGGCCGCGAAGATCGGCGCTGCCACCGGCATGACCGCCAATCTCGACTTCGTGCGCAGGGCCACGCACGGCTGGATGCCGCTGGGGCAGGACATCGTGATCGTCGGGGGTGAACTGGTGGGCCTGGAACTGGCGGAGTTCCTGCATGAGCGTGGACGTACCGTCACCATCGTCGAACCGGGTTCTCATCTGGGCAAGGGGCTGCTGCTCGTTCGCCGCATGAGACTTGTTTCCGAACTGAAGGAACACGGTGTCGCGATGCACACCAGCGTGCAAAACATAGCCGTAGGGGCAAAGTCGGTTACCGGCGAGAAGGATGGCAAGATCCTCGAAATCGCGGCCGATCACGTCATCGTCGCCATGGGCGCCTCGGGTGACACCAGGCTTGCCGACCATCTCAGGGCGCAGGGCTTCAAGGTCGAAACGGTGGGCGACTGCAATGGCGTGGGATATATCGAAGGTGCCATTCGCGGAGCCGCCGACGCGGTAGCACGCCTGGCCGTCTGACAGCGCCAGCACGGCCATTCTGGATCGAGTAAGGGGCGGATCGGAACCGCCCCTTTTTTGCGCCATCAGCGGAGCCAGTCTGACTGGTCCCCAATGTCTCGCCACGCCGAAAGGCCAAAAAAATACCCGGCCGCAGCCGGGTATCGTAGAGCAGTGCAACTTGATGATGTAGCGCCTGAACGGCGCTACATCCCGATCATTCAGTACTTCACGCCGATGGTGATGCCATAGGTGCGCGGATCGGCATAGTAGCCGCCGGCATAGCCGAGCTGGCCGAAGTCGATGCCGCGCACAAAGTCCTTCGCATTGGTGAGATTCTTGCCCCAGATGCGGATTTCGCCTTCCGCATTGCCGAGCGGAATGCGGTCGATGCCGATCTGAGCGTCGATCAGGTCGCGATCGTCACCCTTGATGGCGTCGTTGAAGGGAGCGGAAAGCGCCGTGGGAAAGCTGTACTTGCCGTCTTCGTGGGTATAGCCGACCCGCCCGACGAGACGCGCACTGCCTGCACCGATAGGGAACTGCGCATTGAGGGCGATGTTGCCTGTCCATGGCGAGGTATACGAAGGAACAGCGATCGATGCGATGTCGACGGCCGGAGCGCCCGGGACAGTCGACTTGCCCCCGAGGAATTCCTTGTAGTCCACGTTCACGTAGCCGATGGCCCCGTCGATCGAGAAGTTGTCGGTAAGGATCGCCTGAAGCTCGGCTTCGAAGCCTGCGTAGTTGACCTTGCCCGCATTCGCGATGCGTGTGCTGAACGTGCCTTGGGGTGCGTCCGGCACCGGAACGTTGACGGCAAGATCCTTGTAGACATTGTAGTAGCCCGCAACGTTGAAGCGCACGCGGCGGTGGAACAGTTCGGTCTTCAGGCCGACTTCATAGGATGTCACGTTCTCCTGGCCGAAGGAGGGGATGGTGTTCGTGCCTGATGCGACCGGATCGGATGCGTTGAAGCCGCCTGAACGGTAACCCGTGGCCACGCGGGCGTAAGAGGAGATGCCATCCGCCAGATCGTAGCCGAGCATGAGGTTCCAGGTGAACTTGCTGTAGCTTGCCTTGCCGACCTGCGGGACCGCGAAGGGAACAGCGCCGTTCTGGGTGCGGAACAGGCGCTTGTTATCCCAGGTGTAGCGGCCGCCAGCCGTCACGCGCAGGCCGCTTCCCCGGCCGCCCGGATAATACGTCGCCTGACCATAGAGCGCCGAACTTTCTGCTTCAGCCGTATAGCTCAGCGTGGTCAGCGTCTGAACGAGACGATAGCGCGCGGGATTTGCGGCCGCTACGGCAGATCCATAGCGGCTGAGAATGGAATTGGTATCTAGCACGAAGCCGCTGTTCTGAGGGTTGTACTCGCTGCCCTTTTCCCAGAAATAGAAGCCGCCGACGACCCAGTCGAGGTGATCGGAGTTGCCGGAGACCTCGATTTCCTGGCTGAGCTGACGGTGACGGCGCGTATTGCTGGTTTCGAAAAGGTTTTGCTGAACCGTCGGAACGGCGGCAGAAGAAATGAACGGGATCGAGGCCGCCGGCACGATGCCCTGCAGAACCGAGGCCGGCAATCCGTTGAGCAGGCTGGTGGGCGTGAATGCCGGACCGCTGAACGCGCCGAGCCCGTCGAGATCAGAGACGGAGTCGCTGTGCCAGATGCGATATCCCGAAGTCATCTTGACCTTGAAGATGTCGAAGTCGTTTTCGACCTGCAGGTTATGGCCCCAGATCTCGTCGACGGCGTAGCTGCTGATATCGTTGCAGATCTTGCTGCGATACGCGCGGCGCGGCTCCGCCAGAGCCGCGCAATCAGCGTTGGCGAAGGTGGCGGACTGAAGGTACTGCTCGACCGGCGCGGGCTGTGTCACGACAAGCTGCTGGCCATCGACCACGATGTTGCGGGGCGTTCCGTCGGACACGTTGGTCAGCTGGAAGGCCATGGGGCTGCCGCTCACCTTCGACCAGTCGAAGATGTACTGGATGCTGCCGGTGCCACCCAGCTCGATCTTCGCCGCACCGCGGAAGGAGTCCGACTTGCGCGAGCCTGGATCACGGGAATCGCGCGGCTCGAGGATATTGTCGACGACGCCGTCGCGCTGGCGGTGGCTGTAAGAGAAGCTGGTGGCGATACCCGCGATCGCGCCCGGATCTACTGTGATCCTGCCATTCCAGGCATCAAAGTTGCCGTATCCGCCTTCCGCTTTCAGGCGAAACTCGTTCGAGGGCGCGCGTGAGATGAAGTGGATCGCGCCACCGGTCGTGTTGCGGCCGAACAAGGTGCCCTGGGGTCCGCGCAGAACCTCGACACGTTCGATATCCGCAACATCGAGCCCTGCCGCTCCGGAGCGGGAGATGTAAACCCCGTCGACGTAGAGGCCACTCGCGGTATCGACGCCGAAAGTCTCCGACCCGCCGTTAGAGATGCCGCGCATGGAGATGACTGCGGCCGAGTTGCTGGTTGTTCCCGACACGATCGTCACGTTCGGAGCGAGGCCGCTGAGATCGCGAGCGTCCTGCACGCCCAGCTTCTCGATCTTGGCGGAATCGATAGCGCTGATGGCGATCGGAACATCCTGAAGGTTCTGCGATCGCTTTTGAGCGGTGACGACGATGGTATCAAGCGCCGGAGCGGCATCGGCGCCGGTATCTTGGGCTGCCGCGGGCTGCGAAACTGCGATGAGACTTACGCCGATAGCAAGCGCAGATGCGCGATGGACGTGGAACGCCTTCTTCAAGATACCCTCCCAAGCAGCTCTTAAGCCTTGTTTCGACGACACTGCGCCAACGCGTAGCATATGTCAATGCATGCTACGCAGAAATGGCTTTCATATGGATTGAGGTGAGGAATGCGATATGTTTTTAATAGTCTTTTGCGCATTGTGTGGGTCCTGCCCCGGGGTTCGTCTGACAGATGGCTGGCCAGCAAGGAGCGGCACTCCTCCTGTGGCCGTTTCTGCTCGGTCATCCCTGCTGGAGAATGAAGGGCAGGCACTCGCGCATGGGCACAGGGTCGTTTTCACTGCGCCAACGAAGAACCTAAGCTGCTCGCTTGCTGCCAAAAGCACGTGCGCGTCCGCCTGAAATCACCTTGCGGGCCGCGCGATTTTCCGGTTGGTAGCAGAAGCGTTTTGCACTCTCGCCGGGTCTTGCAGGGCTTCGGTTGATGGCCTCTTACATCCTGCGGGAACGACTATGCCGGCAGGCGGTTTGGGTATTTTCTCGCAAGGGTTATTGATGAGGCTATGATCAGATCGTTGCTGGCGATGGCGGTGCTGGGTCTTGCTGCACCGGCCGCAGCTCATCCGATGCTGGCCGACTTCGATTATGGCTGGCCGGTGCAGCGCCATTCGCTGACGAGCCAGGGCGAATCCATGGAGATGGCCTATCTCGATGTCCGGCCGCCGCGCGCCAATGGCCGCACCGTCGTATTGCTGCATGGCAAGAACTTCTGCGCCGGCAGTTGGGAAGGTTCGATCCGCCGCCTTGTCGCCGCCGGCTACAGGGTGATCGCCCCCGATCAGATCGGCTTTTGCAAATCGAGCAAGCCGGGGCGCTATCAGTACGGGCTGCACACCCTTGCTGCCAACACGTCGGCCTTGTTGGCGTCGCTGGGCGTGGAAAAGCCGGTGGTCGTCGGCCACAGCATGGGCGGCATGCTGGCGATGCGCTACGCCTTGCAGTACCCGGAGGCTGTGTCCCAGCTGGTGCTGGTCAACCCGATCGGCCTTGAGGACTGGCGCGCCAAGGGAGTTCCAAACGCCACGGTAGATGCCCTGTACGAGGGTGAGCGCAAGACCACTCGTGCCAGCATCAAGGCTTACCAGCAGGCGACGTACTATGCGGGTGAGTGGCGAGCTGAGTACGACCGCTGGGTCGACATGCTGGCCTCGATGTATCTTGGGCCGGATGGGGACGTGGTCGCCTGGCATCAGGCCCTGACCGCCGACATGGTGTTCAACCAGCCGGTCGTGCATGAACTGGAGCGCGTGGCAGTGCCGACGGTGCTCATGATCGGCGAAAAGGACAACACCGCGATCGGCAAGAACCGGGCCGACAAAGTGCTGGCGGCGCAATTAGGAAATTATCCCGTGCTGGCGCGCGATGCGGCGCGTCGAATTCCGGATGCGCGGCTCATCGTCTATCCGCAATATGGCCATTCGCCGCAGATCCAGGCGCCCGACGCATTCCACAAGGACCTTCTGGACGCGCTGCGGTAAGGACGGGAAATTTTTGAGCTGGCGGTAGTTCGATCGGGCAAAAGGAGCCCCGGGTATTGCCCCGGGGCTGCTTTTTCCGATCCGCCGCTCAGGCGGGCGCGGGCAGGCCGATGATCGACTTCACTTCAAGATACTCGTGGAAGCCGTGCTCGCCCCATTCACGTCCGTTGCCCGAACGTTTGTAGCCGCCGAACGGAGCGTGGAAGTCGAAGCCGCCATTCACCCAGATCGCGCCGGTGCGCAGCCGCCGCGAAATGGCGCGGCAGGCTTCGAGATCCTCGCCGGAGACGTAGCCGCCGAGGCCGAAGTTGGAGTCGTTGGCGATCCGTACGGCGTCGTCGACATCGGTGTAGGGAATGATCACGAGGACCGGGCCGAAGATCTCTTCCCGGGAAATGACCATGTCGTTCGTTCCCACGAAGACGGTTGGCTTGACGTACCAGCCCTTGTCCAGCCCGTCGGGCCGGCCGAGGCCACCCGTGATGAGTTCGGCGCCTTCTGCAAGGCCTTGCTCGATGTACTGCTGGATGATGTTGTACTGGCTCTTGGAGACGACCGGGCCCATGGCCACTTCGCCCTGCGGGTTGCCGACGGTCACACCGCCGGCGGCTTCTGCGGCAGCCTTGCGCACTTCGTCGAGGCGAGCGGCGGGGACCAGCAGGCGCGAGCCGGCCGAGCAGGTCTGGCCCGAGTTGCCCATCATGCCAGCCGTCGCGCTCGCCACGTTGGCAGCTAGAGAGGCATCGTCGAGAACGATCCAGGCGGATTTGCCGCCCAGCTCAAGGCCGACGCGCTTGACGGTGTCGGCGGCATCCTTCTGGATCTGGACGCCCACCTGTTCCGAGCCGGTGAAGGAAATCATGTCGACATCTTCGTGCTTCGACAGCGCCGCGCCGATGACGGAGCCCTGGCCCTGCACCATGTTGAAGACGCCGGCCGGTACGCCCGCGTCGTGCAGGATCTCGGCAAGGATCTGTGCGGAATAAGGCGCGAGTTGCGGGGGCTTGAGGATCATCGTGCAGCCCGCTGCCAGCGCCGGAAAGATCTTAACGCAGGTCTGGTTCATCGGCCAGTTCCACGGCGTGATGAGGCCGCAGACGCCGATCGGTTCCTTGCGGATCACCGTGACGCCGCGCTGTTCCTCGAACTTGAAGTCGCGCAGCACTTCGATGGCGGTTCCGAGATGGCCCTTGCCCAGGAGGGTGTGAAAGCCGCAGGCGAGCCCGCGCGGTGCGCCCATCTCCTCCATGATCGCCTCGCCCAGTTCGGTTTCCCGCCTGAGGTATTCGGCCTGAATGGCTTCGAGCAGGTCGAGGCGTTCCTTTACGCTGCTTTCGCCATAGGTGGCGAAGGCGCGGCGAGCGGCAGCAACGGCGGCGTCGACGTCTGCTGGGGAACCGAGGGAGATGGTGCCCGACACTTCTTCGGTGGCGGGATTGATGACGTCGGCAGTGTTTGGAGTGACCGGGTCGACCCAGCGACCGTCGATGTAGAACTGCGTGTAGTTGCGCATGATGGCTCTCCCTTGTGTGTCCCCGTCGCGCAGCGATAGGGAGGGGGCCATGCGAACAGAGTGGAGGGAAGGCGGTGGCAGGAAGGCTGCCGTGGCGCCCGCCCCTCCGATACCGTGCAGATGGTCCCCTCCCCGGCAGGGCCGGGGAGGAATGGTCTGCTTACTGGGTGCCTTCGGCGTACCAGGTGCGGAATTCGGAATAGTTGGGCATTTCCTCCGAGTTCGCGGCCGGGTCAATCGGCACATGAATGACGGTGCAGCCGCCGCGTGCGTAGGCGCGTTCGATGGCCGGACCGATGTCCGCCGCCTTCTCGACGTATTCGCCGGCGGCGCCGAAACCTTCGGCGATTTTGTCGAAACGGACCTTGTCCGACCAGTGCACGCCGGTTTCCTTGGTGCCGTGGCCGAAGGTGCGCTTGTACACACCAACTTCGAGGCCCCACTGGAAGTCCACGCCCACCACGATGACCAGCGGCAGGTTTTTGCGCACCGCCACTTCCAGTTCACCCACGTGGAACAGGAACGAGGAGTCCGACGTCAGCAGCATGCCCGGGCGCTGCTTGCCGGTGGCGGCCTGATCGGCGAGCATGGCGCCGGTGGCGTAGGGCAGGCCCGTGCCGATGTGGCCGTAGTTCTGGTTCCAGATGACGTCGTGCGGCTTGGCTTGCGAGTAGGTCCACTGGAAAATCACCGTGGCGCCGCCGTCACGGATGAGGATGCCGTCCTTCGGGAAAGCCTTGGTGGCTTCTGTCACGAACTGGCTGGTGTGCATCTTGCTGGTCGAACCGTCCGGCTTCGACGCTGCCTCCTCGAGCAGTTCGTCAAGCTGCTGCGCTTCGCGCTGGATGTATTCGGACAGCGATGGCGAAGCGTTGCGGCCGCCAAGAGCCTTCAGGGCACGCGACAGCTGCGGCACGACGGCGCGCACGTCGCCCACCAGCGGCACGTCGATGGGACGGTTGACGCCGATCGCGGTCGGATCCTGCTGGACGTAGATCCACTTGCGGGTGGCTTCGTTGTCCACCCAGTGACGCCAGCGGCCGTAGTGGCTCGGTTCGCCCAGTTCGGTCGCCAGTGCCACGCAGCAGTCGCTTTCGACGACCGCGTCGATCGACGCTTCCGAGAAGCCGTAGGGGAAGGTGCGCTCTTCAAGGCCCTTGATGAAAGAGGTGCCGCCGGAGGTCTGGATGACCGGGCACTGCATGAGTTCGGCCAGTTCGCGCACCGCATCGCCTGCCTTGGCGGTGTGGACACCGTGGCCGACGAGCAGGATCGGGTTCTTGGCGTTCTTGATGGCCTCCGCGGCCTCCGCGATGCGATCACCGTCAGCGCCCTGCATCGTGAGGCGGTAGCGGTGCGGCGGCAGGACCGGCGGCAGGTCCAGCTCTTCGAGGATCACGTGCGCGGGGTATTCGATGTAGGCAGGGCCGGGCGTGCCGGACATGGCGACGCGAATGGCTTCGCGCACGATCTCATCGGTCTGGTCGGCATATTCGATCGAGCTGGAGAACTTCACCGAATCCTCGATCATCGGCTCCTGCCGGACGAACTGGATGCGACCGCGGCGCACGCGGCGCTCGGTCACGCGGGCGCGTTGGCCGCCCATGAAGATCACCGGGTCGTTTTCGACCTTGGCGCACTGGATCGCGGGCATCATGTTGGCAAGGCCCGGCCCAAGCGTGCCGATGCACAGAGCCGGTTTGCCGGTGATGCGGGCCGCAGCCGCCGCCATGTGGCCGGCCGATGCCTCATGGTGGGGCGAGACGACGGTCCAGCCCCGGGTTTCCGCTTCGAGGAAGAGGTGCACGAAGTTGGGATCCGGAATGCCGAAGAGCGTGCGGATACCCTCAGCCTCGAACAGGTCGAGGATGCGCTTGTAAACCGGAATGCCCTTCTTCGCGTTGGCCGGAGCTTCCGCCTGGGGCTGGTCGTCGTACATTTCAGTGCCTTTCTTCTCGATCCGCTGGTGCGCTCTTGGGTCGCTTTGAACAGCTGGTTAGCTCAAGCGTCTGGATGCTGTCAGGTGAAATCAACAGCAGTGTTCAGTCCGGCTCGTGCGCTATCGCCGGGGCGACGCTCGCGAGGATCTGTTCGTTGTCCTGGCCCAGCATCGGTGCCGGGCCACGTACCCGGCCCGGAGTCTTCGAGAACCACGTGGGCACACCGGGGAAGCGCACCGGGCCTTGCGGAGTATCGACCTCCTCGAAGAAGCCGATGGCGTTCAGGTGCTCGTTCTCGAACAGGTCGTCGGTGGCGTGCAGCCGCGAGCAGGGGATGTGGAGGCTCTGCAGTGTGTCGAGCCATTCCTGCGTGGTGCGGGTAAGGAACGTCTCGCCCAGCAAGCCGTAGACGCGCCCGATCTGCTTTGCTCGCTGGGCGAGGGTGGCGAACTCCTCGCTCGCCCAGGGGGGGGTCACGGCGCCGACGAAGGCGTTCCAGTGCTTGTCGTTGTATACGAGCGCGGCGACATACCCGTCCTTCGTCCGGTAGGGACGACGATTGGGCTCGACCGCGCGGTGATAGTGGGCCGGTGTGGTGGGCGGCGAGAACATGGCGCCATTGGCGTGCTCCACCAGCATGAACGAGGACATGGCCTCGAACATCGTGACTTCGACTTCCTGGCCTTCGCCTGTGCGCTCACGGTGGAACAGTGCCATCATGGTCGCATAGAGCGCGTGGAGTCCGGCCACCTTGTCCGCCATGATCGTGGCGACGAAGCCGGGCTCCCCGTTCATCAGCCCCTGCACATGGGGGATGCCGCACTGGGCCTGGATGGTGTCGTCGTAAGCCGGCTTATCGCTCTCCGGTCCGCGGCGCGAATAGCCGTAGCAGTTGGTGTAGATGATGTCGGGCCGGAGCGCGCGCACCGCCTCGTAGTCGAAGCCGAGCTTGCGGATGGCACTCCCGCGCATCGAATGGATGAAGACGTCCGCCGTCGCGATCAGGCGGCGCAGCGCCTCGCGGTCCGTCTCGCGGCGAAGGTCGAGCATGACGCCGCGCTTGCCCCGGTTCACGTTGACATAGATCCCGCCCATGCCGGGCACAGGGCCGGTGGTGATCCAGCGGGTGTTGTCCCCTTCCGGCGGCTCCACCTTTATGACCTCGGCGCCCATGTCAGCCATGATCTGCGTGGCGTAGGGGCCGAACACCACGCTCGTCAGGTCCACGACCCTGATGCCCTTCAGGGGCCCGCCGTCCGGTACTGCTTCGCTCATGCCAATCTCCCGCAGGAGACGTACACGTGTGCGCATTTGCGTTCAATGTGCAAATATCGGAACAACTGCGTTGTGCCAGGCGGGCGGCGCTGTTAGTCGTGTTCTTCAGAGGAAACGCGGGAAAAGGCGGAAAAATAGGTGGATTTCTCTCTTACGCAGGATCAGCTGGATATCCGCGAAGCGGTTCTGAAGCACTGTTCGCAGTTCTCCGACGAGTACTGGCTGGAAAAGGATCGCAGCGGCGAATTCCCGTTCGAGTTCCACACGTCGATGGCGGAGGCGGGCTGGCTTGGTGTTGCGATGCCGGAGTCGGTCGGCGGGGCAGGCCTGGGCATCACAGAGGCGGCGGTGATGATGCAGGCGGTCGCCGAAAGCGGGGGCGGCATGACGGCGGCTTCGGCGATACACGGGCCGGTGTTCGGGCTGGAGCCGGTAATCCTTTTCGGTACGCCCGAACAGCAGCAGCGCATGATCCCGCCGATCCTGTCTGGCGAGGAGAAGATGTGCTTCGCCGTGACCGAGCCGAACACGGGCCTCGACACCACCAGCCTCAAGACCCGGGCCGAGCGTGTGCCAGGCGGCTACAGGGTGAGCGGCGAGAAGATCTGGATCACCAACGCGCACGTGGCCGACCGCATGCTCCTGATCGCGCGTACGACCCCACTTGAAGACGTGAAGAAGAAGACGGACGGCCTGACGCTGTTCTACTGCAAGCTCGATCGAGAGGCGGTGGAGCATCGCCTCATACCCAAGATGGGGCGCCACGCGGTCGGCTCGAACATGCTGTTCATCTCAGACCTGTTCATTCCGGAGGAAGACCGCATCGGTGAGGAAGGGCAGGGCTTCAAGATCCTCCTCCAAGGCCTGAACCCGGAGCGCGTGCTCCTGGGTGCCGAGGCGACGGGCCTTGGCCGCGTCGCGATTCAGAAGGCCGCTCGCTACGCGCGGGAGCGCGTGGTGTTCGGGCGCCCGATCGGGCAGAACCAGGGTATCCAGCACCCGCTGGCCAAGGCTTGGATGCAGGTGGAGGCCGCGTCGCTCATGGTGTTCAAGGCGGCCACGCTGTTCGACAAGGGGCTGGAGTGCGGCACCGAGGCGAACACCGCCAAGTACCTTGCCGCCGAAGCGGGCTTCGAAGCCTGCCAGACGGCAGTCATGTCGATGGGTGGGATGGGCTACGCGCAGGAATACCATGTCGAGCGCTACTTGCGCGAAGTCATGATCCCGCGCATCGCTCCGGTCAGCCCGCACCAGATCATGAACTACATCGCCGAGAGGGTATTGGAGTTGCCAAGGAGCTATTGAGCGTTGTCTTGACGCTCCGCTGCTGCAAGGCCCGGCCCCAGCGACAAACGACCGGATTGAGGATACCCGTCCATGCCTGTGACCCACGAACCCGTTGCCGCCCGCTCATGGCTCTTCGCGCCGGGTGACAGCGAGAAGAAGATGACCAAGGCGATGGAAGGCGATGCCGACATCGTGCTCATAGACCTGGAGGACGCGGTGGCGCCGGACGCCAAGGCGGCGGCTCGCCCCATGGTGCATGACTTCATCAAGGCCAATCCGGCCCAGCGCAACCGGCTGTGGGTGCGGATCAATCCCTTCGACGGTCCGCACACCTTGCTTGATCTTGCCGCGATCATGCCGGCACATCCCGGCGGCATCATGCTGCCCAAGGTCTACAGCCGCGCGGAGGTGGAGAAGCTGGACCACTGCCTTTCCGCGCTGGAAGTCGCGAACGGCATCGAGGAAGGCTCCACGCCGGTCATCGTCCTCATCACCGAAACGGCCGAGGCCATGTTCCACACCGGGAGCTACAAGGGCGCGCCGCGTGTGGTGGCCCTGACCTGGGGCGCGGAGGATCTGGCGGATTCCATCGGTGCGTCGTCCAACAGGAACGAGGATGGCTCCTACAGCTTCACGTACGAACTGGCGCGCAGCCTCACCGTTCTCGGTGCGGCGACGGCCGGCGTGACCGCGATCGAGACGATCAGCGCCGATTTCAAGAACCTCGACGCGCTGCGGGCCCGGGCGGAGAAGGTCCGCCGTGATGGCTTCCGGGGCATGATGGCCATTCACCCGGCGCAGGTGCCGGTCATCAACGAAGCTTTCACGCCGACCGAACAGGAGATTGCCGAGGCTCAGGAAATCGTCGATATCTTCGCGGCCAATCCGGGTGTAGGCGCAATCGGCTGGAAGGGCGGAATGCTCGACCGTCCGTACCTTGCCCGTGCGGAGCGCTTGCTGCGGCAGGCCGGGCGGCTATGAACGCCGGCGGGCTGCCGACGGCAGGGCCGTGGCAATGATCCGCACGACGCTGGAGAACCTTGATCTCTCGCAGTATCTGCGATCAGGCGACCACGTCGTCTTCGGCCAGGCTTGCGGAGAGCCGACCGCGCTGGTGGAGGCGCTTGTCGCGCAGGGAGCCGGGATCGGGGGGCTTCACGCCTTCATCGCCACCAGCTTCTCCGGTCTCTTCACGCCCGGAACAGCCTCTGCCTTCCGCCTGTCCTCCATGGGCGCGATCGGAGCCCTGCGGGCCATGACCAAGGCCAACGCGCTTGACGTGATCCCGGTGCATGTCAGCCAGGTCGCGCCGTTGATCACGGCCGGTGTCCTTCCCTGTGACGTCGCGATGATCCAGGTGAGCCCCGCCGACAGCGCCGGCAATTACTCCTGCGGGCTCATCTCGGACTACGTGCGCGCCGCAGTGGACAAGGCGCGCGTCGTCATCGCCGAAGTCAATGACCAGGTTCCTTGCGTTGCAGGCGAGATGATTCCCGCCAGCGCCATCGACGTCGCTGTGGAGGTATCGCGCCCTCCCGTCGAGGTGGCACCCGCGAAGATCGGCCCCGTCGACGAGGCGATTGCCCGGCTTTGCGCCGGGTTCATCGAAGACGGATCGGTGATCCAGACCGGGGTTGGCGCGGTGCCGGACGCCATCCTGCGCCTGCTGCACGACCGCCGTGACCTGGGCGTGCACTCGGGGATGTTAGGCGACGGTCTGGTGGATCTGGCGGAGGCCGGCGTGCTCACCAACGCGCGCAAGGAGATTGACCGCGGCATCTCCATCAACGGCGCGCTGATCGGGACACGGCGCTTGTACGATTGGGCGAACGGCAACCCCGCCATCCGCATGACCCCGACGAGCTACACGCACGATGCGGGCGTGCTTGGGCAATTGTCGCGCCTCGTCACCATCAACTCGGCGCTTGAGGTGGACCTCACCGGGCAGGTCAACGCCGAGCAGTCCGGCTCGGCGTACCTGGGCGGAACGGGCGGGCAGGTGGACTTCGTCCGCGCGGGCGCACGTTCACCGGGCGGCGCCTCGCTCATGGTGCTGTCCGCGACCGCAAAGGGCGGAACGATCAGCAAGATCGTGCCGTCGCTTTCCGGCCCGGTCACCAGCGCGCGCAGCGAGGTCGATGTCGTGGTTACGGAGTTCGGAGCCGCACAGCTCAAGGGGCAGGCCCTCGCCGAGCGCGCCCGGCGCCTCGTCGCCATCGCGCATCCGGACTTTCGAGAGGAGCTGGACCGGACCGCTTTCGAAATCGCCAGGAGAGGGTTCTGACATGCAAGACGCGGTCCTGTTCGACGCGCGTGAGGATGGCATCGCCGTCATCACCATCAACCGCCCTGACCAGCGCAACGCTCTCACCCGCGAAGTGCGGGAGGGTCTGCGCGAGGCGTGGGCGCGCTTCGAAGGCGACGATAGCTTGCGGATCGCGATCCTTACCGGAAGTGGCGAAAGGGCGTTCTGTGCGGGCGGCGATCTGAAGGAGATGGTCGAAACCGGCATGGCCGTTCCTCCGCGCGATATGTACGCGCTCCCGTACGACACCATGGAACTGTCGAAGCCGACCATTGCGGCGGTGAACGGCGTGGCCTTCGCGGGCGGCTGGATGATCGCGCAGGCTTGTGATCTGTGCGTCGCATCGACCACAGCCAAGTTCGCGATCACCGAGGTCAAGGTGGGGCGCGGCAGTCCCTGGGCGGCGCCGCTCATTCACATGATCCCGCAGCGCATCTTCATGGAAATCGTGCTCACCGGAAAGCCGATCAGCGCCGAGCGCGCTTACGAGATTGGGTTGGTGAACCGGCTTGCCGAACCGGGTGCGGTCCTGGAGGAGGCGATTGCGCTGGCGCAGGACGTTCTGGAAGGCGCGCCGCTTTCGGTGAAGGCTGCACGCGAGACGGTGATGCTCTCGACTGAGATGGGCCGCAGCGCTGCCCTTGCCGCAGCCCGTGCGGCGCATGAACACGCCTACAACTCGCGCGATGCGCAGGAGGGGCCGCGCGCCTTTGCGGAGAAGCGCAGGCCCGTGTGGCAGGGCCGCTGAGCCAGAGGTTCAGGAAAGCCCGTCGATCGCGGCCCAGCGGCTGATGTTGTAGCCGCGCGCCTTGCGGCGGGTCATGCCGCCAAGGGCGATAGGCTTCGCTCTCGCCCGGGCGGCCAGCAAGCGCAGTCGCACCGGCCCCAGCGTCGGTGCGCCGGGGTGCGAGGCGGTCGGGAACGCAGGTGAGATCAAGACGGCGTCCACGCCGGCGCGGTGGGCCTCTCCGAGTTCTCGGAGCGAGTGAACCGTTGCCAGCCGCAGCAGGTTCGGCGCCGAGCCGAGCCGGGCCGGCGACGCGTAGGCGCCATCGGCTTTCCAGCGCCGGGCCTGAGATGTGTCACCGGCGAGGATCACGGCATGGCCATGACGCCGGGCGGTTCGACATAGGCGAAGGTAGCGCGCGCGGCGTCGGTCTGCCGGAAGGTGATAGTGGCGGAAGATGAAGCCCGACCCGCGCGGCAGACGGCTCAGGGCCCGCTCCAGCACCGCATCGTTGCGGGCATCGCTGATGAGCCAAACGTGAGGTAGGGATGACTGGCGGTTCTTCACCGGGACGCTATAGCAGCGCGCCATGGATCAGCTAGAAGACATCCGTTCCCGCATTGCGAAGTCCGCCGCGATCGCCGGGCGCGACCCGGCGGGAATCGAACTCGTCGCCGTTTCGAAGACTCACGACGCCGACGCCATCGTGCCGCTCCTGGAGGCCGGGCACCGCGTCTTCGGGGAGAATCGCGTTCAGGAAGCCGCGGCCAAGTGGCCGGCCCTGCGCGAGGCATTCCCGGATGTGAAACTGCACCTTGTGGGGCAATTGCAGTCCAACAAGGCCGAAGAGGCGGTCGAACTGTTCGACTGCATCCATGGGCTCGATCGGCCCTCGCTGGTCACGGCGCTGGCCAAGGCGATGGAGAAGGCCGGGCGCAAGGTGCCGTGCTTCATCCAGGTGAATATCGGGGACGAGGAACAGAAGGGCGGCTGCGCCATTGCGGAAGTGCCGGCGCTCCTCGCCTCAGCGCGGGAGGCGGGCATTCCCGTCATCGGCCTGATGTGCGTCCCCCCCGCCGGGATCGAAGCAGCCCCGTTCTTCGCCTTGCTTGCCGAAATCGCGGCGGACAACGGGCTGGATCAGCTCAGCATGGGCATGAGCGACGACTTCGAAACGGCGGTGCTGCTCGGGGCCACGCACGTGCGCGTGGGCAGCGCACTGTTCGGCGCGCGCAAAAAAGCCGCCTGAACTCTCCCGCACGGGGCGCAGGTTTCACGTGCAACAGGCGGCGCGTGCAGGGATGCTCCCCCGCACGCGCCGGCTCTCACCTCGGGGTGTCGAGTTCGTTGCCGGTAAGCGTCACGATGTGCAGCAGGTTGGTCGAGCCTGGTACGCCGAAGGGGACGCCCGCCAGTGTGATCAGGCGAGACCCGGCCGCGCCGAAGCCATGGCGCAGGGCCATGCGCTTGCCCTTGCCGATCATTTCCTCGAAGCTGCCGATGTCCTTGGTGATGACGGTGTGCGCGCCCCACAGAAGCGCGAGGCGGCGGGCCGTCTTGCGCGAGGGGGTGAGCACCAGCATCGGCGCAGCGGGACGTTCCCGCGCCACCCGGCGGGCCGAGATACCCGAACCCGTGAAGACGATGATGCCTTCAATCGTCAGCGTGTCCGAAATCTGGGCGCAAGCCTCGGACAGGGCGTCCGCGCTGGTCGCGTCGGGCGGTGTGTTCGTGATGTGGATACGCTCGCGATAGGTCGTGTCGGCTTCGACCTTCATGGCGATGCGGTCCATGATGGTCACCGCCTCGACAGGCCACTGCCCCGCCGCCGTCTCGGCCGAGAGCATGACGGCGTCGGCACCGTCGTAGACGGCGTTGGCGACGTCGGACACTTCGGCGCGCGTGGGCGAGGGGCTCGTGATCATCGATTCCAGCATCTGCGTAGCGACGACCACCGGCTTGCCGAGACGGCGCGTCTTTTCGATGATGTGCTTCTGGATCGGGGGCACTTCTTCGGGCAGCAGTTCGACGCCAAGGTCACCGCGCGCCACCATTATGCCGTCCGATAGCTCGATGATCTCGTCGAGGCTTTCGACGGCCGCCGGCTTTTCGATCTTCGCCATGATGGCACTCTGCCCGCCCGAAAGGCGGCGTGCTTCGGCCACGTCCTCCGGGCGCTGCACGAAGGAGAGGCCGATCCAGTCGGTGTTCTGCTCCACCGCAAAGGCGAGGTCCCGCCGGTCCTTCTCAGTAAGCGCCGGGACGGGGACGATCGCGTCCGGAATGTTCACGCCCTTGCGGTCGGAAATGGGGCCGCCCACTTCCGCACTGCACAGGATGGCGTCCTCGCTGGCGCGGATGACGACCAGACGCAGCTTGCCGTCGTCGATCAGCAGGCGCTGGCCCTTCTGCAGGATACCGAAGAGTTCCGGGTGCGGCAGGCAGACGCGCTCGTCGTTGCCGGGCGCCGGGTCGCGATCGAGGGTGAAGTGCGAGCCGTGGTGGATGAACGCCTTGCCGCCTTCAAACTGGCCGACGCGCAGCTTGGGGCCCTGAAGATCGCACAGGATCGCGATCGGCCGCTCCAGATCCTTTTCCACCGCGCGAATATTGGCGATCGTTTCGCGGTGCGTTTCGTGGTCGCCGTGGCTCATGTTGACGCGAAAGGCATCCGCGCCGGCCTTGAGCAGTTTGGCTATGGTCTCGCGGTCCCGGCTGGCGGGGCCAAGGGTTGCGAGTATCTTTACCTTGCGCTGGCGCTTGATGCCGCGATGATGGGGGGACCGACGATAGGGCATCGCGCCCGAGGGAATGGTGCTGACCAAGTTTGCTGCCTCTTCCGGAAACCGCGCCTCATATGGCAAAGGCCTTATTACAAACCAAGGACGATTGGCGGATTATGAACGGGCAAAATGACATTGATGCAATTGACGATGCCGTGGCCGCGGCGGCTTTCCGCCGGCTGGTGCGCCATCTGCAGCACCGCCACGATGCACAGAACATCGATCTGATGGGCCTGGCGGGCTTCTGCCGCAACTGCCTGGCGGACTGGATCCGCGATGCGGGCTACGCCGGCGACAAGGCACAGGCACGCGCGGTCATCCACGGTATGCCGTTCGACGAGTGGAAGGACAGGTATCAGAGCGAGGCGACGCCCGAGCAGATTGCGCGCATGGAGGAGAGCCTTGCGAAGAACGGCGGCGCGCACTGATCGAATCCCGGCGCGCGCGGCGGCCTGCCGTCAGGAAGAAGCCTTCATGAGCATGATCCCTCCCAAGATCAGGGCCGCCGCCAGCAGCCGTGTCGCATTGGCGGATTCGCCCAGGAACGCGATGCCCACAACGAACGCACCAAGCGCGCCGATCCCGGTCCAGACCGCATAAGCGGTTCCCAACGGCAGCGAGCGCATCGCGGCGGCAAGAAGGCCAAAGCTCGCGAGCATCGCGATCAGCGTGATGAGGCTGGGCCAAAGGCGGGTGAAACCCTGCGATTGCTTCATGGAGAAGGCCCAGACCACTTCCAGAGCGCCTGCAATCGACAGTAGAATCCAAGGCACGACGACAATCTCCTTTCTCGCGAGGGGGATCGCCGGGCCGTCCCGGTCTTGACACTGCCCGTCCGGGCAGACGCACGAACGTGGTCGGCGCCGGGGCGGAATAGGGGCGGCGGAATGGGAAGGCAACCTCGGCGCGTCCTCCACATGATTTCCACAGGGCAGCGCTTTGCCCGAATCCGCACGCGTGGCTATCAGCCGCCACCAACCGATTCACCAGCCTTCACCGGAGCATTCAACCCATGGCCGAAACCACCGACGATCGCCTGCGCCTGCTGATCGAACGCGTCGAGCGTCTCGAGGAAGAGAAGAAGGGCATCTCGGACGACATCCGCGACGTCTACAATGAGGCGAAGGCGGTCGGCTACGACGTGAAGATCATGCGTGCCATCGTGCGTCTGCGCAAGATGAAGCCGGACGATCGCCGCGAAATGGACATGCTGCTCGATACCTACAAGACGGCTCTGGGCATCGACTGAGGCAGCCACTGTCCCCATCCGGTGCCGGATGGGGACAGTGGCCTCAGTTCCCCGCGAGGGCCAGCGCCATGCTGGCCGCGTTTGCCGCGCCGTGCTGGAGCATGGCGGCGACAAGGCCCACGCGCTGGCGGGTAAAGCCCAGCAGCAGCGCGGCCCAGAGCTGGGGCAGGACCATCGGCAACGACAGGAGCGATGCCGACGGATAGTTCATGAGGTGGACGGCGGCGAAAGCGAGCGCCACTACCCAGAACACGATAGGGTAGGCGGCGCGATAGACCTTCGGCGCATCCTTGCGCTTCCGCAGGCGGAACCAGCCCACGCCCGCCGCTGCCGCCATCACCCCGATGGTGGCAATCAGCACGACCGGGTCGAGACCAGGCGCCAATGCGGCTATGGCGACAAGAGCCGCGAAGCAGCCGAGCAACCACAGCGCGCGGGGGCGGCCCGTCTGCCATCCGCGAAAGATGGATTCCTCCAGTACCGGCGCGGCAAGGATCGTCAGCGGCAGGAGCCAGTGTGATGGCACTTTGCCGAAGGCGTCGGGCAGGGGCAAGTCCTGCGTCTTCTGCCACAGGGTCAGCAGCGGCAGTATCAGCAGCAGCATCCCCGCGAGGTGAAGCGCGGTCACTGAGGCCAGTATCCTCCACCCGCTGCCCGAGCGCAGTCCGATCGGGGTGAGCACCTGCGGCCGCGCCAGGAAGCGGGCCAGCTGTGGCAGAACCGCCGGTGCGGTCCGGGGTGAAGGGTCGCTTTGTGTCGTCGTCATGGGGCCTTGTACCTTGGAAAGCCTTGCGGGTTCCTTGCCCGCAATGCGGATGGGGCTCCACCGGCACGGCTGCCGGTCTCCGGTTGCCCTTTGGTGCACGCCTGTTGTAAGGCCCGCGCCACTTCATTCATCGGACCCGCGGAACGGCCTTGCAGAAGGAGGATCGCGGGCAGTCAGCGAGCGGACCCATGGCAGGCCATTCCAAATTCAAGAACATCATGCATCGCAAGGGTGCGCAGGATAAGAAGCGCTCGGCGATGTTCTCCAAGCTGTCGCGCGAAATCACCGTCGCCGCGAAAATGGGCATGCCCGATCCGGACATGAACCCGCGCCTGCGTGCCGCCGTGAACGCGGCCAAGGCGCAGTCCATGCCCAAGGACAACATCCAGCGCGCCATCGAGAAGGCGAGCAAGGGCGACGGCGAGAACTACGAGGAAGTGCGCTACGAGGGTTACGGCCCGAATGGCGTCGCCATCATTGTCGAAGCGCTGACCGACAACCGCAACCGCACCGCGACCAACGTGCGCACCGCCTTCGCCAAGAACGGCGGAAACCTGGGCGCTTCGGGCGCGGTCAGCCATGGCTTCGAGCGTCTGGGCCTTATCGAGTACCCCGGCACCGTGGGTGACGAGGACAAGGTTCTGGAAGCCGCTATCGAAGCGGGCGCCGACGACGTCGAAAGCGACGGCGACAGCCACGCAGTCTGGACTTCCGTCGAGAACCTGCACGAAGTCGCGCGTGAGCTCGAGAAGGTGCTGGGCGAAGCGGAAGGCGTAAAGCTGGCCTGGAAGCCGAGCCTCAAGGTCGATGTCGATCTGGACACCGCCAGCACCCTGATGAAGCTGGTCGACACCCTTGAGGACGATGACGACGTGCAGACCGTCTGGGGCAATTACGAGATCTCGGACGAGGTCATGGAGAAGCTGGGCTGACAGGCCGGAAGCCGGGGCTTCGGCTCCGGCATGCCGGCTGACGGCCTCTTAGCGCGATGATCCTCATCGGTATCGACCCCGGCCTCACCTGCACGGGCTGGGGCATCGTCGCGAAGAGCGGCAGCCGCCTCAGCCATGTGGCGAACGGGCAGATCCGCACCAACGCCAAGGCCGGGATGGCCGAGCGGCTGGTGGAACTGGACGCGGCGCTGACCGACGTGATCCTTCACCACCGCCCGGATGCGGGCGCGGTGGAGGAAGTCTTCGTTAACGTGAATCCTCAGTCGACGCTGAAGCTGGGGCAGGCGCGCGGCGTGGCCATGCTGTCGGTCGCCCGTGCCGGGCTTCCCGTGGCGGAATACTCCACCCGCCTCATCAAGAAGGCGATCGTCGGCACAGGCGCGGCCGAGAAGGCGCAAGTCCAGGCCATGCTCAAGATCCTGCTGCCTGGCGTGAAACTTGCCGGCGAAGACGCGGCCGATGCCCTCGCCGTAGCCATCACTCACGCCAACATGCTCGGCAGCCACCGCTGACCGCCCGCCGGCCGGATTAGAGCCCGGCCCGTTCGAGCGCCGCCTGCACATCGTAGACGGGATCTGCCGTGCAGGTGCCCGGCCGGACATAGAGGCAGGGCTTTTCCTCCGGCAGCACGGTGCAGGCCACGCGCCGGTAGCCGTCTGCGCCTTTCGGCAGGCTGTGCCCCATGAGCAGGGCGTTTGATGAGCGGCTGATGGAAGCGGGGAGTGGCACCCGCCCTTCCAAGACGCCCTCTGGCACGACCGAGAGCGGGAGCGGTCGCGGCAGGATGGAGGGGGCGGCGTAGAGGTAGTATGCCTGCGCCACCGCCAGGCGGCACACCTCCGGGCGCTTCGCCGCAGTTATGGCCAATTCGCTCAGTCCGCCACCGCCCCGCAAGGACCGGTAGCCCCCCGTCGCTGAGGCGGAGGCGAAGCTGAGCAGGCACCAGATCGATGCCGTCGCCAGCAGCGGCTGGAACGGGCTGCGCGCCGCGCCCTGGCGGAACGCGCGCTGCACCAGCGAGAGCGATCCCACGCTGGCGACTATCATTACCGACTGGGTGGCCACCCACACGAAGCGATACTCCTTGTGCGCCAGAAGGCTGTGCGCAAGGATGGTCGCCGCTGCGGCAAAGAGAAGCGGAGCGTAGCGTCTGGCTGCCGGGACGATGGCAAGGACCGTGAACAGGAGCGCGGCGGCGCCGAAGTGTCGGTAGTATTCGACAAGGTACTCGAACGGACCGCTCGTTCCGAACCGCGCCGCCCGTCCTTCCCCGATGTTGTGCGCGAAGTTGGCGAAGATCCATGCGAACGGCAACGTGCCGGCGAGAAGATCACTGGCGGCCCCTGCAGCCGCCGCGGCAAGCCCGCCTGCGAGAAGCGGTCTCCAACGGCGAGGCTCCAACCGCAGCGTATGAATGGCCAGAACCGCGGCGAAAGGGGCGAACTGAAATCGCAGCAGCACACCCAGCCCCAGAAGGCACGCGCTCGCAGCGATGCGGCGGTGCGTCGCTCCTTCATCCAGCAGCGGCGCGGCGGCCAGCAGGAGTATCGCGGCGGCAAGGCTTTCCGAAAGCAGCAGATCGGAGAACAGAATGCTCTGCCACCACACGGCCACGACGAGCATCGCGATCCAGGCGTGCGCGCGCGAGGTCAGTGCGCCCAGCTGCCAGGCCGCAGGCAGTGCCAGCAGGGTGAGCGCGGCATAGATGCCGCGCGCCAGGTAGAGCGGGGCCATCGTACCGGGGGCAAGCCATCGCCCCAGCGCGATCGGCATGGCAAGCAGCTGCGGGATCAGCGAGTTGCGGATGCCGAACCGCGCCTCCCACGGAACGATGCCGCTGCCGGTGACGATGCGGTGTGCCTGCTCGAAGTACTGCGTCAGCTCGTCGGCGTGATGCTGGTCGAGCGGCGAGAAGGCGAGGGCGCGCAGGAGCACGGCCACCACGGCCGTTCCCACGGCGAGCAGTCGCCACACCGACGGCGTGAAAAGTGCCTCGTCGCCCGATCGGAAATCGTCCTGCCCCTTTCGCCCCATCGCTGCCTGATACGGCAAGCCGCCCGGCAAGTCACCGCCGTGCGCGCAATTCGCTCTTTCGTGGCCATTCCCGGTATGCCATAGGAACAAACCATGATCGCCAAGCTCACCGGACTGTTAGACGACACTGGCCCCGACTGGGCGATCATCGACGTCAACGGCGTCGGCTACCTTGTCCATTGCTCGGCCCGGACTCTGAGCCATCTGGGCATCCGGGGAGACCGCGTCGTCATCCACACCGAAATGCAGGTGTCGGAAACCGACCAGCGGCTCATCGGCTTCGCCTCGGCGGCGGAGCGGAACTGGTTTCGCATGCTGACCGCCATTCAGGGCGTCGGGTCCAAGGTGGCGCTGGCCATCCTGTCGGCATTGACGACGGAGGAATTGCAACGAGCCTGCGCGGGCGGGGACAGCGCGATGGTCGCGCGTGCCAATGGCGTGGGTCCGAAGCTGGCGAGCCGCATCGTCAATGAACTGAAGGACAAGGCAGGCGGCCTGCCGGTCGCGCCCGGTGCGCCTGGGGGTAGCGCGGCCTTGCCGCAGGGCTCGTTCAGCGCAGATGCCGTTTCGGCGCTGCAGAACCTGGGCTTCAAGCCCGTCGTCGCCGCTAACGCCGTCGGCAAGGCGGTGGATGAACTCGGGGAGAATGCCGGGCTTAACGATCTTGTGCGCGTGGCGCTCAAGCTGGCGGCCGGGTAAGCGGCCGGTCGCATGACGGACAATCCGATTCTCTCCCCCAGCCGCCAGACCGAGGATGTCGACGCGGCCCTGCGACCCAAGAGCCTTGCGGAATTCGTCGGTCAGGCCGCCGCCAAGGACAACCTGCAGGTCTTCATCGAATCCGCCAAGTCGCGGCGCGAAGCGATGGACCACGTGCTTTTCTTCGGCCCGCCGGGGCTGGGCAAGACGACGCTGGCCCAGATCGTCGCGCGGGAACTGGGTGTCGGCTTCCGTGCGACCTCTGGGCCGGTCATTGCCAAGGCGGGCGACCTCGCCGCGTTGCTCACCAATCTTGAGCAGGGCGACGTCCTTTTCATCGATGAGATCCATCGCCTCAATCCCGTGGTGGAGGAAGTGCTCTATCCCGCGATGGAGGATCGTGCCCTCGATCTCATTATCGGCGAAGGGCCCTCGGCCCGTTCGGTGCGGATCGACCTTCCGCCCTTCACCCTGATCGGGGCCACCACCCGGCAGGGTCTGCTGCAGACGCCGCTGCGCGATCGCTTCGGGATACCCGTGCGGCTGCAGTTCTACACGGTCGAGGAACTGGAGAAAGTCGTGACGCGCGGGGCCGGGTTGCTCGGCATCGGCATGGACCGGGGCGGGGCGACTGAAATCGCCCGGCGATCGCGTGGTACGCCGCGCGTGGCGGGCCGCCTGATGCGCCGCGTCCGTGACTTCGCGCACGTTGCGGGCTCCGATGTCATCACCCGTGGCATAGCCGACAACGCCCTGACGCGGCTTGAGGTGGATTCCATCGGGCTCGACGCGCAGGACCGCCGCTATCTCCGGATGATCGCCGAGATCTACAAGGGCGGCCCGGTGGGCGTCGAGACGCTGGCCGCCGGACTGTCCGAGCCGCGTGATACGATCGAGGAGGTTATCGAACCCTACCTCATCCAGCTCGGCCTGATCGCCCGTACCGCCAGGGGGCGCTGCCTGAACGACCGTGGCTGGCAGCACCTCGGGATGACGCCGCCTGTGGGGCCGCAAGGCGGGCTCTTCGATTCCTCGGACGGCTGATTTCTCTCCGGGCCAAGCGGCCCTCTCCCGACGGCCTGCGCCGGGCGGCGGCTGCCAGACAGTGCCGTTTCGGCACAACCCGTGCCACAGTGCCGAATATTAACCAGGATTTTGCTTTTTAGACGCGGTTTTGCTCGAAATCGCGTTGCCGCATCGGGCGCTCTCTGCGTTTGCTTTTCTCAACCTGGCGAGGCGGCTTCCTTGGCGAGCCGCAGCCGCCATGCGCAAAAAGAGGGCAATGGTTTATGTCGGTTAGGATGGCCCTGGCGAAATTGTCCGCCTGCGCGGCGGGCTGCGCTATCATCGGCGGTGGCGCCGTTCACGTTGCCGAGAAGCAGGCCGCCAAAACCGAATACCGCAAGGTGAAGATCGCCAAAGTCGCCAAGCCCCCGAAGCGGCCAGCCAAGCGTATCATCCGCAAGGAGCCAGCGCCCGAACTCAAGCGCGCCCGCAGGATCGACAGGCCAGATGAACCTGTAGCCGTGGCCATGGTCCCTGCGCCCGCGCCTTACGTGCCGGTATCGGCGCCCCCGTCCTACGTCGGTGGCAGCGGCGGCGCTCCGACGGTGATCGGCGGTGGAGGCGGCTTCGGTGGCTTCGGCGGCGGCTTTTTCGGCGGTTTCTTCGGCGGTGGCGGCGGCGGTGGCGGGGGCAACGTGGTCATCACGTCGACGACCACCGGCGGTGTCACCTCGACCACCGGCGGTGTCACCTCGACCACGAGCTCCAGCTCCAGCACCGGCGGCATGACGTCGACCACGACGACCGGCGGCATCACGTCCACTACGTCTACCAGCTCCGGAAACATCTCCACGTCGAGCAGTTCCTCCTCGTCCTCGTCGTCCTCCTCCAGCTCGTCGTCCTCCAGTTCGTCGGGCGGGGACGACGAGAACACCTCGGGTGGAACAACGTCTGGAGGCTCATCGACGAGTTCCTCCTCCGGTTCGTCCACGTCCAGCTCTTCGTCCAGCTCGTTCGGGGGCACCAGTTCGTCGTCCTCCTCGACAAGCTCGGGTTCCTCATCGTCCTCGACCTCGTCGGGCGGGTCCACCTCGACAAGCTCCGGCGGTACGCCCGTTCCCGCGCCGCCGATGCTGCTGCTGTTCGGTGCGGCGGCCGCGGCCATCTTCGGCCGGCGCCGGCTGGCGCGGGTGAAAGCCTGAAGCTATCCCACTGGGCGCCGTCCCTTCAGGTCAGATGCCGTAGCGCCGCTTGACGGCGCGATACCGTTCCAGCCGCATGTCCTCGCGTTCCGCCGTGCTGACCATCGCGGTATCTGCAGGCAGATGCGCGAGGATTCTGTCACGTGGCACCACTTGCGTGCGGAAGTTGGCTGCGTCCTGCGTCAGCAGATTGCGATAGGTGAGATTACCGGCGCGGAAGCCCTGCGTATCGAGCCAGTTGTGAACGCCCGGGTCGTCATGTGCGAGCACCAGCCGCACGACTCCGTCGCGATCGATGCGCGTTCGGGCGGGCGTGTAGCTGACCGGGCGATGGAGGAAATCCATCGAGCCCACGAAAGCTCCCCCCATTCCGAAGATCCAGAATCCGGGATGGGCATCCATCTCGACGATGAGCGCCTCCTCGGGAGCCAGCTGCCAGACCATGTGCGCCGCCATGCGACCCCGGTGGAGGTCGGAGGCATCGTTGGCGGTCTTGTCGGCAGGGAAGGTGTTGAGCGCGTGGGGATCACAGACCCCGCGCGAGGTGCGCCAGGAATGCTCCGGCCAGTCCCGCATCAGCCCGGTCACGAAGTCCCCGGCCCAATCCATCGCCTGCGTCATGGTGGCCGGTGTCGGGAGCGGGCGCGGGCTGTCCATCCCGACGCGTTCGATCGTCATCGTCGTCGGTGTCTCCTCCCACGCGTCGAAGGCTTCGCGAATGAACAGCTTGCGGCTTTCGGACGTGGTTGGAAGCCAGTTGCCCTTTCGCTCCGGCCCGCCGATGAACAGCTCGAAAACCCCGTCGCTGTCGGCTTCAATCTGGGTGCCGAGGATGTTGCACTCCGGGATGTCGCCGAAGGGCTCGTGCAGCGAAGGCCAGTCCGTGCCGGGGATGGTCAGGGGACGCGGCCCCTGCACGGTGATGTTGAGCCAGCGCGCCGTGCCTTTCCGCCCCGTGATCCGGTAGGTGTGATTGCCGTCAATCCAGGCCTGTCGGTACGTGAAGTCCGCAACGTCGCCGCCGAGCTTGCGTGTAGGGGTGACGAAGGGGTGGATCTGAGGAAAGGCCGGATCCTTCGTCTCCAGCGCCAGATCGAACGCCTGTCCGAGGTTCTGGGTGAGGAAGCGGAAGGCGTCCGCGCGTTGCAGTGGGCTCGCCGGACTGGCGTCCTTGAAGGCTGCGAGCCCCGCATCCTTGAGGCTGTTGCAGAAGCTCTTCCACGCGGCGCGCAGGCGGGCATCGTCGGAACCGTCACCATAGGCCATCGTCAGGCTCCCAGCCGGTAGAGGAGGTCGGAAAGGTAGTGTGCGGCGCGTCTGCACGCCTGGCGCGGGCCTTCGGCCTCGATGCGCGGGCCGATAAGTTCAAGGTCGAAGAGGCCGGCGTAGCCAAGGTCCAGAACGTCGCGCAGGATGCGTTCGAGGGGCATGGCCCCATCGCCGGGAACGGCGCGGCACGGGGTGCTGCGGTCTCCCAGCACATAGTCGCTCACTTGTACCAGACCCGTCAGCGGCAAGGCCTCTGCGAGGTTGGAGCGTAGATTGGCTTCCGGCCAGCAGGCATGGAGCTCCACGCACACGCCTATTCCCGCTGTGCGGGCCAGTTGCGTGGTGTCCGGCAGGGTGTGGGCGATATGGATGTCAGCGTTCAGGGCGGACGCGTTCTCGACCAGCAGGGCAATGTCCGCACGCTCGGCTCTGTCGCGACAAGGCGCGAGCAGGTCGGTGAAGCGGGACGCCGCTTCTTCCCAGGACAGGCGGCCCCGTCCGCCCGTGAGCAGATAAATAGACGGCACACTCAGTTCGGCGGCAAGGTCGATGGCCGCGAGCAGCACCTTGGCGGCATCCCCCTTGTCCCGCTCCAGGTCGGGGTAGAGCGCGAAGGGGTGATTGATGCAGCCGATACGGACCGGGCTTTCCCGCGCGGCCTTGCGATCGGCCTCGTGCCGCAGACGCGGAGTGACGAGCGTGCAATGTTGGATGCCCTCGCCATGGCAGAATTCGAGGAACGCCGCCGTGGGCTCCTGGGCAAGGGCTACCTGGTGCAGGCTGACGCGCGGGTGCATGGTCAGCGGCGGACCTCGATCGGTACGCCGAACCGTTCACGGAAAGGCGCGAATTCGGCGTTAAGCTCGTCGATATCGTATCCGGCACCGACGAGCACCTGTGTGGAATAGTGGAACTTCCCGTGCCGGTCGCCCCGGTTGTTGGCGAGATAGTCGCGCATGGCGGTTTCCTGCCGCTCACCGAAGTTGCGACCGGCGAACGCGTAGTAGCCCCGTACCGTCTCCACCGGATCGGCTACGAAGTCGTGGTAGAGGACGTGGTGGATGCGCGGATCGTTCACCAGGGGATTGCTCATGGTGTTGCCGATCGACCAGCGCACCCGTTCCAGATGAGCGCGCGCCTCCTGCCTGAGGTCGATCCTGCCGACGATCCCCTCCATGATGTCCGACATCATCATCGTGGAACTGGCCGCCACCATCACCGGGTCGCGGTGCAACCACACGAGCGTAGCGTCCGGATAGGTGTCGAAGAACGCTTCAAGTCGGGTCGTGTGAAACCCCTTCAGCACCCAGTAGGCGGGCGGGCGCTTGTACTGAAAGGCCTGCAGCATCGCCTTGTGGATGCGGTACTGCGCTGCCGGATCGGTGGGAAGTCCCATCGACAGGTTCTGCATCGGCACACGCCACCAGGCGGTAGGAGTCATGACGCGGAAGTCGAAAGCCCAGGTCCGCTCATCCTCCGGCAGGCCGTTGCCCAGCATGTCGTTGTAAGGATGGCAGTGTAGCCACTTGGCCATCTTCGTGTTGATTTCGCGCCATTCCGTGTCGGCCTGCGCGTAGCGGGGGTCATCGCCTTCCACGGCACCGGGCGGCGGCGAGGGATGCATGACCTCGGCAAAGCGCAAGGCTCGTGCATCCGGGTCGACCGACATGAGCGCGTGCATCAGGGTGGTGCCGGAACGGGGCTCGCCGCTGGCGAACATGGGGCGCTCGATCACCTCGTCGGCAAGCGGATAGTCCTTGCGGTCCTGAAAGAAGCGGAGCCGGTCCGTAAGCAGCCACTGGATGTTCCGCGCGGCGGCCTGGCGGCCGTTGTCATCCATCGGGATGGAGTTGATGTGCGCCACGGCCAGACCGAACCGTTCCACAAAGCCGTCGTCCGACCAGTCCGACAGGCCGGTGGCTGCCATGGCCTCCTGAAGTAGCTCCTCGGCGTCGAGTTCCGCCACGCCTCAGCCCTCCACCAGCTTCTGGATCTCGTCCTCGGTCTCGCGCACCTTGGCGGCGGATGTGGCCGAGAATTTCATGCCGCCCATGCCGCCATACTCCATCAGCTTGTAGACGCGCATTCCGGCATCGGCGAAGCCCTTGATCTTGCGGGCGACCTCCTTGGGCGTGCCGACCGGGAAAATGTCGCGGATGGCCTGCGGGTTCATGTCGGCGCAGAACTTCAGCATGGCGTCCCGGCTCAGCTTGACCGGATCGAAATCCATGATGCCGCGCCAGTCCGGGCCCATCGGGTGCTCATGGCCGAACTGGGCAAGATCCCTGGCGGTGAGCATCAGGATGATCGACTTGACCATGGGGGCCTGCAGCATCTCGTCGATCTCGTCCGGCTCGCCGATCAGGCAGATCTGAGTGATCGCAGGCGTGAAGTGGCTCATGTCGCGGCCCACCGCGTCGCCTGCATCAAGGATGGTCTTGAGCTTCGCGGCGTAATCTTCGGGCGTGTAGGAGCCCGCGGGCCACCAGCCATCCGCCTCGCGCCCGGTGATGCCGAGCATGCGGGGGCCGGCGGCGCCCAGCCAGATCGGGGGCGCCTTTCCATCGTAGAACTCGGTGTCCATGCGGGCGTGTTCGAGGTGGAAGAACTCTCCCTCGAAGTCGACCGGGCCGTCGGCGTGCCAGAGCCGCTTGATCACCTTGATCGCCTCTTCAAGGCGGCCGACCGGCTTGGCGAAGTCGAAGCCGTAAGGAACCGTGTTCTCCAGCTCACCGGAGCCGAGGCCCAGAATGAAGCGCCCCTTGGACAGGTGGCTGATCGTCAGGGCCGCCTGCGCCAGGAGGGAGGGATGGCGGCGTACGGTATCGACGACGGTCGTGGCGAGCGGCGTTTTCCGCGTCAGCACCGCGGCGGCGGCGGCCACGGCCATTCCGTCGAGGTGACGGTGGGGGCTTGGCGAGGCCTTGGCGAGATCAGTGAATTCCGGCGTCCAGATCGAATCGGGCCAAAAGCTGACCATATGGTCTGGCAACCAGATTGAGTGGTAGCGGCCCGAATCGTAGTCCGCGACCATGTCGATGCCCAGCGGCAGGGTGGTGCGCAGAAAGGCTGCCGGCTGCACGTTCATTGGCCTTTTCCCCTCCGGTTCTTGGGGGCGCATCGCGGGAACGATGCCTGCGGCGCCGCCTCTTTGTCGGTGCCCGGTAGGTGGTCTAGGCATGGAGGAAAGCAAATTCCCATTTGGGGATGAAACGATGCCGGGAGAATCGTTGATCGTTCCTCTGATCGAGGGGCTTCTGCAGGATCCGCCCTGGAGGCGCTTCCTCGATGCGCTGCGCGCAAGCGTTGGCGGCGACTACGCGAGCCTCGTCTTCCGGCCGCTGCCGCTGGGCACGCCTGAAGCGCGTGTGATCCACCTGTATTCGGGGCAGCCTTCGCCGCCGCCCGTGACGCGCCATTACCGCGAGAGCTTCTATCTGCGCGATCCGGTGCCTTACCACGAAATGGAGGAAGGCCGTTCGTACCGGCTGGAGCAGCTGCTTCAGCACGGCGGAGCCGATCACGACGCCTACCTCACGCAACTGCTGCTTCCTTCGGGCATGAACCACCTTCGCATGATCCGCATGAGCGACAACGCGGGCGTAAGCGGGTGGATAACCGTCACGCGTCGCAAGGGCGAATTCGGCACGGAGGTGGACCGGCTGCTTGAACAGCTGGCGCCGTACATGCGCGCCGCGCTCGGCAGCTTTGTAACGCTGGAACGGGAGCGCATGACGGCGGCCGTCGCGTGCGAGGCGGTGCGGCGAATGAATTTTGGCTGGATCACACTGGACGGCGAAGGATGCGTGCTGGACGCCGATCCGCATGGCGCCCGCATTCTGCAGGCGGGTGACAGCATCGCGCGGGCAAAGGACGGCAGGCTGACCGCCAGGGATGCCTCGTTGCGGCGACAACTCGTGAGCGCGGTTCGGGATCTGGCGATCAACCCGCAGGCCAGGCCGCGCGCGGTGGTGCTGGGCCGCGAACCCTGGCTCGACCTGCTGCTCGTTCCGTCCGGTCAGCGCATGGGCACGACGCAGGCGGCGCCAGCCATCGTCGGCTATCTTCATGCGGACAACTGGTCGTCGGCTGATCGCTGTGACCAGCTCGCCCAACTTTTCGATCTCGCGCCCAGCGAGGCGCGGCTTGCGCTCGCCCTGAGCCGCGGCATGTCGATCAGCGAGGCGGCGCCGGAACTTGGACTGACGGTCGAATCGGCACGAACGTACTCCAAGCGTATCTACGCCAAGACCGGCGCACGCGGGCAGGCTGATCTGGTGCGCTTCATCCACCGCAGCGTCCTCGTGATCGCCTAGGACCTTTCGGATACATCCGGGTGCCTCGCCGGAGCGATTAGAACGGGTGTTCAGCATTCCCGGTTGACCTTACCGTCTTGGGGGATCAGCAAATGCATACGATCGGCCCACAAGGAGGGCCGCACAAGCATCGGGAGAATGCCGCAGATGACCAAGCCTCTAGCCGGAAAAGTCGCGCTCGTGACAGGGGCTTCGTCAGGCATCGGGGAAGCCGCAGCGCTGTGCCTTGCCGAAGCCGGGGCGACGGTTGCGCTCTCGGCTCGCCGGGTCGAGCGCCTGTCCGGGCTGGTCACGCGGATAGAGGCCGAGGGCGGAAAGGCTCTTGCGATCCCCGGCGACATGACGGTGGAGGATGATGCGCGGCGCGCGGTGGCGGAAACGGTCGCGCAGCTTGGAAGCATCGACATCCTCATCAACTCCGCCGGCATCATGGAAGCGGGCGGCATCGAGAACTGCGACACCGCCATCTACCGCAAGGTCATCGACATCAACCTGATGGGCACCGTCTATACCTGCGCGGCGGCCGTGCCGCACATGCTGGAGCAGGGCGGCGGAGACATCATCACCATCTCCTCCCTGGCAGGGCGCAAGGGCGGCCCGATGACGAGCGCCTATTCGGCCAGCAAGCACGCGGTCAACTTCATGACGGACGGCATGCGCCAGGAGCTCGGCGGCAAGAACATCCGCGTCACCACCCTGATGCCCGGCGCCACCGAAACGGAGGTGGGAGACAGCATTTCCGACCCCAACTGGCGGGCCGCAATTCAGGCCCATGTCAGCAAGGAAGGGGCGGTGAAGCCGCGCGATATCGGCGAGGCCATCGTCTTCATCCTGTCCCTGCCGCGCCGCACGAACATCTCGGAAATCGCGATCCGACCGACGATCGACACGTCGGCGTAAGCGGCCTCTAATCCAAGGGAGAAGGGCTATGGCCGGAAGGCTTCAGGACAAGGTCTGCATCATCACCGGCGCGGGTTCCGGCATGGGCCGTGCGATGGCGAAGTTGTTTCATGCCGAAGGGGCGCGGCTGGTGCTCGCGGATATTTCGGGCAACCAGGATGAAGTGGCGTCGGAACTGGGCGGCGAAACCGTCGCCGTCCATTGTGACGTATCGGACGAAGGGCAGATCAAGGCGATGATCGCCACCGCCGAGGAGCGCTTCGGCCGATTGGACGTGCTGTGCAACAACGCCGGGTTCGGCGGGGGCATGGCGCCCCTCCACACGCAGCCGGTGGAACTGTGGGACAAGGTCCACGCCACCAATATTCGGGGCGTGTTCCTCGGCATGAAGTACGGAATCGAATCGATGCTCAAGACGGGCGGCGGCGCCATCGTCAATACCAGCTCCGCCTCGGCGGTGGTCGGGTGGAAGCACCACAGCGTGTACAGTTCCGCCAAGGCAGGCGTGCACCAGCTGACCAAGGTGGCAGCGCTGGACTATTCGGACAGAAACATTCGCGTGAACGCCGTCGCGCCCGGCACTATGTGGACGGGGCTCGTGGAAGCCTCGAAGACGCACGATGCGCCGCCTGAAGGCTTTCCGACGCTCGCGGGCATCCCCATGGGGCGCTGGGGCAGGGCCGAAGACATCGCCGCCGCCGCGCTGTTCCTGGCCAGTGACGAGGCGGCCTATATCACAGGCGTCATCCTGCCAGTGGACGGAGGCTATTCGATAGGATTCTCGGGCATGGGAGCCGAGCGGCCCGGCATCGTCAGCGTCAACGCGGACGACAGCTAGAGCCAGGGCGCCACGGGGATGCCTGCAAGCGACGGATCGGCCCACAAATATTCCGTGAAATGGCCGATCCGCCTTCGCGTGTCGACATAACAGAAGCACAGGCCCGCTTCGGGCGAAGGCACGGCAGGAAAGAGCAGCGCCATGGCGTCCCCGCTTGCGTGCACCTCGTCCAGCAGCGTTTCCCACGCGGCGTAAGGGCCGGGGACAGCGATCGCGACGTGATGAAAGGCGAGGATGTGGGCCGAGAGGTCCACCGCTCCGCTGTAGATCTCCGTCACGCCGGACACCGGCTCGATGATCTCGAACTGGCGCACGGCGCCCGGCTCACCCATGTTGGCGATCGCGGATTTCACGCCCAGCCGCCGGTGCTCTCCATAGGAAAGGACCTCGATATCGGACTCGTTGCGGCGCAGCCCGGTGATCCCCAGTTCCGCCCCCGCGTGCGCCACCGCCGCGTCCATGTCGCGGGTGGCGTAGCTCACCTGGACAAGCTGGCCGTAGCGGCGGCCGAGGTGCGTCATGCGCCCTGTTTCACGGGGATGCGATACCGCTCGATGTAGTCCGCGAACGTGGAGTGCACGGCGTCGCGGGTAAGGCCGTAGCGCTCCAGAGAATACTCGTGCTTGCCGTGCTTGCCCTTGGGATTGGCGGCCATGTAGCCTTCCATCGCGGCCTTGGCCTCAGGCGTGAAAGGCTCGCCGAAGTGCTCGTAGATGCCGCGGCACGTGCCGATCGGGTCTTTCATGACATCGACGTACTGCACATCCAGGATTGCGTCCTGCCCGTGCTTGGCGCGGAAGGCGTCCTGCCGCTCGATCATGATTGCGAAGGTGTCCATGAAGGAGCGGCCGATCCCTTCGAGATCGACCTCGTCCGAGTAGATCCGCCGCACGTTTTCGATGAGGCTGCCGACCGAGCCGAGCACATCGGCGGGGTCACGGTGCGTCATCACCAACTGCGCGTCCGGGTAAACGTCCGTCAGCGCGTCCAGGAACAAGGGGTGCCACGGGTTCTTGAGCGTCCACCGTCCGCCGGCCTCGGCCTGCAGCGTCTGGAGCAGGCGCTTGTGGAAGCGGAAGGCGGGGCCGTAATCGGCTTTGTGCAGCAGCCAGTCGCGATAGCTCGGTATGTCCGCCTGCGCTTCGAAGACCTGCGCGCAAAACGAGTACGTCATCGCGAACTGGCACTCGGTCGGGCTATGCGCATCCTCGTAATGGATGGCGGCGATCTGCGGCATGTGCTGCAGCGAGGCCAGCGTCTGGTCCTGCATCTTCTGCCAGCGGGGGCCGGCGGTCAGCTCCTCCGGGCGCGGCGGCGGCACCGGGTCGTGCGATTCCCAGCGCAGAAATGCCCTGCGCGCCGGGTCCGAAGCGAGGAGGTTGATCACCAGCGTCGTGCCCGTGCGCGGCAGCCCGAACACGAAGAGGGGCTTTTCGACTGGTCGCTCGAGCAGTTCGGGGTGACGGGACAGCCAATCCTCGATCCGCATCCTTCCCGAGAGGTACTTCACCAGATCGCGATGAGCGAGCTGCTCGCCGCGTTCGCTGAAGCCGGCTTCCTGTGCGTACGAGCGAAGCAACAGGTCCAGGCCCTCCGTCACCGCTGGATCGCCGATTCCAGTCAGTCCGGTTTCGGCCCGCGCGGCCGCGATCACCTCGTCCAGGGTCATCCCTGTATCCTCCATCCCGTTGTCTTATCGTCCCTGCGGTGATGCGCAGAGGCTCTGGCGATTGCAAGATAGTGATTACTTCGACACTCTGCAGGAGGAAGCGGCAGGGTGCTGGATGGAGAGGTCAAAAGCCATGGATTTGAGTACGGCACGGCATGCGTTCGTCACAGGTGGTGCCAGCGGGATCGGTCTAGGTATCGTCGATGCGATGGTCGGGCGCGGCGTGCGCGTTACCATCGCGGACATCGATGAGGACAGCCTCCGCTCCGTCGTCGCGGAACGCGGCCCGGCCGTGCGCGGCGCCGTTCTTGACACGCGTGATCGAGAGGGTTGGGCGCGCGCGAAAACCGAAGCCGAAGCAGCGTTCGGCCCCGTCGACCTTCTCGTTAACAACGCCGGCATCGCGCCGAACGGTCGCGAATTCGCGGACATGGATCCGGCAAGCTTCGACCGTATCGTCGCGATCAACCTCACTGGCGTTGCCAACGGCGTGTTCACCTTCGCCGCCGATATGCGCGCACGCGGCAAGGGGCATGTCGTCAACACCTCATCCCAGGCGGGACTGGTCGCAAGTGTACCGGGAGTGGGCGCTTACGCCGTGGCCAAGTTCGGCGTCACAGCGCTGACAGAGGCGCTGCGACAGGAACTGGCGCCGCATGGCGTGGGCGTTTCGTTGCTGTGCCCCGGCTACATCGCGACGAACCTTGCCGAGAGCACCCGCAAGGTGGGAGGCGAGATCCGCGACGCGGCCGGCCGGATGCCGCCTTCCCGGATCACGGTGGAGGACGTGGGGCTGATGGTGGTGGAAGGAATTGAGAACGACGAGCCCTGCATCGTCACGCACCCGCGGGTCTGGAGCAGCGTCGAGCCGCGCTTCGCCGCCATCCGCGCCGCCTGCGAGCATCGGGACAGCCAGGCGACGCCGCCGCATGGATGAGGAACGCCTTGCCCGGATCGAGGCGCAGCTGGCCGTGGCGGATCTTGTTCACGACTATGCCCGTGCCATCCGGCGCGAGGCGCATGAGGATATCCCCGCGTTGTTCGCCCCTGACGGCACCTTCGAGGTGCGCTCAGGCTGGCCCGATCGCAGCGACTTCGCGGTGCGGCAGCGCTTCGAGACACCGGACGCGCTTGCCGCCTTCCTGATCGAGGGCAGGGGGAAGCCTCATCCCGTGCCGTTGATCCATAACCTCATGATCGAGGTGGACGGCGATACCGCCACCGCCAACGCCATGATGTCCGCCGCGATACCGGGGACCGACCGCACCGTGACGGGCGAATACCTCGACAGCTTCGTTCGTCAGGAGGGGCGTTGGGTGTTTTCGTCCCGGATCTACACCGTCTATCCCTGACGCGCCCCTCGGCGCTCCACGCTGACCCCGCCGAACATCATTCCTTCGGCGGGGCCGGTGAGCACATCCATGGGAAACACCTTGGGCACGGCACTCACCGCGTCCAGCCGTGCAAGATGGCTGTCGTCCAGCGTCAGCGAGAGCGCGCCCAGATTGTCGTCAAGCTGTAAGAGCGTGCGGGCACCGACGACCGGCGAGCACGTCGCCGGGTTCGCCAGCGTCCAGGCGAGCGCCACTTGCGCTGCGGTGCATCCGAGTTCACCGGCGATTTCCACCACGGCGTCCGCAACATCAAGGTTGCGCGCGGAAAGCTTGCCGGTGAGCGCGTTGATCGCCTTGCGCGAACCGCCAGACTCAAGGCTTTCGCCCTCAGCCAGGTCGGCCCGGGTATACTTTCCGGTGAGAATGCCCTGGCCGAGCGGTGCCCAAGGTGAAACGCCCATGCCCATCTCGACAGCCATCGGGATGAGTTCGCGCTCCACCGTGCGCTCGATCAGGCTGTACTGGATCTGCAAGGCGCAGAACGGCGTCCAACCCCGCAGTTCGGCGATCGCCTGCATGCGGCTGGCCTGCCACGCCGGAACGTCCGAAAGCCCGATGTAAAGAACCTTGCCGCTGCGCACGAGGTCATCGAAAGCGCGCAGGATCTCGTCGACGGGCGTGCGGAAGTCCCACATGTGGAGATAGAGCAAGTCGATGTAATCGGTCTGCATACGCCGGAGGGAGTCCTCCACGGCCCGCACCATCGTCTTGCGCTGGTTTCCCGCTGCGTTGGGATCGCCGGGGCGTGTGGTCAGGGAATACTTGGTCGAGATCACCAGCGGGTGCCGCCGACCCTGGACGATGCGTCCGAGCCATTCCTCCGAGCGCCCCATCCGGCCGTAGAAATTGGCGGTGTCGATGAAGTTGCCGCCGCCGTCGATGAAGCGGTCGACCATGGCCCGAGCCTCATCCTCGGTGCTGCCCCAGCCGCCATCGGCGCCGAACGTCATCGTTCCAAGGGCGAGGGGGGAAACCCTCAAGCCCGAACGGCCGAGCAGGCGGTAGTGATCCAGGCTTGTCGCCATGTCGTGTTCTCCTCCAATCCTTCTTGCGGGCCTGCCGCGCCGCTGGCCATGGGGAGATGCCGCGCTGCCGTCTGGATCAAGCGACCCTTCCGTCGCATTGCGTCGCCTGCGCGCTGGGCGTAGCAGGCGAACATGATCGCGCATGTCGAACCCTTTCACGCCACCACCATCGGCCGCCTCGCCTACGAACTCGCCGCCCAGGGACGCGACGTGATTCACATGGAATACGGCCAGCCATCCACCGGCGCACCGGCGGCGGCCATCGCAGCGGCTCACGCGGTGCTCGACAGCGAGGCTGGCGGCTACTGGGAGAGCCCCGCCCTATGCGACCGGATCGTGCGGCACTACCGCGAGGCTTACGGCGCCGAGGTTTCGCCTGAGCAGGTGTTCCTGACCTGCGGCGCCTCACCTGCTTTCGTGCTGGCCCTTTCGTGCCTCTTCCGGCCTGGATCACGGGTCGCCGTGGCACGGCCCGGATACGTGGCATACCGCAATGCGATGCGCACCCTCTATATTGAGCCGGTGGAGCTGCCCTGCGGTCCGGCGGAGCGTTACCAAGTGACGGCAGCGGCGCTCGACGCGCTTGATCCGGCGCCGGAGGGGCTGATCCTCGCCAGCCCGGCGAACCCGACCGGGACCGTCATCGCGCGCGAGGAACTGGCCGCGATCGCAGAGGTGTGCAGGCGCAAGGGCATCGCCGTCATCTCGGACGAGATTTACCACGGCCTCACCTATGACGTGGAAGCGGACTCCATGCTGCAGCACATGCCGGACGCGCTGGTGGTGAACAGCTTCTCGAAATGGTTCTCCATGGCGGGGTGGCGGCTGGGCTGGCTGGTCGTTCCACTCCACCTGATCGAGGCTGCGCGCGCGCGGATCGCCAACCTTTTCCTGACGCCTCCCGTACTGTCCCAGCATGCGGGGCTGGTCGCCTTCGACTGCGTGGAGGAACTGGAAGGGCATCACGCCAGCTACGCGCGCAACCGCGAACTGCTGCTTTCCGCCCTGCCGCGGCTGGGCCTCCAGAAGATCGCCCCGCCCGACGGGGCCTTCTACATCTGGGCCGACATTGGCCATCTCACGCAGGACAGCCTCGCGTTCTGTCGCCGGCTTCTTGCGGATACCGGGGTGGCGACGGCGCCCGGTATCGATTTCGATCCGGTGGAGGGCAACCGCTTCATCCGCTTCAGCTTCGCCGTTTCCACGCCGGAGATCGAGGACGCCATCGAACGCATGGTGCCGTGGTTCGCGGCGCAGGGGGAGATGGCGTCGCCCGCCTGATCCCTTTGGCACCCGGGCAGATGCGTTGACACGCACTTATCTCGGAGGGATGCTCGCACCCTGAGGAACGGGGAGGGCCGGATGGCGATATTCGTGCTGGTTCATGGCGGCGGCCATGGCGGCTGGTGCTACAAGTTCGTGGCGCAGAGGCTGCGCCGCATGGGCCACGAGGTCCATGCCCCTTCGCTTACCGGGCTTGGCGACCGGGCCCATGTGATGAGCGCGGACATAGACCTGGACACGCACATCAGGGATATCGTGCAGCTCATTGCGTTCGAGGATCTTACCCGGGTCATCCTCGTCGGCCACAGCTATGGCGGAATGGTCATCACCGGTGTGGCCGACCGCGTGCCCGAGCGCATTGGTCATCGCGTCTATCTCGATGCCGCTTATCCGACGGACGGAGAATCGCTCCACGACCATGCTCACGAAGCCATCGAAGGCGCGCGTCGGGGGCTTCATGAGGTGGACGGCGTGCCCCTCGTCATGGCGCCTCATGCGGGAATGGCGGCTTTCTTCGGCGTGACGGATCCGGAACTCGGCGCCTGGACGGATGCGCGGCTGACAGCGCACCCGTGGAAATGCTTCGAACAGAAGCTCACCTTGAGGAACGAAGCGGCGATGAGGGCGACGCCTGAATCGCACCTCATCTGCACCTCGACGATTCCGGGGCGAGCGATGGAGCAGCTTCACACGCGCGCGCAGGGACGGGTATGGGACATCGACACCGGTCACGACCTCATGTTGACCGAACCGGACTGGGTGGCGGACAAGCTGGATCATATCGCTTCACGCTAGAAGCGATTCGCCCGAATGGGGGAAAAGCGGCGGATCTGGTGGATCGGCGCACAGGTTTTCGCCGCTCCTAGAAATCCGGAATGGTTCTCGGTTTTTGGTTAGGCCGCTTTGGCTTAGGATGGTGGTCCCGGCGCTGGACGGTCCGGTTTCGCGTACTGGTATTCCACCTTCATTACACAAGTTGTAATGCGACAAGGATGGCGGCTAACCCCTAGAGTTGGTCGTAGCACCGCGCACCTCTTTTGGGGGACAAAGACGCGCCCTTCGGAACGCGAAAGACGATACAATGATGACGACAATCCTGGAGAAGATGGGCGGCAGCCGCGCCCATGCGGCGCGGCTGCGGGACTTCCTGCATGACGTTGCGGGCAGTACCGCTTGTGAAGAGGCCGATCGTGTCCGGGAGGCATTGATCCTTCTGCCGGGCGGCGGATCGGATGGCGCTTCCGGGCTCGACTATCCGCGTATCGAAGCCATGCTGGAATGTGGCGCTACGCTGAACGCCGTGCTCGAAATCGTGGGGCCGGACGCAGCCCTCATGCTCTCGCGCGGCAGCAATGCCGTCTGCCTGGCGACGGTGGTGCCTGCGGGCGCACCCGAGGAAGCGATCACCGACGGCCCAACGCTGGCGCTTGCGGTGCTTGCCGGGCATGTCTCGGGCGTGGTCGCGCATCTGGAACGCGGTGACGTGGAGCCGGAAACCCCTGAGATGCCGGCCATTCCGCTTTCCCTGCGGCTGCACTGACGACGCATAGCGGGGGCGCCGGTCAGTTTACCAGCGCGGCCTCGATGGCGATGCGGATCGCATCGGAGGTGTGATTAGCGCCGAGCTTGGTAAGCATGTTCGCACGGTGGATTTCCACGGTGCGGGGGCTGATAGCCAGTTTTTCGCCGATCAGGCGGTTGGACAGACCGCTTGCAACGCCGCCCAGCACTTCCCGCTCGCGCCGGGTGAGGCGTTCCACGCGGGCGCGGGCCATCACTTCGCGCAGCTTGGCGTTGCCGAGGCTTTCCGCGCGTGCGATGGCCGTGCCAAGACTGGTCGCCAGATCTTCGGGGGAGATGGGCCAGGCGATGTAGTCGATCGCGCCATCAAGAATGGCGCGGACGATACGTTGCGCATCGGGTTCTTCGCTGAAGGCGATGATCGGGAACCAGTCTCCATGGCTGGCCATGCTGGCGACCAGCGTGTCGATCGCGCCGGCGTGGTCGTGCACCATCACCACGCCGGCACGGGGCCAGGCGGCTGTCAGCTCCTCGATCGTCTCGAAAGGTTCCACGTGGATGCCGCCGCCGGAAAGTACGTGACTGATAGTGGCCCGTCGACGCATGTTTGCGTCGACAAGGATGAGATTGGAAATAAGTTCCACGGCCCGTCTCCCAATGGATATGTCCCTAGGGAGTTATTCGCAGCATCGCTGCCGCGTCTCGCTTCACCTCATCCGAATTCGAGAGAAAGCCGGCCGTTCAGCCAGCAAGGCCACTTTTGCAAAGAGTAAGGATCACCGAAACGGCGCTGTTTCAAGCAGCAGCAGGGGCGGTCTATCGGAACTGAAAGCAGGGGAGCCTGACAACCCTACTCGGCAATGTTCATCACGTAGGTCCGCCGGGCGAAGCGCCAGCGGCCGTCATGGCGCACCAGATCGTCGTCGTAGCGAGCGGCGAACTTCATCACCTTGCCCCCGATCCGGGCGATTTCACGCACATGGCAGCGCGCTGTCGCCGTATCCCCCGCCACCTGGATCGCGCCCGGCATGGCGAAGAAGATCATCGCGTCCATGTCGGTGAAAAGGTCGTCCCAGGTGCGGCCTAGCTCGTCATGACCGCGCACCTGGGCGTGGCTGGTGATCCACTCCGCATCGGGAGCCCAGCAGTCCAGCCACTGCGCCTTGTCGATGCGTGAGGCGGCATCGGCATACGTCTCGAGCAGTTCGCGAATGGCGGCGCGGTCCTCCGGCGGGCCGGAAAAAGCGCTCATTCCGGGAATTCGCCGATGGTCATTGTGTAGGCGCGGTGCGTGAACTTCCATTCGCCGCCCAACCTTGCGAGCGCATCGGTGTAATGGCCGCAAAGCTTGAACACTGTGCCCGCTTGGGTCTGTACCACCTCCCGGGCGTAGGAGCGGGCGGCGGCCATGTCGCCGTCGATCGCCATCGCTCCGATTTCGCCCAGGAACGCGACCGAGGCCCAGTCCTTCCAGAGGCTGTCCCACGTCGCGGCAAGGGCATCATGCCCGGTCGCGTCGAACAGGTGGCTGCTCCACCGTCCGTCTGCAGCGAACGTACTCAGCCACAGTTCACGGTCGCCGCGCCAGCTTGCGTCGGCATAGGTGCCGTAGAGTTCCCGAATGGCGAGACGGTCTTCGAGCGGACCGGTGAATGGCATCGCGTTCTCTCCCCTGTTTTGCAGGTGAGTGTGCGCAAGACGATGCCATGTGCAAGCGCCCTTCCATCGTCCCGGCAGTGAATGTGCGTGGATTGGCGACCGGCAGGCTACGAAAGGGCGGAGCCTTGCTCCTCCGCCCGTTCTCTCACGAGTCGAGCCGGACCGCGCGTTCTTCCCGGGGGACCTGGCGCACCGGCACGGCTGCCAGCCATTCCTGGAACGCCTCGTTGTCCACCATGCCGCGCACCACGTCCGTGCCCTTCCTGAAGGTCGCGAAACCGTCGCCCCCTTCGGCGAGGAAGTTTACGGCCGTGACACGGTACTTCGCCGAAGGGTCGATCGACCGGCCATTCAGCGTCAGCGATACCACCCGCTGCCCGGACGGGCGACGCATGTCGTAGGTGAACTTCAGGCCCGCAGACGCGGCAAGAACCTGCTTGTCGCCCTCGTCGTCGAGGCCGTCCTCGATCACTTCGCGCACTTGCGCGCCGGTGAGGGTCATGGTCACCAGTTCGTTGCTGAAGGGCTGAACCGCGTAGACCTGCCCGAAGTTGACCGAGCCGTCAGGCGCAGGATCAATGGGCGCGCGGAGGCCGAAGGGGTTTGTGAAGGCGATCTGCGCGCCGGCGGAACGGCTTCCGGCGAGCTGCGAGTCGGCAACGAGGTTGCCGAGCGGGCCGCCGGTGCCGCTGGTGCCGCCCTTGGCCACCGGTTCCGACAGCTTGCCCACCGGCCGCGCAATCAGGTCCGCAGCGGCGTGGACGTAGGACGCCACGTACTGCGCGACATCGGCGCGAGGCTGGAACTGCGGGAACAGCGGCGTATTGGGTGCGTCGCCACGGCCGCTGCTGTAACCTTCCGACTGGACGATGACGTTGTGCGCCTTCTTGGCGATGACCTTGTTCGCGACCGGATCGATGGTGAGGGTGATGTCGGTCACGACCTTGCCATAGACGCCCGCGCTCGTCAGCAGGATCGGCGAACCGGTGCCGTTCTTCGCCGGGTACTCGCAGACGTACTGCTCGTGCGTGTGGCCCGAGACGACGAGGTCCACCCCGGGGTTCAGCGCATCGAGGATGGGCCGGATGCCGCCGGTGAGGTCGGTGCAGCCGTTCGGATCCTGGCCGAAGGTCTTGCCGCCCTGGTGGATCAGCACGACGACTGCATCCGCCCCTTGCGCCTTCAGGGCCGGAACGGCGCGGTTGATCGCTTCGGCCTCGTCGCCGAAGGTCAGGCCCTTCAGCTGGTTGGGAGAAACGAGCGTCGGCACCGACTTCAGGGAAAGGCCAACAAAGCCGACCGTCACCCGTGAAGCGCCTTCGCCGAAGGTCTTTATGCCGGTGGCCGGGAACAGGGTGGAACCGTCCTCTCGGAAGGTGCTGGCGGAAAGATACCGGTAGCGGGCACCGCCGAATTGCTCGACCTTGCAGGGATCGAGGCGCGTATTCTTCTCACAGCCGCCGTTCTGCAGGCGCTGGAGCTCCTTGGGGCCGCGGTCGAACTCGTGATTGCCGACCGCGTTGAACTCCAGTCCGATGCGGTTCATCACGCCGACCGCCGGCTCGTCGAGGTGCAGCGAGGAGGCGAGCTGGGATGCGCTGGTCAGGTCACCGGCAGCCACAACGACGTTGTTCGCGTGGCGCGCCTTCAGCGAATCGACGGCGGAGGCAAGCCAGGCCGCGCCGCCCGCGGGAACCGACACCGTGCGGCCGTCCCCGGTCGGCGCCGGGATCGAAGCCTTGGGCGGCTCAAGGGCGCCGTGGAAGTCGTTAAGGGCGATGATGCCCACTTCGACAGGTCCGGCCGCAGAGGACTGGCGAATGGCCTGGGGTGTGGCGCAGGCCGCGATGAGCGGAAGAGCGAGGAGCGGAATTGCTCTGAGGCTTGGGGAGGTCATGGCCGCGCTCTATCGCAGGTGATCGTGACGAACCAAGGACGAATTTGGCTGCCGGATCAGTTCGCCTGGCCCTCCAGCGCGTGCATCTGCTCGTCCGTCAGGCCGAAGTGATGACCTACCTCGTGAACGACCACGTGTGCCACCAGATCCTCCAGCGCGACATCCGTTTCGCACCATTCGGCAAGGAGGGGCTGGCGGTAAAGGGTGATGCGCGGCGGAAGCTCACCCGAAAGCCAGACCGAATCCTCGTCCATCGGGCGGCCGTGGTAGAGGCCGGTCAGTTCCCAGGCGTCTGCGATGCCCATGTCGCGCAGGGTGTCCTCGTCCGCGAAGTCCTCGATGTGAACGGTGATGCCCTCGAGGTGTAGGGAAAATGGCTCCGGAATACGGGCGAAGGCCGCATGAGCCAGAGCTTCGAATTCGGCGGGCGAGGGGGGAGATCCGAAACTGCGCGTCATAACCCCAGGTGTGACAGCATCGAGGGGGCGGCGTAAAGCCCGGCGGGTACAGGGCCGATTGCGCCATCCACATCCTGTCGTGGGCGCTTCCTTGCGATCGGTGCAGGATTCTGCGACGAAACCGGGCATGACTCCCGCGATATTCGGCCTTTCCGGCCTGACCCTGACGGACGATGAACGCGCCTTCTTCCGCGATGCCGACCCCGCAGGCTACATCCTGTTCGGCCGCAATGTGGAAAGCCGCGAGCAGGTCCGGGCGCTGACCGACGAGTTGCGCGCCCTCTTTGGTCGGGACCGCCTGTTCATCTGCATCGATCAGGAAGGCGGCCGTGTCGCCCGCATGAAGCCGCCGGTATGGGACGCCTATCCCGCCGGTGAGGCGTTCGACCGCCTGTTCGACCAGGCGCCTGCCAGCGCCATCGAGGCCGCACGGGTGAATGCGCAGGTCCTCGGCATGGATCTGGCCGAAGCCGGCATCAGCGTCGACTGTCACCCGTCGCTCGACGTCCGCCAGCCGGGCGCCCACGATGTGATCGGCGATCGCGCCCTCGGCTCGGACCCCGTGCGTGTCTCCGCTTTGGGCCGCGCGATCCTGGATGGTCTGGGGCGAGCCGGGGTCGCGGGCTGTATCAAGCATATTCCGGGGCACGGGCGGGCCACGGCGGATAGCCACAAGGAATTGCCGACCGTCACCGCCTCGGGCGAGGAACTGGAAACCGACCTCGCGCCGTTCCGGACTCTGGCTGCGGCGCCCATCGGGATGACGGCGCATGTGCGCTACACCGCCTGGGACGCGGAGAACCCCGCCACCCTTTCCCCCTTCGTGGTAAACGAGGTGATCCGCCGGGACATCGGCTTCGACGGCCTGCTCCTGACCGATGATCTCGACATGGAGGCGCTCTGTGGCTCCGTGCCCGAGCGGGCGGCGCGCGCGATTGCGGCCGGGTGCGACATCGCCCTCAACTGCTGGGCGAAGATGGATGACATGGGCGGCATCGCCGAGGCCTTGCCCTCGATGAGCGAGGCGACCGCCGCGCGGCTTCAGCGGGCACTCGAAGGGGTGTCCGTGCCCGAAGCTGCCGACAGGCGTGCGCTGCTGGCGAAGCGCGATGCGCTGCTGGCGCTGCGGGCAGCCTGAAGGTGGCGAGTTCCCCCACTCTCTTCGCTGACTGGGACGCGCAAGGGATGGACGCCGGCACGCCTGGTGCCGGGGCGGACAAGCTGTACCTCGAGATCGAGGGATGGGAAGGCCCGCTCGACCTCCTGCTCGACCTTGCACGGCGGCAGAAGGTCGATCTGTTGCGCATCTCGCTGCTCGAACTGGTCGATGCATACCTGACCTACATCGAAGAGGCCGAAGCCTTGCAGCTCGAGCTTGCGGCGGACTACCTGGTGATGGCGGCATGGCTGGCATACCTCAAGTCCGCGCTTCTGCTGCCGCGCGAGGAGCAGGAAAGCCCCGGGCCGGAGGAACTGGCGCTGCGCCTGCAGATGCGTCTGCAGCGCCTGAACGCGATGCGCGAAGCCGCAGCCCGCCTCATGGCGCGCGACCGGCTGGGGCGCGACGTGTTCCCGCGCGGTGCGCCGGAAGGCTTGCGGGTGGACCGCAAGTCCCGCTGGCAGTGCGACTGGTATGATCTGGTCCGTGCCTACGGCGGCGTGAAGGTCCGCTCCCAGCCTGTCGTTCACATGGTGCGCGAACGCATGGTGATGACGCTGGACAGCGCGATCCAGCGCGTGTCCTCCATGCTTGGGGTGGCGATCGACTGGATGGACCTGCGCGACTTCGTTCCCGCCGCCCAGGACAGCTGGGCGGATCCGCAGTTGCGGCGTTCGGCGCTGGCATCCAGTTTCGTCGCGGCGCTGGAACTGGCCCGCACCGGCAAGGCGGAACTGGCACAGGAAGAGACGTACGGACCCTTGCGCCTGCGCGCGCTGAAAGGCAGCTGAAGTGACGGAGATCGAAAACGGCGTGCCCGATGACATCATCCGGGCCGTGGAGGCGACCCTGTTCGCTGCGGAAGAGCCCCTGACCGTCGACCAGGTGGCGACGCATCTGGGCCTCGCGGGGAAGGCGGCGGACGTGGCGCCGGCGTTTACTCGTCTGCAGCGGCATTACGAAGGTCGCGGCATCCAGCTGGTCAGGCGCGGCGAGCGCTGGCACTTCGAAACGGCGCCTGACCTTGCTCACCTTCTTCGCCGGGAGAAGGAGGAGCTTCGCCGTCTCAGCCGCGCCGCCACCGAGGTTCTGGCCATCGTCGCCTACCATGAGCCCGTCAGCCGGGCCGAGATCGAGGCGATTCGCGGCGTGCAGACAGCCAAGGGTACGCTCGACGTGCTGATGGAAGCGGGATGGGTGCGCGTCGCCGGGCGGCGCGAGGTGCCCGGGCGGCCGGTCATCTACGCCACGACACCAGCGTTCCTGGAGCATTTCGGCCTTGGGTCGCTGCGGGAACTGCCGGGGTTGGAGGAACTGCGCGCCGCCGGCTTGCTCGATCCTGTGGACGAGGACATGATCGGGGCCGCCCTCGATCTCGAAAACGCCCGCAGCCCGCAGACCGTGGGGAACGGCGACGATTGAGCCTGGGCGGCAGCCACACAGGTGCCATACTCGACTGGTAACTTGCCGCCAAAGGGCTTACATGCCCATTGTAAACCGGTCGGTATCGACCGGCTGATTTGGAGTTGAGGTTATGGGTAGCTTCTCGATCTGGCACTGGCTGATCGTTCTCGTGATCGTGCTCGTGCTGTTCGGACGCGGCCGGGTGTCTGAAATCATGGGTGACTTCGGCAAGGGCATCAAAAGCTTCAAGGACGGCATGAACGAGGAGGAGGCCAGGAAGGCTTCGCCTACTCCGCCTGCTGCCCAGATCGGCACGCAGAAAGCCGATCCGGCGCCGGATGCCGCGGCCACGCCGGTCGAAAACAGGAACGAGCAGGTCTGATCGCCCGGGACTGATCGGGAATGTTCGATATCGGCGCATCCGAAGTGCTGATGGTCGCCATCGTGGCGATTGTCGTCATCGGCCCGAAAGACATGCCGGCGGCGTTGCGCACGGCTGGCCGCTGGATCGGCAAGATGCGCCGGATGTCGAACCATTTCCGGTCCGGCATCGACGCGATGGTGCGCGAAGCCGAGCTTGAGGAGATGGAGCGCAAGTGGCGTGAGCAGAACGAAGCGATCATGAAGGCGAGCCCGCAGCTTCCTTCCATGGAGGCTTCTCCGGACCGGATCGCGCATCCCGGAGCCGAGGACATGCAGGCGCCCTCCGGAGCGGCAGTTGCCCCGGAAGCCGGTGACGAAGGCGAAGCGCCGGTCCGGCAGGCCGAACTGCAGCTGCCGCCGCCCCCGCCCTGACCCTCGTCCAGAGTTCCATCATGCCGCCCTTTCGCATTTCCGACATCGACGACACGCAGGCGCCGCTGCTCGATCACCTGATCGAACTCAGGGGCCGCCTCGTCCGCGCCGTCTTCGCCTTCCTCGTCGCCTTCGCCGTGTGCTTCTACTTCGCGAGCGACATTTTCTCGTTCCTGGTGCGGCCGCTCACCCAGGCCTTCCCGCCGGGCGAGGGCAAGCTGATCTACACCAAGCTCTACGAAGCCTTTTTCGTGGAAGTGAAAGTTGCCATGTTCGCGGCGTTCTTCGTGAGCTTTCCGGTCATCGCCAACCAGATCTGGCTGTTCGTCGCACCGGGCCTCTACGCGAAGGAAAAGAAGGCGTTCCTGCCGTTCCTCATCGCGACCCCTGTCCTTTTCACAATGGGCGCCGCGCTCGCCTACTACGTGGTGATGCCTACGGCCTTTCACTTCTTCCTCGGCTTTGAAGGGCAGAAAGGTGGTCTCAAGCTGGAGGCGCTGCCGGGCACCGGCGATTACCTCTCGCTCGTGATGCAGTTCATCCTCGCGTTCGGCGTCAGCTTCCTGCTGCCGGTTCTGCTCATGCTGCTGAATCGCGCGGGCATCGTCACCCGCCAGCAATGCGTGGCGGCACGGCGTTACGCGATCGTCGTCGCCTTCATCATCGCCGCCGTCGCGACCCCGCCGGACGTCATCTCGCAGCTGCTTCTGGCAATCCCGCTGCTGCTGCTGTTCGAAGGCACGCTGGTCGTCATGTGGTTCACCGAGCGCAAGGACGCTCAGGAACGCGCGGCTGAGGAAAAGGCGATCGAGGAGAACGCCAAGGCCGCAGGACACGCCGCCGCCGAGTGACCCCGGCTCGCGGCGGTCGGAAGGCTGGAGGAGGAGGGGCGTTCCCTCCTCCGTGACGGATCAGCGCCGGACGCCGGCTTTGCCGCCGTCCTGCGCGGCGGACCACGCCAGCTTGCCGCCGATCCACGTTTCCAGAACCCGCGTCGCGCGAAGCTGCTCCGGGCTGGCCGTCATCGGATCGGCATCCACGAACAGGAAGTCCGCGCGCATGCCCTTGGCGATCCGGCCCAGCCGGTCTTCCGCGAACAGCGAGTAGGCCGCGCCTGTCGTGTAGGCGCCAAGCGCTGCCTCGCGGGAGAGGGCTTCCCGCGGCTGCCAGCCGCCCGTTGGCTGGCCATCCGGGCCGGTGCGGCTGATCGCCACGGCTATCCCCTCGAACGGGCGCGCCGGTTCGACCGGAGTGTCCGAACCGCACGCGAGCCGCGCCCCGGCATTGGCGATAGACTTCCACGCGTAGGCACCCGCAAGCCGTTGCGGACCCAGCCGCGCTTCCGCCATGACGCGGTCCGACGCCTGGTGTTGCGGCTGCATCGACGCGACCACGCCGTTGCGGCTGAAGCGGGGAATGTCGGCAGGATCAACGATCTGCGCATGCTCGATGCGCCAGCGCCGGTCGCCCTTGTAGGTCTGGGACAGTTCCTCGATCGAATCGAGCACGGTCGCGTTCGCCTGGTCCCCGATGGCGTGAACGGCGACCTGGAAACCGTCCATCGCGGCCCGGCTCATGAGGTTGCTCAGCTGAGTGCCGCTCATCTGCGGCAGGCCCCGCGTCTTCGCGTCGTCCGCGTAGGGCGCCTTGAGCCATGCCCCGCGTGAACCAAGGGCGCCATCGAGGTAAAGCTTCACGCCGTTCAGGCGCAGCCGGTCGTCGTAAAGCCAGGGTGTAGGGCCGGGGCCACCGATCAGGGTCATGGCGTCGATCCCGCCGGCATAGGCGACAATGCGCATACGCATCTCCCCACGGTCGGCCGAACGGCGGAAGGTCTGCCAGTCCTCCATTGTGGTGCCCATGTCGGCGATGGTGGTCACGCCTGCTGCAAGGAACTGCAGCTGCGCTTCGCCAAAGGCGGTGTCGCTGTCCTCGGCCCGGGGCTTGGGGCGACGCTTGTCGACGAGATCCGTCGCCGCATCGACCAGCACGCCGGCTGGCGCCGTCGAGCCTTCGACGCGCACGATCTGCCCGCCCGCCGGATCCGGTGTTGCGGCGTTCACGCCTGCGGCCGCCAGCGCGGCGCTGTTGGCCCAGCCGGCGTGGCCGTCGACACGGGTGAGCCATGCCGGCTTGCCACCTGTCACCTGGTCGAGCTCGGCTGCGGTGGGCATACGGTCCAGCCCCCACTGAGCCTGGTTCCAGCCATGGCCGAGGATCCACGGTGCGTCCGGATGCGCCGCGCTCCAGGCAGCGACACGCGACAGCGCCTCGTCAAGGGTCCGCGCCGCCGAGAGATCTAGCGTCATGCGAGCGAAACCGGTGGCCATCACGTGGCCATGCGCGTCGATCATGCCGGGAACGAGCGTGCGGCCCTTGCCGTCGACCTGGTATTCCACCTTCTTGGGCCTCTTCTCGCCCTTGCGGAACACCTGCTTGATGCGGCCGTCGGTGCCGACCAGGAATCCTTCGAAGCGCTCCACTCCGCCGTGTCCGTCCGGGGTGATGCCCACCACGTTGTCCACCAGCACGTCAGCCAGAGCCGTGTTCGGGCTCGTCAGTACCAATGCCGCGCCGCAAAGCAGAAGGCGGGCGGCCGTATTCGATTGCTTCACTTGTTACCCTTCTTCGGGAGCCGCTTGATGATCGCGCTCGTGTCGAGACGCCCGCCGCCCTGGCTCTGCACTTCGGAAAAGAACTGATCGACGAGCGCGGCGATCGGCAGCGATACGCCAAGGCCCCGGCCTTCCTCGAGGCTGAGGCCCAGATCCTTGCGCATCCAGTCGATCGCGAGGCCGAAGTCGAATTCGTCGGCGTCCATGGTCTTCCAGCGGTTGTCCATCTGCCAGGACTGCGCGGCGCCGCCGGAGATCGCATCGTAGACCTTGTCCATGTCGAGGTGCGATGCCTGGGCGAAGCGCACCGCTTCGGCAAGGGCGGCGACGTTGCCGGCGATGCAGATCTGGTTGGCCATCTTGGCGATCTGGCCGGAGCCGGCCTTGCCCACGTGAACGATACGGCTGGAGTAGGCCTCCATGATCGGGCGCGCCGCCTCGATCGCATCGTCGCGGCCACCGCACATGAGGGTGAGGGTGCCGTTCTCCGCACCGATCTGCGAGCCGGTCATCGGCGCATCGACGCAGTGGATCTTGAGATCGCGGGCCTCAACCGAGATCTGGCGCGCGATGCGGGCCGAGACCGTCGTATGATCGATGAAGGTGCCGCCCTTTTTCAGCATGCGGAACACGCCGTTCGGGCCGAGCACCACGTCGGCAAGGTCGTCGTCATTGCCGACGCAGGTGATGACGACATCGGCGTCCTGCGCGGCGTGAGCAGGGTTTGCGGCGATGCGATGCGCAAGACCGGGATTGTCCTGCGTCCACTTGCGCGCGCGTTCGGGCGTGCGGTTGTAGATCGTCAATTCGTGCCCGGCCCTGGCGATGTGGCGTGCTATCGCGCCGCCCATCGTGCCAAGGCCGATCATGGAGACTTTCCGGGGCGTGACGGGGGAAGGGGCGGTCTGCTCGGTCATACGGCGCTTTCTAGCGGGTTTTCCAGGAAAGCAAACCGCCAGCCTTCAAGACGTTGCGTCTTGTGGTCTGTGCCCCGGCACAGAGGCGCCGACGCTGCGCCTTCACCCCTGTCCGGACGCGCTTTCCATCGGGCGCCAATTCCGGTACTCGCCCGCAGCTATGGACCAGACTCTGCTCAACATCGCTCCCGCGGCCGTCGACGACGCCCCGCTGACCGCAGCCGACGTACGCGCGGCGGCCGAGCGAATTTCGGGCAAGGTCGTGCGCACGCCTACCGCATACAGCGCCACTCTCAGCGCGATCACGGGCGCAGAGGTGTGGCTGAAGTTTGAGAACCTGCAGTTCACCGCCGCCTACAAGGAGCGCGGCGCGCTCAACGCCCTGATGCAGCTGCCGGAGGAGCGCAAGGCGCGTGGCGTCATCGCGGCGTCGGCGGGCAACCACGCACAGGGCCTGAGCTACCACGGCACGCGCCTGGGCGTTCCGGTGACGATCGTCATGCCCAAGACCACGCCGACGGTGAAGGTCATGCAGACTGAGAGCGTGGGCGGGAATGTCGTGCTGGAAGGCGAGAGCTTCGATGAGGCTTACGCCCACGCCCGCAAGCTCGAAACGGAGCTGGGCCTCACCTTCATCCATCCTTTCGACGATCCGCATGTCGCCGCCGGTCAGGGAACCGTCGCTCTGGAGATGCTGGAGGACGTGCCGGATCTCGACACGCTGGTCCTGCCGGTCGGCGGCGGCGGCCTCGCCTCGGGCATGGGCACGATCGCGCGGGACATCAATCCCGCGATCCGGCTGATCGGCGTTGAGGCGCAGCTTTATCCCTCGATGTATAACCTGCTCAAGGGCACGAATTTGCCTATCGGCGGCGATACGCTGGCGGAAGGCATCGCCGTGATCGCGCCCGGCCTGTTCACCTCGAAGGTGCTGCGCCCGCTGCTGGACGAATTCCTGCTCGTCAGCGAATCGCAGATCGAAAGTGCGCTGGCGCTGCTCCTGCAGATCGAGAAGACACTGGTCGAAGGCGCTGGCGCTACCGGTCTGGCCGCCGTCATCAACAACCGCGAACTCTTCGCCGGCCGCAGGATCGGCATGGTGCTGTCTGGGGGCAACATCGACACCCGGCTGCTGGCCAATGTCCTCCTGCGCGATCTTGCGCGATCCGGCCGCCTCGCCCGCTTGCGCATCGGCCTGCAGGATCGCGCCGGTGCCCTGTTCAAGGTGGCCAAGGTGTTCCACGAGCACAACGTGAACATCATCGAGGTCTTTCACCAGCGCATCTTCACGCACCTGCCTGCCAAGGGCCTGGTCACCGAAATCGAGTGCGAGGCTCGGGACAAGCAGCAACTCGAAGCGCTCGTCTCCGCCTTGCGGCGCGAGGGCTACGAGGTGAAGCTGGTCGAGACGGAGTAAGTACGACCAGAAGACCCGTGCCCATGCCGGCAGGGGTTCCGATGCCCCGAAATGGCACGGCTGCGCCGGATAGGGCCGTAGCGGTGGGAATCAGGCGTCGGATGGTCGGTTTTTGTTGCTAAAGGACTCGCATGACGCTGATCGGGGATGCATATTTACCCGACGAGACGGACACTGCGCCGGCCCCAAGCTAAAGGATGACACAGTTCGGTGACGGCACCCGTTCGATTCCCGCGCTTTTTCGTGACGAGCCCGGCGCCGTGCCCGTATCTGCCGGGGCGTAGCGAACGCAAGGTCTTCACGGAACTGAAGGGGCCGCACGCCGATTCGCTGAACGATGCGCTCGGCCGCATCGGGTTCCGGCGCAGCCAGACGGTTGCGTACCGGCCCTCCTGCATCGACTGCAGTGCCTGCGTCTCCGTCCGCGTCGTGGCCAATGAATTCCAGCCGTCCCGCACCCAGAAACGGACGCTGCAGGAGCACGCGGATCTGGTGACGACCGTCTGCCGCCCGTGGTCGACCAGCGAACAGTTCGATCTGTTGCAGCGCTACCTTGCCGTGCGTCACCCGGAAGGTGGTATGACCAGCATGGACGAGGTCGACTTTGCCGACATGGTGGAGCACACGCCGGTCACCACCTACGTCATCGAATACCGCGAACCCTCGATCGACGGCACCACGCCCGGACGTCTGGTCGGCGCGTGCCTGACTGACCGGCAGTGCGACGGCCTCTCGATGATCTACTCCTTCTACGATCCGCAAAGCGCGCGGCAGGGCCTCGGCAACTACATCATCCTCGACCACATCCAGCGGGCGGAGGATATGGGCCTCAGCTATGTCTATCTGGGCTATTGGGTCGAAGGCTCGGCGCGGATGCAGTACAAGGTACGTTATCGCCCGATGGAGAAGCTGGGGCGCGCGGGATGGGAACGGATCGATGCCGCTCAACATAGCCGCCTGATCGCGGCAGCCGCCGCCGGCCAGGACTCCCGGGAGAACGTCACCGGGTCCAAGGACGGGATGCCTGCTGTGGTCAAGAGGTAGGTCGCGGCACGAGCGTCGCCTGCAAGCGGAAAACTAGCTGCCCGTCGGCAAACGGCCTCGTTCGGACACTCCGCCCTTAGCTCAAGGCGGACTTATCAGGTTTCGCCATGACACGGCGTCCGACAGCAGATGTCTTCTGCTTTACCCCGCGAGGGCCATGGCCTGTCAGACTGTACGCTGGCTGTTTTCAGCAAGCTGCCACGCGGGCGGCTGACCAAGTCCACATCATGGCAGCCCTACCGCGTTCGTATTTCGACCGGCGCTCCCTGCACGCGCAGCTAGACAATTGCCAAGGAAGTTCGATCATGATGATACGACAAGAACAAGAGCAGGATCGCGATGCGATCAAACAGGTTACCGCTGACGCTTTTGCCTTGGTGGAACATAGCAATCAAACGGAGCCGGCCATCATTGCAGCCTTGCGGGATGCAGGGGCGTTAACGATTTCGCTGGTTGCCGCGGAAGGGGATGAGATCATCGGCCACGTGGCATTCTCGCCGGTCACGATCGACGGCGAAAATCGCAAATGGTTCGGGCTGGGGCCGGTATCGGTCCGGCCAGACCTGCAGGGCCGTGGCATTGGGGGTGCCCTGATCCGGCAAGGTCTCGAGGAACTGCGCGCGCAAGGTGCAGCAGGGTGCGTACTCCTCGGAAATCCCGGCTATTATCGTCGCTTTGGGTTCGAGAATGATCCCGGTCTGCGATATCCGGACGCGCCACCAGAATATTTCATGCGACTTACTTTTGAGGGCAGTGATCCAACAGGCGAGATCGCATACCACGCGGCTTTTGGCGCTTGCTAACATTCCGGAGGCGGGCCACCGTGTAACCCGCCTCCACCGACATTAATTCTCACCGCGTCTCTGCGCGCCAGCGGACTGACTGCTAATCACCCTCTCACGCCGAAATCCGGATGAACTTCAAGCGCCCCATTGTGGACATTCTCCTTTTGCGGCAGCCTTCCGCAATGCTCTCCGCGCTCTTAATCCTCGCTGCTGCTCCGGCTCATTCGTGTGACTTAGGCGACATCACGTCTGCAAGAGCAGTTCACGACGCTCTTGCCCATCGAGCCGTTCAGCTTATCGCCGCAGCGCTGACGCTGACAAACGATAACGGCGCTTCGCAAATGTCACGGATCGTCGATGACAACGCGCAATTTAGCCTTGGTGCAGGCGACGTTGGCAGACCTCTTGGAGCGGGTGTCGCCGGAGCAAAAGCATTGGCTCTAGCGATGAACGCAGATGGATTTAGGTTTTTCGGGTGGGATTACATGGACAGCCCGGCGGACGGATGCGGAGAGCAGACCGTGACAGTCGAGTTTACGAATTCATCCGATCATTTGGTTTCACAAGTTCAGTTTAATTTCGATCAGGGCCGTGTCCGCGAAGCGAAGGGATGGCAGCGCACTTTCCAGAGTGGAGGATTGTAGCCAGCGCCTCCCGCCAAGAATGTCCGCAAACCACCCCTCGCGGACAAAATCTGCCAGTCGGCACGCGCCCCATTGCGGACAAATCTCGGCTGACATTAGAGTGGATAATGACGCACGTATTTTCCGACTTTCACGATGGCGAACTTACAGGAATTGTTCTCGGCAGCGAAACGGCAACGGTCTTCCTGCGGCAAGCAACTGGCGGGGAATATACCCTAACGCTGGCAGGCGTTGAGGTTCTTCACATGGAAGACTTCAGGCAAGGCAATATCATTTCAATGGTCGAGGTGGTCACGGCGCAAGCGCCTTACGAGCATTCCGGACTTGAGCGCCTGTTTGAGCCACCCCATCCGTCAGCCGCCGAGCCGTACCATAGCGAGCATGCTAAGATCATTGAGCAGCAATCAGCGCGCATTGCCGCTGGCGAGGTCTCGATGGTTGTAATCGTGCCATCTTACGGGGCCAACCTTATCGCAATCTGCCGCGACATCGCTTTTGCGCCTTATAAGCTGTCCGTCACTTAACCACCCGTCTCGGTCATCGTGTACGCCGACTTATCCACGCGCCGATGAGAGGGCGTTGCGGATACTCCCACTTGCGCAGGTCCCGCAGCTTCCGCTAAGAGGCCGCCATTCGCAAGGATCCCGGTGCAAATCCGGGTGGCTATTCCGGCCGCCGATCCGCCGGACAACACAGGCATGATCTGCAGCGCAGCACGCAGCTGTGCCGTTCATGCCGGCGACACGCCTTCTTGTCGGAAAATTCTATGTCAGACACTCTCACCCGCTACCGGCGGCAGTGGTTCAGCGATGCTGCGGCCGCGCGCGCCGACATTCTGGCCGGCATCGTTGTTGCCCTGGCCCTGATTCCCGAAGCGATCGGGTTTTCGATCATCGCCGGCGTCGATCCCCGGGTCGGTCTCTATGCCTCGGTCGCCATCGCGATGACCATCTCGCTGATCGGCGGGCGCCCCGGCATGATATCCGCCGCCACCGCCGCAGTGGCGGTGCTGATCGGGCCGCTCGTTCGTGACCACGGCGTCGAGTATCTCTTCGCCGCCACCATCCTCATGGGCCTGTTCCAGATCCTGGCGGGGCTGGCGCGGCTCCACCTCGTGATGCAGTTCGTGTCGCGCTCAGTCATTACCGGGTTCGTTAACGCTCTGGCCATCCTCATCTTCATGGCCCAGATCCCCCAGCTCACCGACGTCAGCTGGCACACGTACGCCATGGTGGCCGGGGGCCTGGCCGTGATCTACCTCTTCCCGCGTGTTACCAAGGCCGTGCCGTCGCCGCTCGTCGCCATCGTCCTCCTCACCGCGATCAGCCTGAGCCTGGGACTGCCGGTGAACACCGTGGGCGACATGGGCAAGCTGCCGGAAGGCCTGCCGAGCCTGGCGCTTCCGCAGGTGCCGCTGACGTTCGAAACCTTGCGGATCATCGCGCCGTACTCCCTGACGATGGCTGCGGTCGGACTGCTGGAATCGCTGCTGACCGCGCAGATCGTGGACGACATGACCGACACCGACAGCGACAAGCAGCGTGAGTGCATGGGGCAGGGCGGCGCCAACGTCGTTTCGGCGCTGTTCGGCGGCATGGGTGGCTGCGCCATGATCGGCCAGTCCGTCATCAACGTGACCTCCGGGGGGCGCGGGCGTCTTTCCACCTTTGTAGCGGGCGCGTTCCTGCTGTTCCTGCTTGCCGTGCTCGGTCCTTTCGTGGGCCGGGTGCCGATGCCGGCGCTGGTGGCGGTGATGGTGATGGTCTCCATCGGCACCTTCAGCTGGGCGTCTATCGCCAACTTGCGCCGCCACCCACCGACTTCGTCTATCGTCATGATCGTGACCGTGGCCGTCGTGGTCGCCACGCGGGATCTGTCGCTGGGTGTCCTCGCGGGCGTGCTGCTCTCCGGGATCTTTTTCGCCGGGAAGGTACAACGCATGTTCTCGGTCGAGCGCATCGCCGAGGGAGACACCGCAATCTACCGCGTGAGCGGGCAGATCTTCTTCGCCTCGGTCGAGCGTTTCACCCGCGCCTTTCAGGCGGAGGACAGCGCCCGCCATGTCCGCATCGATGTCTCCGGCGCGCATTTCTGGGATATTTCGGGCGTCGGCGCGCTGGACCGCATCGTCGATCGTCTGCGGCGCGAAGGTCGCAGCGTGGACGTGATCGGCTACAACCGGGCGAGCGCGGACATCGTCGACCGCTTCGCGCTTCATGACAAGACCGGCGTGGAAACCGGCGCGGTGCCGCACTGACAAGGCCGTGATCGCGCTGTGCCGGCAGCGTGATCGCTTGCGGGAAGGTCAGGCTGTTCCGTAGAGTTCCGCTTCTTCCCGGCGGCGGTTCTGAAGGCCTTTCATGGGTTTGCCGTTGTTGTGAATCCACCGGCCGAACTCCGCGCGGGCCTCCGCGAAGCGGCCGGCCTTGTGCAGCGCGCCCAGTGTCGAGCGGCGGATGGCGCCCGTGTTGTAATGAAACGAGACGAGCGCGTCGAACTGGTTGGCGCTGGTGGGGGAGGCGCTCAGGAACTCCGCCACCTCGCGCACGTAGGCGGCGATGTCGCGTTCGAACCGGGCATCGCATTGCGCCTGTGTCCAGATCAGGCCAGGCCGGATGTCCGGGCCTGTCGAGCCCCAGCCGATCGTCCAGGGGCGACCATCCGCGCTGCCGGGGTCGGGGTAAGCCTCGAAGGTGCCGTCCTTCAGCCGCTTCTCGCAACCTTCCCAGGTCTTGATCAGCGCCGTGCCGGCTGGGCCCAGCGCTCGCGGCGAGGGCGTGCCTTCTTCGATGGCGGCGTCGATCGCCGCGTCGAGAGCGTCGACCTCGGGTTGAGAGAAGGCGCGGCCCAGCGTGCTGCGGACCTGGTCGAAAATGGGTTTGCGATCCATGGCTGTTCCTTTCGCTGCAGCCGGACGCGCGCGATGGCGCGCAGAGGGCCTGCGTGACGTGTATTCGGGCTTTGGAAACGAGGCGGCGTGCGTGTCGCAGGGCCGCCACGGGGGGAAACAACAGATACCCCCGCCGGGATCGTGTAGGAAAGTGAAAACGCCAAACGAAAGGGGCGCCCGGATCGCTCCGGATGCCCCCTCTCGGCGAACAGGTCGCCGCCTGTCCGTGGATCAGGCGCTGTAGTACATGTCGAACTCGACCGCCGACGGCGTGGTTTCCCAGCGCAGCACTTCGGGCCACTTGAGTTCGAGGTACGCTTCGATCTGATCTTCGGTGAACACGCCGCCTTCAAGGAGGAAGGCGTGATCGGCCTGAAGGCTGTCCAGAGCTTCACGCAGTGAACCGCAGACGGTCGGCACTTCGGCCAGTTCGGCCGGCGGCAGGTCGTACAGGTTCTTGTCCATCGCTTCACCCGGATGGATCTTGTTCTTGATGCCGTCGAGGCCGGCCATCAGGATCGAGGCGTAGCACAGGTACGGGTTGGCCATAGCGTCGGGGAAGCGGAATTCCACGCGCTTCGCCTTCTCGCCGGCGCCGTACGGAATACGGCAGGAGGCCGAACGGTTGCGGGCCGAGTAAGCCAGCAGAACCGGTGCTTCGTAGCCCGGCACTAGGCGCTTGTAGCTGTTGGTGGTCGGGTTGGTGAAGGCGTTGAGGGCCTTGGCGTGCTTGATGACGCCGCCGATGAAGTACAGGCAGGTGTCCGACAGGCCGGCATACCCGTTACCCGCGAAGAGCGGCTTGCCGCCTTCCCAGATCGAGATGTGCGTGTGCATGCCCGAACCGTTGTCCTTCATGATCGGCTTGGGCATGAAGGTTGCGGTCTTGCCGTATGCCTGTGCGACCATGTGCACGACATACTTGTAGATCTGCATGCGGTCGGCGGTCTGCACGAGCGTACCGAAGGTCAGGCCGAGCTCGTGCTGGGCCGCGGCGACTTCGTGGTGGTGCTTGTCGCAGGGCAGGCCCATTTCAAGCATGGTCGACACCATTTCGCCACGGATGTCGACGGCCGAGTCCACCGGAGCGACGGGGAAGTAGCCGCCCTTGGCGCGCGGGCGGTGGCCCAGGTTGCCCGTGTCGTACGACTTATCGGAGTTGCCCGGCAGCTCGATGTCGTCGATCCTGAAGCCGTTGCCGTCGTAGCCGTCGTAGAACTTCACGTCGTCGAACATGAAGAATTCGGCTTCGGGGCCGACGTAGACGGTGTCGCCGAAGCCGGCCGACTTCACGAAGGCTTCCGCGCGCTTCGCGGTCGAACGCGGGTCGCGGGCGTAGAGTTCGCCGGTCGAGGGTTCGACGACGTCGCAGAACAGGATCAGCATCGGGGTGGCCGAGAACGGATCGGTGTAGACGGCGTCGAGGTCGGGCTTGAGGATCATGTCCGATTCGTTGATGGCCTTCCAGCCCTCGATCGACGAACCGTCGAACATGAGGCCGTCTTCCAGCTCATCTTCGCCGAGAACCGACGAGACCATGGTCAGGTGCTGCCACTTGCCCTTGGGGTCCGTGAAGCGAAGATCGACCCATTCGATCTCCTCGTCCTTGATCTTCTTCAGGACGTCCTTTGCACTAGCCATTTTCTTCGTTCTCCAGCGTTGCTCTTCCGATCCCGAAAGAGGATTAGGTTGATCGTGTTGCAGGAATGCGGCCGGCACCCCTGCCAGCGCGCGTCCTCATCGGCTGTGGCCGGCGTTACAGTGCGTCGTCGTCCCGCTCACCCGTGCGGATGCGCACGGCGGTTTCGATGGGAACGACGAAAATCTTGCCGTCGCCGATGCGGCCGGTCTGCGCCGCGTCCGCGATCGCTTCGACGACGCGTTCGGCCAAGGCATCGGGGACGACAACTTCCAGCTTCACCTTCGGCAGGAAGTCGACGACGTATTCTGCGCCACGATAAAGTTCTGTGTGGCCCTTCTGGCGTCCGAAGCCCTTCGCCTCGGTGACGGTGATGCCTGACACGCCCACTTCGTGGAGCGCTTCCTTAACTTCATCGAGTTTGAACGGCTTGATGATGGCTTCGATCTTCTTCACGCCTGCCTGGACCCCTGCACTTGCACCCGGACTTTCCTTGTAGAGGTCACCGGTCCGGGAACCAGAAGCCTCGCGCGCGATTCCCATCAAGAATCGTGCCAATGCGGTCGCGCTACTGATAGGACGAGTGGGAGGCCGCGGAAAGACCGGAATTGGGCGATTTGCCCGGTCCACGAACAATCTGTCGCATTCGATGCGGTGGGTTTGTGGAAGGTTGTGTCCAGAAAATAGGCAAGTAGTGCCTTATAATTGTGCAAGCGGTCTTTTCTGCCGTCAAACCAAGCAGGGCCGGCACCCGCCGCGGGCAGCGAAGCGGGGCCGCGGCTGCAGCGCGCGCGTCTGCCTTCCCGTTCCTCGGGACAGGAAGGCGAGCGGTATTCGGGATTAGGCCTAGAGGCGCAGACCGGCCGTCTCGTCGAGATCGGCCATGATGTTGAGGTTCTGGACGGCCGCACCGCTGGCGCCTTTGCCGAGATTGTCGAGCATCGCGACAAGGCGAGCCTGGCTGCCGTCTGCGGCGCCAAGGACGCGAAGCGTGAGCGTGTCGACCGGCTCCATGGAGGCGCGCAGCAGCAGTTCGTCCGGGCGATCGTCCTCGACCTTCACGACCATGCTGCCGGCGTAGAAGTCGGCCAGAGCGCGGCGCAGGGCGTCGGGCGCTCCCGCCCCGCTCATCATCGAAAGATGGAGCGGCACTTCAACCAGCATGCCGCGATGCGCAGGCACCACAGCAGGGGCGAAGAGCGGATCGTGCGCCAGCCCGGCGAGAGCCTTCATTTCCGGCACATGCTTGTGCCCGAGCGCAAGGCCATAGGCACGAAACGCAATGTCGCGATCGGCTTCGAAGCGGCTGATCAGCGCCTTGCCGCCGCCTGAGTAGCCCGACACCGCATGGCAGACATAGGGCCATTCGGCTGGCAGCAGTCCGGCGCGTACGAGCGGCGCGACGAGACCGATGAAACCGGTGGGATAGCAGCCCGGGTTGCTGACGAAACGCGCCGCGGCGATGGCGTCGCGGCCGACGATCTCCGGGAACCCGTACGTCCAGCCGGAAGCAACGCGGTGAGCGGAGGAGGCATCGATCACCCGTGTCCGCTCGTTGCGGATCATGCCGACGGCGGCTTTCGCGGCATCGTCCGGCAGGCACAGGATGACGAAATCGGCGTCGTTCAATGCTTCGGCGCGTGCATCGTCATCCTTGCGGCGCTCGTCGTCGAGGATGACGAGGTCGAACTCGGCCCGGCCCGCCAGGCGTTCGGCGATTTCGAGGCCGGTGGTGCCGGCGGCGCCGTCAATGAAGACGCTGACGCTCATCCGGCGTGCTCCTGTGCGGGGATGTCTTTGAGGTCCGACAGGGCGACATAGCCCACCGGGCCATCTTCGCCGAGCTGGCCCCACGACCAGTCGCCTGCGATGTCGAGGACGTTGAAGCGCTCGCCTGCGGCAGGCGCGGCAACCTCTTGCGCGTCGGTCCGGCCAAGCGTGCGCAGGACCGCTCCCGCGCGCAGGGTTCGCGCCATGGGCACGGCGTAATGAGGCACGAAGTAGCGGCCCGCCAGCTTGATGTGGGCAAGGTCGCCCCGGACGGGAAGGCAGCCGGGATCCGCGCTCACGCTCGGCCCGGTCATGGCGAGCATGCCTTCCGGCACCAGGGGGCGGTCAAACGAATCCACAGTGGCCAACGCGGGTACTTCTCCAAGGGCAAAGAGGGGCGCGCCTAGCCGAGGAACGCGGTTTTCGCAAGTTCGGCCGCAGCCGTGCTCCCCCTCATCCGTAGCGCTGCCGGAGCATGTGCCAGGCGGCGCGCAGGCCCAGGGCGTCGCCCCCCTTGGGCCGTCCCGGCTTCGCGGCCGGCCGCCATGCGAAAGTGTCGAAGTGAGCCCACTCGATGTCCTTGGGTACGAAGCGGTCGAGGAACAGCGCTGCCGTGCTGGCGCCTGCGAAGCCGCTGGAACCCGCGTTGTTGATGTCCGCGATGTCGGACTTGAGGTATTCCCGATATCCTTCGAACAGGGGCAGGCGCCAGCAGGGATCGTCCACAGCGCGACCGGCGGAAAGCAGGGCTTCTGCTGTCGCGTCCTCGCGCGTGAACAGGGCGGGCAGGTCCGGGCCGACGGCCACGCGCGCGGCGCCCGTGAGCGTCGCGAAGTCGATCACCAGTTCAGGCTTGTCCTCGCCGGCGCGGGTGAGGGCATCGGCAAGGATCAGCCGCCCCTCCGCATCGGTGTTGCCGATCTCCACTGAAAGCCCGGCGCGGCTGCGCAGGACGTCGCCGGGGCGAAAGGCGTTACCGGCGATGGCGTTCTCCACCGCCGGGACCAGCAGGTGGAGGCGCACGGGCAGGTTCGCGGCCATGATCAGCCGCGCCAGCGCCAGGGCATGAGCGGCACCGCCCATGTCCTTCTTCATCAGGAGCATCCCCGCGCCCGGCTTGATGTCCAGACCGCCCGAATCAAAGCAGACCCCCTTGCCCACGATTGCGATGCGCGGATGGCTGGCATCGCCCCATTCGAGCTCGATGAGCCGGGGCGCGTGGGACCGTGCGGCCGCGCGCCCGACGGCGTGGACCATCGGAAAGTCGCGCTCCAGAACGTCGCCGCGCGTGACGCGGATTTCGGCGCGGAAGGAACGGTGGAGGTTTTCCGCCTCGGCTTCGAGCTGGGCGGGGCCCATGTCCTCGGCCGGGGTGTTGACGAGGTCGCGCACCAGCATCACGGCTTCGGCTTCGGCGGTGAGCGCATCGATCTGGGCGGGTTCACCGGTCAGGAGGATGCGCGGGCCTTCCTCTTCCGGTTCGCTCTTGTAGCGGTCGAAGCTGTACTGCCCGGTGATCCAGCCGAACGCGGCCGGTCCCGGTTCGCCTCCGACGCGGCGGTAGGTGCCCGCCGGAAGCTTCTCCGCGAGCTTGGCCATGCACCAGCTGCTGAGCGCGTTCGCGTCTGCGACTCCGGCAACCACGGCCCAGCCATCCCCATCCGGCATGATCGCGAATTCATAGCCGCTGCCGTCGAAGCGGCTGGCTTCGAGCGCCGCGCGTTGGCCGGCGCTCAGGCCCTTGAGGAAATCCTCCAGCCCCTGCTTGTCGACGAGGTGGATGGCGATGGCCTTTTCGCCGCGGTCGGGCTGGATCAATGCGTTCTTGTCGCTCATGGCATGATTCTCTAGCCTTTGCCGGCGGGTGAGAGCGAGAGGAAATTTGATGCGTGACAGGTCTTGGGTCGCAGGTCTGGCCCTGCTGGTGGCTGCGTGCGGTGGCCCGGGCCCCGCTGACTCTCCGCCGGGCGGTTCGACCATCCCTGCGGCAGAGGGCCCCGGGGCGGCTGCAACCGAGCCGGTCGCGAGTGCCGCGCCTTCGGCCCCGGCACCGGCCAAGGGGCGCACGGTGAAGGAGGAGAACGAGATGTACACGTTCTCCTACGCCTTCCCGGACGCGGCGGCCGCCATACCCGACCTTCGCGTCCTGTTCGATCGCAGGCTGGAGGAGGAGAAGGCCGATCTCGTCTCCGCCACCCGTAGCGAGAAGGCCGACGCGGAGAAGGAAGGCTTCCCCTTCCGGCCGCACGCGCGCGAGATCGAGTGGAAGGTGGTGGCCGATGTTCCCGGCTGGCTCTCCCTTTCTTCCACCCAGTACGGCTATACGGGCGGAGCCCATGGCATGACCGTGTCCGATTCGCTGCTGTGGGATCGAAGCGCGGGCATCTCACGCAAGCCGAAGGATCTTTTCACCAGCGCCGAAGCGCTGCGTTCGGCGGTGCAAAAGCCCTTCTGCGATGCCCTCGACAAGGAACGCGCAAAGCGCCGGGGCGAGCCGGTGCGTCGCGACAGCGGGGCGATGTTCGACGAGTGCATCAACCCGGCCGAGCAGACGCTGATCCTGGGATCCTCGAACAGGCGGACGTTCGATCGCATCGGCCTGCTCGTCGCGCCCTACGAGGCGGGGCCCTACGCGGAGGGCAGCTACGAGGTGACCTTGCCGGTGACACGGACGGTGCTGGCCGCGGTGAAGCCGCAATTCCGCAGCGCGTTTTCGGTGGCGCCGTGATCTCGCAATTCCGGCCGGGATACGCTATGTAAGGCGGCATGACCGAATACCAGATCGTAGAGCCCGGCCAGGAAGCCCTCCTGCGCGACGGTACCATCAAGCTGCACGGCCCTGACGGCTTCGAGGGGATGCGCCGCGCGGGCGCGCTCGCCGCGAAGATCCTCGACGAGATCGCACCCATGGTGCAGCCGGGCGTCACCACCGCCGCTATCGACGACCGGGTGCGGGAAATGACCCTCGCCGGCGGCGCCGTCCCTGCCACGCTCGGCTACCGCGGCTACGCACATTCGTGCTGCATCTCGATCAATCACGTCGTGTGTCACGGCATTCCTTCGGAGAAGACGCTGAAGGACGGGGACATCGTCAACATCGATGTGACCCCGCTGCTGGACGGATGGCACGGCGATTCGAGCCGCATGTACCTCGTGGGCGACGTGCCCCTTAAGGCGCGCCGCCTGGTCGACGTGACGTACGAATGCCTGATGATCGGCATAGAGCAGGCCAGACCCGGCAACCGTGTGGGTGACATCGGGGCGGCCATTCAGGCTTATGCCGAATCGCACCGCTATGGCGTTGTCCGTGAATTCTGCGGACACGGGCTCGGCCGTCTGTTCCATGACGCGCCGGAAGTGGTCCACGCCGGGCGCCCCGGAACCGGGCCGCTCCTCAAGCCGGGCATGTTCTTCACCATCGAACCGATGATCAATCTCGGCAAGCCGCCCGTGAAGCTGCTCAACGACGGCTGGACGGCGGTGACGCGCGACAAGTCGCTCTCGGCGCAGTTCGAACACTCGATCGGCATCACCGAGGATGGCTGCGAGATCTTCACGCTGAGCCCGGGCGGCCTGCACAAGCCTCCTTACGCCTGACAGCCGTCACTGATCGCCCGGGCGCACGCCTCCGCGCGTGACCCGGGCCTGCCGTCATGACAGCCTCGCCTCTCCAGAAGAGGAGGGAGAGCTATGGCGCAGGACTTGTCCGGCGGCCTTTCGGCTGGCCGCGAACACGTGGTGGCGGAAAAACCTGACGACGGTATCCGCGATGCGGTGAACGTGTGGATCGAGGAGGAGAACGGCCTCTTCGGCATGCGCGTCGGCGTTGAAGCGGTGGGCGCGCAGTGGGATCGGCATGAGCTGTGGCTGGATATCGCCTTTGCGGACGGTCGGCTCTGGTCTTCGCGGGCCGCCGGTCAAACCCATCCTGCCTACGGCCCCGACGGCCAGCCGACCATTCGCGGCACCGGCTCCGTCCGGTTCGAATGCGTGGAGCCGTTCCGGCGCTGGCAGGTGACCTTCGACGGCCCGGTGGCGCGCACGAGCACGCAAGAGATCCTCGACAATCCTGACTTCGAGGAAACCGCCTGGAGTGCGGTATCCTTCGACATCGACATGGAGATGGCCGCTGTTCCCTGGGAGCCGGGCACGATCCTGCCTGAGGCGGCTGAAGCGCTGGGCGGCAGGCAGGGCGATTACATGAGTCCGCGCTACGAGCAGCTGTTCCGCTGTACCGGCACTCTCGCGATCGACGGCGAGGAGCGTGCGTTCCGTGGCAACGGACTGCGCATCCGGCGGACCGGCTTCCGGGCCTTCGCTGGCTTCTGGGGGCATTGCTGGCAATCGGCCATCTTCCCCAGCGGCCGCGCCTTCGGCTTCAATTCCTACCCTCCGCGCGAGGGGGAGCCGCCGAGTTACTCGGAGGGCTGGATCATCGAGAATGGCGTGCGCATCGGCGCGAGGCCGCTGGTGATTCCGTGGCTGCGGCGGCTGGCGACCGGTGGTGAGGATGTCTCCTGCATGCTGGAGACGGTCGACGGGCGCCGGATCGCGATCGCCGGGGAAACTTTCGTCAACGTGCGCTCGCGCGGTGGGCACGTGCTCCCGCCGGACTGGCCGAAGGACTGGCCCATCGTGCAGCAGAGCCATGCCTTCTACAGCTGGGGCGGGGAACGCACCACGGGCATGATCGAACGGTCCAGCAAGCCGAGCGTAATGGACCTTTAAGCGACGGGGGACGCCGGGCGCAGCGCCCGCCATCCCCCGCAGGCGCCCTCAGAAGCGGTAGTTCGCCGCGATCGTGAAGTTGCGCGGCGCGCCGTAGCGGTACTGGCTGAACGAACCCGCCTGGCTGTAGTACTTCTTGTCGAGCAGGTTATCGAGGTTGCCCTGGATCTGCAGCGAGTCGGTCACATTGTAGCGCGCCATCAGGCTGACGAGCGCGTAGCCGTCCTGCTGGAATCGGAAGGCCGCGCCCGTTGTCGGGTTGGTGCCGTCCGAGTAGGCCTTGCTGCGGTAGTTCACGCCGCCGCCGATGGTGAGGCCATCAAGGGTGCCGGTCAAATCGTAAGTGGTGAATATCTTGAGCAGCTTGCGCGGCTGGTCGGTGTTGGCAGCCACGTCGTTCTCGTCGTCGGCCTTGAACTGGCTGTAGCTGGCGTTGATGTTCCAGCCCGGCATCGGCTGGCCGGTGACTTCCACTTCGAAGCCCTTGCTGACGACGCCTTGTGCCGCGCGATAGGGCTGGAAGAGCTGGCCGTCGACGATGATCTCGGGACCGTCCACCTGACCCACGTTGTCCTGCTCGATGCGGAACAGCGCCACCGCAGTCTGCAACGCCTCGTTGAAGAAGCTGCTCTTCAGCCCGATCTCCAGCGCGTCTCCGTCGAGTGGGTCGAGCAGGCGCTGTTCGCGATCGTAATAGTTCTGCGGCTGGAAGATCTTCGTGTAGCTGGCATAGACGCGGTGGTTGGGCGCAAGGTCGTAAAGCGCTCCGAGATAGGGGATGAAGACGTTGTCGTCGCCATAGTCGCTCGGCCCGCTCCACGCGAAACCGCGCTGATTCCAGCTGGCCACGCGGCCCCCGACGATGATCTTGAAGGGATCGGCCACGTTCAGGCGCACCGCCCCGTAGTAGCCGGTCTGTTCGATGCGCTCCTGTTCGTTGCGCTTCGGCGTGGTGCCCCACACCGGCTCGGGATAGGGGACGCCCTCCCGGCCGAGCACCGGGATGTCGGTGAGCCAGGGGAGGGGCGCCTCGAAATTGTCGGTGTGGCGCTTGAGCACGCTGTGGAGCACACCGAGCACGATCTCGTGCTCGCGGCCGAACAGGTCGACCTGGCCCTTCAGCTGCGCATCGATGCTGTTCTGGACGCTGTCGCTCTTTGACTTGTACGGGTTTGTCCCGTCCATCGTCCCGGTTGCCTTGTCGACGCCGCCGTAGAGGTAGAGCAACTGCGTGTCGCCGGTGTTGCGCAGGCGGTTGTAGTTGGCCGTCAGATTCCACCTCTCCCCGATGTCCTGGCTGAGGGTGGCGTAGATGTTCTGGTTGGTCGAGTTCCAGTACGTCCAATCGGCTGCGGTCGTCTGCGAGCGCGGCAGGTCAGTGAGAGTGCCGTCGGTGTAGAAGGTCGGCAGTGCGCCCCAGGTTGCGCCTTTGGGCTTGGTGTCCTGATGGCTGATTCCGGCGCGCACCAGCGTAGAATCGGTGAGATCCGCCTCCACGACGCCGTACAGGACCCATTTCTTGCGGTCTTGGATGTCCATGAAGTACTCGCCTTCCTCGTAACGGCCGACCACACGGGCGCGCACGCGTCCATCCGAGGTGAGTGCGCCGCCGATGTCGGCGGAAAGGCGCCAAGTGTCCCAGCTGCCGATGCTGGCGTTGACGTAGCCGGTCAGATCAGTGGCGTCGGCATGCTTGCGCACGAGGTTGACCGAGGCGGACGGATCGCCCGCGCCCGAGAGGAGGCCGGTCGCGCCACGGACGATCTCGACGCGCTCGTAGATCGATACGTCGATGCTCGTCTCGCCGTTGCCCCCCGCCAGCGTCCATGCGGCCGGAACCCCGTCGACCTGGGTGTTGCGGATCTGAAAGCCTCGGGCGTAGAAGTTGTTGCGCACGTCGTCGAACTCGTTGACCGAAACGCCCACCGCGTTCTGGATCACGTCCTTGATGGTGATCAGGTTCTGGTCGACGATGCGCTGAGCGGTCATGATGCTGACCGACTGGGGCGTCTCCTGAATCGAAAGGCCAAGGCCGGTTGCCGTGTCGATCTTGTTCGGCAGGGTATAGCGGCCGGTGACGACGATCGGGTCGCCATTGCCGGTATTCGCGTCCTGTGCCGCAGCCGGAACGGCTATCACGGCCCCTGCGCAACCTGCGAACAGTGCAATCTTCTTCATATCTGGCCCCCAGCCGTCAGCGTTAACTCTATGCGAGCGGGGCTGCTAATAGGAGTGAGAAGCATTCGCAATAAGAAAAGGCGGCTGCACGGACACATTTTCGAGAAAGGGCCGTGAAGCGACGTGCCGGTATGCCGCCACGCCGCCGTCTAGATCGGGCGATGCGTTCAGAAGGTGGTTACAGCTTCCGCTATCGCCTGCCAGACCTGATCGAGTTGCGCCTGCGTGATGCAGTAGGGAGGCATCACGTAGATTGTGTTGCCAAGCGGGCGGAGCAGGACATCGCGCTCCCGGAAAAAGGCCATGAGATCGGGCGCAAGCGTGTTCATGTACTCGGTCTCTCCATCGGTGCGCAGGTCGAAGGCGGCGATGGTGCCCAACGTGCGGGGGTTGTCGACCGGCGCTGCGCGGCAGAGCGCGTCCAGCCGGGCGGACTGTTCGAAGGCCAGGCTTCCGATCCGGTCGCGCACCGGCTCCTCGCGCCAGATACGCAGGTTGGCCGCAGCCGCCGCACAGGCGATCGGGTTCGCCGTGTAGCTGGAGGAGTGGAAGAACATCCGGGCGCGGTCACTCGACCAGTGAGCGGCGAAGATGGGCTCCGTCGCCATCGTCACCGCCAGCGGCAGCGCGCCCCCGGTCAGCCCCTTCGAGAGGCAGAGGACGTCAGGCACGATGCCCGCCTGTTCGCAGGCGAGAAGCGTCCCGGTGCGGCCCCAGCCGGTCATGACCTCGTCGGCGATGAACAGGACGCCGTGCTTCGCGCAGATCGCGTGCATCGCCCGGAGCGTCTCTGGGCTGTAGACCAGCATGCCGCCGGCGCCCAGGATGAGAGGCTCGATGATGAGGGCCGCCACGTCGCCGGCTGCGCAGAGCGCGTCGAGGGCATCGAGCGTGTCCTGTTCGGCGCCCTCGGCCGGGAAGGGGATGCGGCCCACATCGAACAGCAGCGGTTCGTAGGCGCGGTTGAACACGCCGCGTGCGCCGATGGACATCGCCCCGATGGTGTCCCCGTGGTAGGAATGCTCCATCACCACGATCCGGTGCCGCGCCTCTCCCCGTGCATGCCAGTAGCCCAGCGCCATCTTCAGCGCGACTTCCACCGCGGTTGAGCCGGAGTCAGAGAAGAACACGCGCGTCAGTTCGGGCGGCATGATGGCTGTCAATTCGCGCGCTACGGTTTCGGCAGGCTCGTGCGTCCAGCCCGCGAAGATAAGCTGATCAAGGCGCTTCGCCTGCTCGGCGACGGCCGCCATGATGGGCGGATGGCAATGCCCATGCGTGGTTACCCACCAGGACGAGATCGCGTCGATGACGCTGCGGCCCTCAGCCGTATGGAGAAGCGCTCCCTCTGCGTGCGTGACGAGGGGGATCTGTTCGCGAAGGCCGTGCTGGGTGAAGGGATGCCAGACGGGGGAGGATGAGGTCGGGGATCCGGGCGTAGTCATGCGAAGTCCTCCACGCGGAAGCTGGCGGCAAAGGCATCGCGCAGGGTCGCGGGCGTGAGCGGATCCAGGTGAGGCAAGCGGCCGAGGCGCCGCACTGCGCCCATCGTGCAGATCGTCGCCTCGCTGTCCTCCATGGCATCCCCTACGAACGCGACACCGAGGATGGCCACACCGCGCGCGCGCAGCGCCTCGATCGACAGCAGGCTGTGGTTGATCGTGCCCAGCGACGTGCGCGCCACCAGCACCACCCGGGCGCCCCAGCGGGCGAACTGGTCGGCGTAGGTTTCCTGCCGGGAGATCGGCACGAGAACGCCGCCGGCGCCCTCCACGATAAGTGGTCCACCGACGTCCGGAAGCGCAAGGCGTGCGGGATCGATGGAAACCCCGTCGATCTCTGCGGCGCGGTGCGGGGAGCAGGGCGTGGCGAGGCTGTAGGCCTCCGGGAGCACGCGGTCGCGCGGGATGCCGGCCAGATGAGCCACGCGCTCGGCGTCGGAGCCTTCCTCCTCGATACCGGCCTGAACCGGCTTCCAGTAGTGCGATCCGAGGGCGCCCGTCAGGGCGGCGGCGAAGATGGTCTTGCCGATACCAGTGTCGGTGCCGGTGACGATGATCGGGCGGGTAGTCATGGCGCCATCACCTAGCGCGGTGCAGATGACAGGTCACCACCTCGTACGTCACTTCGCACCCGTTGCGGGCGAAACGGTCCATCACGCGGCGTAGTTGCGCGGGCGAGAGCGGCCGGTGGGACGGCGCTGCCGTTCCTGCGCCTATGGCCTTCACCGCGCGCAGAAAGGCGCGCGGGTCGGCGTGGCGCTCCCGGTGTTCCTCCACGATCAGCATTGCCGGATCGAGGGCGGCAAAACGCTCCACCGGCAGGAAGGCGGGTGTTCCGGGCAGGGCGCCTTCCGCTTCATGGGCGGCGCGCCATTCGCGGAAGCTCCCGCTGCCCAGCGTCGCCACCACGAGGTTGCCGCCCGGCGCCAGCCAGCCGGTCATGCGGGACAGCGCGGCCGGGGGATCGTCGAACCACTGCGCGGCAAGGCTGGAACAGATGAGGTCGAAGGGGCCACCCTTCGGCGTACCGTGTTCGCCGTCAAGCGTCGCGAAGCGCAGCGTGCGCCGACCGTCGACATCCTCCATCCGGGCCCGGCAGCGCGCGACCATCTCGTCAGCGATGTCGGTGACCAGCCATTCGCCCCCGATGCCTTCGGCCGCAAGGGCGCCCGTGAGGAAGCCGGTGCCGCAACCTACCTCAAGGACACGCGGACAGGAGGGCAGGTCGAGAGCGGCGATCCGCTTTGCCAGGGCTTGCGCGATGTCGCGCTGCACACGAGCCTTGCCGTCGTAGTCGGGAGCGGCGGCGAAGGCGTTGCGGATCTGGTCGCGCCGGCTCACGCCCCGATCATCCCGCGTATGGCGGTAGCGCAGAGCTGGGGGAACTGGAGCGGCAGGAGGTGGCCGGCTGCCCCATACTCGATGCGGCTGAGCTCGGCCCCGGCAAACCCGGCCGCACGCGCTGCGGGGGGCAGGAGCGGGTCCTGTCCGCCGTGAAGCAGCAGCACCGGCACTTCGGGAAGCGGCGGTGCGGCGTCCCGCAGGCGCAGCAGGTCGCCGTGGAGCGCTTGCGTGTCGAGCGTGGCCGCGTCCCCTTCGGTGAACCGCCGGGCGCTGCCGCAGTTGGCGTGGAAGTCGTTCAGCACGCCTATGGGATCGTTCTCGAAGCGCCGCAGCATCCGGTCCAGCACACGGGTCGGGACACCCGCGCGTCCCGGCAGCGCCGTGAAGCGCTCGAAGCCGTTGATGGCGACAATCCCGACCAATCCCGCCGGGAGCGCGGCCAGAACGCGCATGGTTCCGAAGGAGTGCGTCACCGCAAGGCATGGCCCCTCAAGGAGAGGTTCGCACGGCTCGCCGAAGTACCCGCGGTCGTCGATGGCGTGGTCCCATTCCGGCAGCAGAGCGGCAAGCGGTGCCCAGAAGTGCCGATCGAAACCCCAGCCATGCGCAAAGAGCAGCTTCACGAATGCGCCTCGATCGCCGCGAGAAGAGCGTCCACGTCCTCTACCGAATGGCCGGCCCGCAAGGCGAGGCGCAGCCGGCTGGTTCCGGGTGGAACCGTCGGCGGCCGGATCGCCGCTGCCAGGAATCCGGCCTCCTCCAGCCGCGTGGACAGCGCCATGGCCTTCTCTTCGGGGCCGATCATGACCGGCACGATCTGGGTCGAGGAGGCGCCATGGTCATACCCCAGCCGCGAGAGCCCCGCGCGGAGGCGATCCGCCAGCCCGGCAAGGTGCGCGCGCTGCGCGTCCATGGCCGGCATCAGGTCCAGGGCGGCATCGATGGCCCCCAGCACGGCCGGCGGGGGCGCAGTGGTGAAGATGAAGCCGCTTGCCGCATTGACGAGATAGTCGATCAGCACCTGCGATCCCGCGACGTAGGCGCCGAAGCCGCCCAGCGCCTTGCTGAAGGTGCCCATCACGATGTCGACCCGCCCAGGGACCAGCGCCGAGAGGCCGCGGCCCTGCGGGCCCAGCACGCCTGTTGCATGCGCCTCGTCGATGAAGAGAGCGGCGTCGTGCCGCTCGGCGATCGCGGCGAGGCGGGCGACATCGGCACGATCACCGTCCATCGAGAAGACGCTCTCTGTCAGGATCAGCCGTGACGACGCCCCGGCTCCTTTCTCCGCAAGCAGGGCTTCGAGGTGATCGAGATCGTTGTGCCGGAAGCGGTGCTGGCGGATGCCGGCCATGGCGACACCCGCGTGCATGCTGGCATGGATCAGGCGATCGGTGAAGACAGCCGCGCCGGGAAGGGCCGCCAGCAGGGCCGGGATGACGGCGGCGTTGGCCTGCCATCCGCTCGCGAAGAGGAGTGCGGCCTCGCAGTGTTTGAAGGCCGCGATGCGCCGTTCGAGCGCCAGGTGCCCTTCGCTCGTGCCAGTCACGAGGCGGGATGCGCCGGAGCCCGAACCATCCCGCGCCGCCCAATGCGCGGCGCGGTCGGCCAGCAGCGGGTGCCGCGCAAGGCCGAGATAGTCATTGCTGGAGAAGTCGAGCATGGTGCGCGCGCCCCGCTGCACACGGCCGCCGGCCAGCAGCGCGGTGGGCCGCAGGACGCGGCGCTGCCCGGCACGCTCTACACGCGCCAGTGCCGCCTCCAGGTGGGAATCGATCCTGCTCATGCCGGCCCGGTATGGCAAGCGGGCGCCCGGCACAATGGCGGGCAGCGCCCAACGCACGGCGTCGGGCGCAACTCAGCCGTGCCGCACGCAAGGCGCTCGACCCGCAGCGGCCGCAGCGGTAAGGCGGGCGCATGGACTTTGACATCGACATCGAGGAACCCTGGAACGGGTTGGGCACGGCAGGGACCGATTGGGCCGATCTGGCTGAAGCCGCGCTGGAGGCGCTGGGCCAGGTTGCGCCGGAACTGGGCAATCCGCGCCTGACCGCAAGCCTGTTGTTCACCAGCGACGCCGAAGTCCACGTTCTGAACCGCGAATGGCGGGCGAAGGACAAGCCGACCAATGTGCTGTCCTTCCCCATGCTGCAGCGCGAGGATCTGCTGTCGCTGGCGCCGGACGGACCGCCCGAGATGCTCGGCGACCTGGCGCTCGCGGGGGAAACCTGCGCGCGCGAAGCCACGGAAAAGGGCGTGCCGGTGGAGCATCACGCCAGCCACCTCATCATTCATGGCCTGCTTCATCTGGCGGGGCATGACCATGAGATTTCGGATGACGATGCCGAGGCAATGGAGGCAATCGAAACGAAAGCCCTTGCGATTCTCGGCATTCCCGACCCATATGGGGACCGCACGTAGGCAGCAGGGATAACACCGAACGATGGCCGACAATGGCCGGCACGCCGACTCCGGGTCTGGAGAAGGGGACAGTACAAACACGCTTTGGCGTGCTTTCAAGCGGCTTTTTCATGCAGAGGGCGACCAGTCCCTGCGCGCCCAGCTTGAGGAAGTCATCAACGAACACGAGGGCGATGCCGAGGAGGGATCCGCGGCTAAGGGCGATCTCTCGCCGATCGAGCGGCAGATGCTGCGCAACCTCCTTCACTTCAGCGAGCATGATGCGGACGATGTCGCCATTCCGCGCAGCGAGATCGTGGCCATCCCGGCCTCGGCCAGCTGGGCGGAAGTGGTGGAGGCTTTCGCCGAGCATGGGCACAGCCGCATGCCCGTCTATGGCGAGACGCTGGACGCGATCAAGGGCATGATCCACATCAAGGACGTGTTCCCGCTGCTGGCGCGCGGCATGCCCGCTCCCGAGGACTGGACCGCGCTGCTGCGCCAGCCGCTCTACGTGCCGCAATCGCGCGGCGCGCTTGACGTGCTGGCGGACATGCGGGCACAGCGTACGCACCTCGCGGTCGTGATAGACGAATACACCGGCACCGATGGCATCATCACCATCGAGGATCTCGTCGAGGAAATCGTCGGCAGCATCGAGGACGAACACGACGATGCGCCAGAGGAATTGCTGGTTGCAATCGAAGAGGGGATGTGGGACGCCGATGCTCGAGCGGAACTCGACGAGGTGGCCGAGCGGATCGATCCGCGGCTTGCCGAGGTGGAGGAATCGGTCGACACTCTGGGCGGCCTCGCCTTCGTGCTGGCTGGGCAGGTGCCGGAAGTCGGCACGGTTCTGGATCACGGCAGCGGCTGGCGCATCGAGGTGACGGACGGCGATGAGCGGCGCGTGACCCGGTTGCGCCTGCATCCGCCGGTGGAAGAGTTGGAGGGAGAGGCGGAGTAATCCTCGCCGCCGTTTCTCCGCAGCATCATTAGTGAGCGAAAAGAACGTCAATTGCCAGTACGCCGATTACCCCCCCTTCGTGCGCTCGAAGCGTTTGTGCGTGTCGTGCGCCTTGGTTCGGCCAAGGCGGCCGCGAACGAACTCGCCCTGAGCCCGTCAGCGCTGTCGCGCCGCGTCGCCGCGCTGGAGGACTTCACGGGCAAGCGGCTCTTCACCCGCCAGCACCAGGCCATGAAGCTGACGGAAGAGGGACAGGCGTTCTACACCGCGATCGCGCCCAAGCTGGAGGATCTCGCCGAAGCGGTGGAGGCGCAGATCGATCGCGGGCAGGTGCTGCGCCTGCATTTGGGCGTTCCTTCGCTGTTCGGTGGCCAGCGCCTGTTCCCGCGCTTGCCCGAACTGCGCAAGCTGCACCCGCGCCTGCACATCGACATCGACACGGGAACGCACCTGGAGGACCGGGTCGGGGACACGCTCGACGCGGCTATCATCCTCGCCAAGGAACCGGACCCGCAGTATTATCGCATCCAGCTTGACCATAACAAGGTCTACGCGATCACCTCCGTCGACCTTGCGGAGGAACTGGGGCCGGTGCCTGACGAGGCGAAGCTTTCGCGGCAGACCTTCCTGATTCACCAGGACCTGCCGGACAGCCTCGATGCATGGAAAAAGGCGATCGATCTGCCCGATCTCGATCCCGCGTCGGTCGACCGGTTCGATTCCGGCCAGATTATCCTGGAAGCTGCCGCGCAGGGGCTGGGCATCGCCATCATGCACGATGACCACTTCCGCCGCGCGCACGACCCGCGGCTGGCGCGTCTCTACGACATCGATGTGGAAAGCCCGTACCGCTACTGGTTCGTCTGCCGCCCGAAGTCGCTGGAATCACGCCCGGTGCGCATCTTCCACGAGTGGCTTCTGCAAGCCGGGCTTTGACGGCCCGCTGCCCGTGTTGAGAACTTCGCGTAGCCGGTGATTGCCTGACGGGCCGCGACCAACCGTCATTTTCGTTTTTCCCATGCGGCGAACGGGATATGCCCCGTGGCGTCCCGCTCGTGCGGCCCATGGGAGAATCCTGAAATGCGTTTCGTCCTCACCGCCTGCGCCGCTTTGCTGGCGTCCGCTTCGCCTGTCCTCGCGGCCGATCCTGCCCCTGCCAACGATCCGGCGCGCCTTGCTGCTGCGAAGCAGACGGTCGACTACGTGTTCCCGCTCGGCACTTACGGGCGGATCATGAACGGCACCATGGACAAGATGATGGATTCCGTCATGGATTCGATGATGCAGATGCCGCTCAAGGACCTTGCGGGGATTGGGGGCGTCGATACCTCCAAGCTGGGCAGCGGCACCATGGCGCAGATCATGGACATCTACGATCCCGCCTTCAAGCAGCGCATGCAACTTACCAACCGCACCATGATGACGGACATGATGGATCTGATGACCCAATTCGAGCCCGACATCCGCGAGGGTCTGGCCGGCGCATATGCGGGACGGTTCGACACGAAGCAGCTGCAGGAGATGAACGCTTTCTTCGCTACGCCCACCGGCAGGGCCTATGCGGCGGATTCCTACATCGTCATGATGTCGCCCGAAGTCATGAGCAAGATGCAGGGGCTGGTGCCCCGGCTGATGAAGGAAATGCCCGCCGTTATCGAGAAGGTGAAGGCCGCCACCGCCAGTCTCCCGGAGCCGCGCAAGTACGCGGACCTGACGAGCGCCGAGAGGGATAAGCTGGCCGCCCTGCTCGGCATTTCGCGCAAGGAGCTGGAGGAGGGCGAGGCGAAGAAGGCGGCGGAGTAACGCTGGGCAGGGCGCGCCATCATCCTTCGACACGCAGGATGAGCGGGGAAGGCGTGATGTCGCCCGGTTTCCCGGAGGCCTTCGATCCGCTCACCCTGAGCGTGTCGAAGGCCCGGCGGCCGGGATCTTACTCTGTCGGCCCTTCGTAAGCCTCGACGATGCGTCCGACGATGGGGTGGCGCACCACGTCCGCCGCCGTGAAGCGGGTGACCGCTATGCCTTCCACGCCCTCCAGCCGCGAGACCGCGTCGGCGAGGCCTGAGTGGCGGTCGCCGCCGGGGATGTCCACCTGACGCGGGTCACCACAGACGACCATCCGGCTGTTCTGGCCAAAGCGGGTGAGGAACATCTTCATCTGTTCGCGCGTGGTGTTCTGCGCTTCGTCGAGGATGACGAAGGCGTCGGCCAGCGTGCGCCCTCGCATGAAGGCGATCGGCGCAATCTCGATTTCACCGTTCGCCAGCCTGCGCTCCACCTGCTCGGGCGGCATGCAATCGTACAGCGCGTCGTAGAGCGGGCGCAGGTAGGGATCGACCTTGTCCTTCATGTCGCCCGGCAGGAAGCCCAGCTTCTCCCCGGCTTCGACCGCCGGACGCGAGAGGATCAGGCGCTGGACGGACCCGGTCATGAGCTGGCTGACGGCCTGCGCCACCGCCACGTAGGTCTTGCCGGTGCCTGCAGGGCCCAGCGCGAAGATCACGTCGGATTTCGCCAGTTGGCGCATGTAATCGATCTGCGTCGCGGAGCGCGGAACGATGGTCTTGCGGCGGGTGCGGATCATGATGGGGGGCGCGCCTGCGTCCCCGGTGATGATGCCTTCCAGCGTGGGTTCGGAAGACATCGCGATCAGCGATTCGATGACGCCGGAGTCGAGATCCTGTCCCATTTCCAGGCGGTGATACATGCCTTTCAGCGTGTCGCGGGCGCGTGCCACGGCTTCATCCGGGCCTTCGATCTGGATCTTGTTGCCGCGTGCCGAGATGTAGACGCCCAGCCGGTTCTCGATTTGCACGAGATTGGCGTCGAACTGGCCGAAGACGGCCCCCAGCAGCACGGGTTCATCGAAATCCAGTTCGACACGCGCCCGACGTTGGTGTTCGGGGCGGAATTGCGCCGGATCTCCGGCACGGGCTGCTTTTCGGGCCATGCGCTCCTTTCGTGCGAGATGCTTTCTCGTCCTGATCCGAAGATGGCTCCGCGCGGGTGCGGCTGCAAGATGCCGAACGAAAGATTTCATGCGCTTCGCGGGGGATAAGCCGCCGATTTTGCTCTTGGTTCTTTCCTCGTCGGCAACTGTAACGGTGCCGCGACACTTATGACCGCTCCCTGCAAGCTATGTTCCTCACGCATTCAGGAGCGGGCGGGCAGTTTCAATTCAGAAGGCCCCAGTGGCTTTGCAACACGAAAGATAAGGAGAATGACGATGCGCAAGGTGTTTATGATTGCTCTGGCAGCAAGCGTCGCACTGCCCACGATCGCCGTTCCGACCATGGCCTCTGCCCAGAGCGCCCGCGAGGTGCGCGAAAGCTCGCGGGACGTGCGCCGCGACCAGCGCGATCTGCGTGAGGCACAGCGCTATGGCGATCGCCGCGACGTGCGCGACGCGCGCCGGGACCTGCGTGACTCCCGCCAGGAGCTGCGCGAGGACTGGCGCGACTACCGGCGCAGCAACCGCCAGGCGTTCAAGCGCTCGGCCTATGTAGGCCCGCGTGGCTACGCCTATCGTCCGGTCTCGGCCGGTTACCGCTTCGAGCCCGCTTACTATGGCGACCGCTACTGGGTGCGTGATTATGCGCGCTACAGGCTGCCCGCACCCCGCGCCGGCCACCGCTGGGTGCGCTACAACAACGACGTGGTGATGGTGAACCCGCGCAACGGCCGTGTGGTTCAGGTCTACAACGGCTTCTTCTGGTAAGAGATCGCCTTCCTTCCCGAACAGCCGATCGGCCCCGGAGCCCAGCGCTTCGGGGCCGTCTGGCGCTCAGGCAGCCAGCCAGCGGCGCAGCGCGGCGTTCACTTGCCCGGCGCGTTCCATCGTGGACATGTGGCCGCAGCAGGGGATGCATCGCAGGTCCGCGCCCGGTATCGCCGCCGCCAGGGCCTGGGCGTGGCGCGGCGGAGTGGTGCGGTCCTCGTCGCCGACAAGGACGAGCGTGGGAACGGTAATCGCGCACAGCGCCGGGCGCGGATCGCTCCTGCCGATGATGGCCGATTGCTGCCTCTCGAAGGCCTGAAGACCTACCCGCAGCGCCATCGCGACGACCGCTTCGCCGATCGCCGGATCCGCCTGCGGGTGAACCAGAAGCGGAAGGCTGCCGCGCAGCACCTTTTCAAAACCGCGCTCCCTTGCGGTGCTGACCGCAGCGCGGCGTACGGCGGCCTGCCCGGTATCGTCCACCGTCCCGCTCGTGCTCAGGAGGGCGAGCCGCGCGACCCGATGAGGCGCCCGCCTGACGGCCTCCATCGCCACGTAGCCCCCCATCGAAAACCCTGCCAGCGCGAAGCGATCGGGCGCCTCGTCAAGCAGTCGCTCGGCCATGGCGGCGATGGTGTCGTCCTCCAGCGTGTCGGCGACGGTCATGTCCGCCACGTCCGACAGCCCGGCGACCTGCCCGCGCCAGACTTCGGCGTCGCAGGTCAGGCCGGGGACGAGAACAAGCGGCTGGCGGCGGCTCAAGAGACCAAGGCGTCGAGCGGAACGGCGCCGAGGCTGTTGGGACCGGCGCTGGTGATTTCGACCCGCACCAACTGGCCGACCTGCGCGTCTCCCGTGAAGTGGACGGATTGCAGCCACGGTGACTTGCCCAGCCACTGGCCCGGGTGCTTGCCCTTGCGTTCGACCAGGACGTCGCAGACCTTGCCGACCGACGCCGTGTTGAACGCGTACTGATCGCGGTTGAGGGCCGCCTGCAGGCGCTGCAGCCGCTCGTCCATCACGGCGGCGGGAACCTGCCCATCCATGGTCGCGGCGGGGGTGCCGGGACGCGGCGAATACTTGAAGCTGAAGCACTGCGCGTAGCCGACCGCGTCGACCAGCTTCAGGGTGTCCTCGAACTCGGCGTCGGTTTCGCCCGGGAAGCCGACGATGAAATCTCCGGACAAAGCGATGTCGGGGCGGACCGCGCGCACCCTATCGAGAATGGCAAGGTAGCTTTCCACGGTGTGACTGCGGTTCATCGCCTTCAGCACGCGGTCGTTGCCGGCCTGCACGGGCAAGTGCAGGAAGGGCATGAGCTTCCCGATCTCGCCGTGGGCCTCGATCAGCGCCTGAGTCATGTCGTTGGGATGGCTGGTGGTGTAGCGGATCCGCGCCAGTTCAGGGATCGCGGCCAGTTCGCGCGCGAGCCCTTCAAGGCCGACGGTTTGTCCGCGGGCGTTCTCACCGGTCCAGGCGTTCACGTTCTGGCCCAGCAGCGTGATCTCCCGCGCACCCGCTTCGACGAGGCGCAGCGCCTCGTCGACAAGGGCGGCGTAAGGACGGGAAACCTCTGCACCGCGCGTATAGGGCACCACGCAGTAGGTGCAGAACTTGTCGCAGCCTTCCTGCACCGTCAGGAACGCGGTCGGGCCCGAACGCTTGCGGCGGGGAAGGGCGTCGAACTTGGTTTCGGCGGGCATGTCCGTGTCGGTGACGCGCTGGCCTTCGCTGGCAGCACGAACCATCTCGGGCAGCCGATGATAAGCCTGCGGTCCGACGACCATCTTCACGGCGGGCGCGCGGGCCATGATTTCCTCGCCCTCGGCCTGCGCGACGCAGCCGGCGACGGCGATCAGGGGCGACGATCCATCCTCGCGCTTGAGGCGGCCGATATCGGAATAGACCTTCTCGGCGGCCTTTTCGCGGATGTGGCAGGTGTTGAGCACGACGAGATCGGCGTCCTCGCCTTCGGGTGCAGGGACGATGCCCTGCTCGGTGAGCAGTTCGGCCATGCGATCGCCATCGTAGACGTTCATCTGGCAGCCGAAGCTCTTGACCCGGTAGGTCTTCGGATTCGCGGAAGTTTGCATGCGCGCGCCGTTACCGGAAAAGGGCGCGCTTGGACAGGGGTGGCATGCGCGCCCGGCGGGCCGTTCGCGCGTTTGCGCTCGGAGCAGCATCGGCGCCGCACCGGCGCTTTGTCACAGCGGTCGTCGTAGTCTTGTGCTTGCGTATTCGCCCCGCTTCGATCAGCATCCTGGAATACAGAGGCGGCTTGTACTCCCTGAGCAGAAGGTGACGGAATGATCGGACTTCTTCTTGTTGCGCTGCTCTCCGCGCAGAGCCACGACCTCCCGCCTGCCGGGCAGGCCCATGTTTCGCAAGCGTCCGTAAAGGCCGAAGGCGCCCCGGCCAAACCGTCGGAGCGGGCGCGGGTGGATCCGGCCTCGGCGGCCCAGATGCAGGCCTTCGGCCGGTGCGTCGCGCAGCGCCAACCCGCCAGGGCTGCGGCCCTGCTGCAGATGGATTTCAACACCCCGCAGTTCAATGGCGCGCTGAAGAAGCTTGCCCTTTCGGAGGCAGGCTGTCTTGGCCTCAGTTCGAAAGCCCGGTTTGCGGGCGTGCTGTTCGCAGGCGCCCTCGCAGAACAGTTGCTGGCTGGGACGGAGGACCTGGCCGCCGCGCTCGCCTACGATCCGGCCGGTGTGCCGGTGAGGACCTTCAGCCTGAGCGACTACATCGCGGCCTGCGTGGCCCGCACCGCACCGGACGGGGTTGCCGGCCTTCTGGAAACACCCCCCGCAAGCGGCGCCGAAGAGACGGCGATGAGCCAACTCCTGCCTGTGGTGCAGCAATGCGTGCCCAAGGACCAGCAGGCGCAGTTCAACCGGGCAGGCCTGCGCGCGATCCTCGCGACGGCGTCGTACCGCATGGTCGAGGCGGCCAGGAACACGGGTGGGCGCGGGTAAAGCCGCGTTCCGACTTTGGCAGTGTCGCACCGCCCTGTGTGCCGCGCTGGCGATCTTTCAGAGGTGGCTGGCGGGGGCATTAGCTAAGCCGCCCCCGGGATTTTCCATCGCCGCTATGGCTGAGGCGGCTCTTGCCGCGCCTGCATCATCGCGATCGCGACCATGGCAAGTAATCCGATTGGAAACCACAGTCCCGGTTTGCCGAAGACAATACCGATGAACCAGCACAGAGCCAGTGCGCCAATAGGTGCGGGCTTCAGGGGATTGAATGTCTCCATGCTGAACACACTATGCCAGGCATGGTAAAGCTGCAATCCCACTCACACGAATCCGCAGTCTGCCGCGACCGTCTCCAAGTATTTCAGTAAAAAGGGCCGGTGAGTAGACGGTCTACCCTACCCCGATCGGAATGAAGGACGTGGTCAGCGGTTGCCATGCAACTGGACTGAAATGGGTGGCTTGGCGGACCGTCCACTTAGACCGGGCTAGACGGGCTAGATACGGCGCGCGACCCCCGCCGCCTCGGTAGAAGCCTTGTATTTTGGAGTGTGCTGAGGGAACGAGGAGCATGTTCCGCGTTTCTTGCCAACGGCGATTCAGCCGCGAAGGAGAGATAGCATGACAAAGGCATCAGCCATCTTCGACACCCATGCTGAGGCAGAGCGCGCAGTGTCCGAGCTGAGATCGTTGGGACTGAACGACAACGACCTTTCCGTTATCGCTCATCACGGGGGCACCACGACGGCTCGCTCCGGCGACGGCGAGATCACGGACGAGCACCACCGCAACGTCCTTCGAGGAATTCTGGGAGGAGGTGCGCTTGGGGCGGGCCTCGGCGTCGCTGCCCTTGCAATTCCGGGAGTGGGGCCGCTTGCCGCCGCCGGAGCTATCGCGGCCTCTGCAGTTCCAGAGGCGATTGGCATCGGCGCTGTGATAGGCGCTATCGGCGGGACGCTCAATGAAGCCCTTACCAAACATGGCGTCAGCGACGAAGATGCGACATACTACAGCGATCGCATCAAGAATGGCGGTGTCGTGGTCACGGTCGAGGACGCCGGCGTTGACGCTGGCAGAGTACGCGAAGTGCTTTATCGCAACGGCGGCCATAACTCCTCACAGGCGCGCAGTCTCTGAGTTGAGCAGAACCACATCGGTCCTGCGAGGGCGATAAAGCCTTCCATGGTAACAGATCGATGAAGAGGCAGCCGTTGGACAAGGCAGCGGCTGCCTTTTACCGATGTGGGCAGCTCAGCCCGGTCCTGTACATTTCACCGATGGCTCTTTGTCCCCCTTCAAGCACCGCGAGATCTCTCGCAAGGTCAAACCTCTGCCCGACGAGGCGGGCCTGTCCTCTCTGGACCCTGTAAACCGTGTAAACCTGCCCCCGTGCGAGGACCTGTTCCCCTTTGCCCGGACTTCCGCTATCCGCGCGCGTCATGAGCACTACGCAGACCCTTTACGCCGCCTTCGCAGGCCACCTTTCCGCCGCGCTCGATGCGCTGGAAGCCGCGGGAACGCTGCCCGGCGGACTCAAGCGAGGCGCGATCACGGTTGAGCCGCCGCGCGATGCGTCGCACGGGGATCTTTCCACCAACGCCGCGATGGTGCTTGCCAAGCCCGCCGGCCTGAAGCCGCGCGATCTGGCCGAGGCGCTGGTGGCGGAACTGTCGAAGCTCGATTCGGTTACTTCGGCGGAGATCGCCGGGCCCGGCTTCATCAACCTGCGTCTCTCGCCCGCGACCTGGCTTGCCGAACTGCGCGCCATCGCCGAACTGGGTGCGGACTATGGCCGGTCGAGCATGGGCGGCGGCACGACGGTCAACGTCGAGTACGTTTCCGCCAATCCGACCGGACCGATGCACATGGGCCACTGCCGCGGCGCGGTCGTGGGGGATGCACTGGCGACGCTGCTGGAATTCGCCGGGCACAAGGTCATCAAGGAATACTACGTCAACGACGCCGGCGCGCAGGTGCAGGTCCTCGCCCGCTCGGCGCACGTGCGCTATCGCGAGGCGCTGGGCGAGGACGTGGGCGCGATCCCCGAGGGGCTATACCCGGGCGACTACCTGATCCCGGTAGGCCAGCAGCTGGCGGCGGAATTCGGGGACAGGTACGCCGCCGCGCCTGAAGCGGAATGGCTGACGCTGTTCCGCGAAAAGGCCGTCGCCGCCATGCTGGTGATGATCAAGGAAGACCTCGCGCTCCTGGGCATCCACCACGACATCTTCTCGTCGGAGGCCGAGCTGCAGGCCAGCGGCAAACCTGACGAGGCGGAGGCCTGGCTGCGGTCGAAGGGTCTGGTCTACGACGGCGTCCTGGAGGCGCCCAAGGGCAAGACACCGGAAGACTGGGAGCCGGTCGAGCTGCCGCTGTTCAAGTCCACCGCGTTCGGGGACGACCAGGATCGCCCGATCAAGAAGTCCGATGGCACCTGGACCTACTTCGGCGCGGATCTCGCCTACCATTTCCAGAAGGCACAGGGCGCCGACGCCCTCGTTGATATCTGGGGTGCGGATCATGCGGGCACCGTCAAGCGCATCAAGGCCGCTGTTGCCGCGATGACGGGCGCCGATGGAGAGCCTACGCCATTCGAGATCAAGCTGGTTCAGATGGTCCAGCTGCTGCGCGACGGCGAACCGGTGAAGATGTCCAAGCGCTCGGGCAATTTCGTGACCCTCGCCGAGGTCGTCACCGAAGTGGGCAAGGACGTGGTGCGCTTCACCATGCTGACCCGCAAGCCCGAGGCGCAGATGGACTTCGACTTCGCCAAGGTGGTCGAGGCGTCGAAGGACAACCCGGTGTTCTACGTGCAGTACGCCAATGCCCGCGTCCACTCGACGCTGCGCAAGGGCCTTGCCGAAGGCGGTTTCACGCCGTCGGGCGAGCATGTCGAGCTGCTGGGCGAAGAGGAGCTGGAGCTGGTCAAGCTGGCCGCGCAGTTCCCCCGCATCGTCGAGGCCGCCGCCGCCGCGCGTGAGCCGCACCGCATCGCCTTCTTCCTCGGCGACATGGCGGCCGCGTTCCACGGCTACTGGAATCTGGGCAACGACAGGGTAGAAAAGCGGTTTGTTAACGCTCAGGATGCCAAGTTGACCGGCGCCCGCCTTTTCCTGGCGGCGCAGATAGGGCAACTTGTCCGCAATGGCCTTGCTCTGCTGGGAGTTGAGGCGGTGGAGGAAATGTAAGGCATGGCAGGCGCGGACGACGGTTATTTCCCGAAGGCGGAGACGCGGAAGAAACCCGTCTTCGGTAACGGATCCCGTAGCAGCCCGTATTTCGAGGATGATGGTCCGGTTGCCGGCGGTTCCGGTGTGGACGCATCGCGTCAGCTGGACCTCGACGACGACGTGCGTCTCCCCTGGCTTGAGGGCAACGATGAGGATTTTCCCCCTCGCCGCTCAGGGGTGAGTCAGGGGCTCCTGCTCGGCGGGCTGGGGCTGGCCGCGCTGGCGGTGATCGGCGGCGGGGTGGCCTGGGCCCTTATGAGCCGGCCGGAGCAGCCGCTCGTCGCGGACGGCGGCGTTATCACCGCGCCCAAGGAGCCTTACAAGGTGCGCCCCGAGAACCCGGGTGGAGAGTTCGTCGCCGGGACCGGCGACACCAGCTTTGCCGTCGCGGAAGGCCAGTCCCGGCCGGTCCAGATCGACAAGAGCCATGAGGCCCTCGCCGCCGTGCAACCGGCCGCCCCAGCGGGCGCCGCACAGGCCGAAGCCGGCGCGGCGGGCGCCGTCGCGGGCGTCGGCGTTCAGGTCGGCGCCTACGCCACGCGCGAACTCGCGGAAGCGGGCTGGAACACGCTCAAGACCCAGTACGAGCCGCTGGCGGCGATAAGCCACCGCATCGTGCAGGGCCGCGCCGATATCGGCACGGTTTACCGGCTCCAGGCCGTGCCGGGGGACCGGGCGGCGGCGCGCGCACTCTGCCAGGGCATGAAGGCGGCCGGGATGAGCTGCCAGGTCAAAGGCTGAGGGCGGCCGCCCCGAACCGCCTAGACGCCCTCTGAGGCGTCGGCCTGGGGCACCGCTTCGGCAGCGGGCTGCGTGTCCGGCGTGGGGGCGCTGCCCGGGGCGAGCGGGCTCGGCTGGTCCACCGTGTGACCGGCCGCGTCCTGCAGCTTGCGCGGCTCCAGCATAGCCGTCGTCTCCAGGAGATCGAGCGCCTTCTGCACCTCCTGGTAGCGGCGCGCGTCGGCGATCCACCTCTCCGCCGCTTCCGCCCCCGGCAGGCGTTCTACCTCGCCGATGGCCGATTCCATCCGCCGCGCCGTCAGCATCAGTCGGGCCCGCTCGATACGGGCGACAGGGCTGGCGAGAGCCGCCGAATCGCGCCGGACGACGAAGAGCGATCTGAATTCCCGCCGCGCCCGCTCCCACAGGCTCATGTCGGTGTCGGTCACCGTAAGCTCGGGCGACAGCGCCTCAAGCCGGGCGCTCAGGCCGTCGATGGTCACGGGATTTGCGGCAAAATCGAGGACCGTCTGCACCGCACGCGGCTGCGCGTTCATGAACCGCAGCCTCAGCTGGTCCGCGACGTAGCCGAGCGGCTCCCCGCGATCCACCATCCGGCGGGCCGCGAAGGCGATCAGCAGCCCTTCCGCACGGCCCGCATTCCCGGCCGCAGCGTGCGTCTGGAAGTCAATGCGCGAGATCCGATCCTCGATCATGGCGAGGCGGCCTTCGACCGTCGCGAACTGCGAGAGTTGCTGCGGGGTCGGTGCGGTGGCTTCGGCGCCGCGGGACGGTGTCTCGACCTGCGCGGGTGCTTCGGGCGTGGGAAGGACGGAGGGGAGATAGCCGCGCGTGGCAAGCCATGCCACCAGGCCCGCGCCGATGACGAAGGCGAGCAGGGCGACGAGCAGGGTCACGCCTGCGGAACGCTTGCGAGGCACGGCTCCGGGTATGGCGGAAGGGGCCGGCGGCGGGGTGTCCTGCATCAAGTCCTTGTCGTCACGCTTACTGTCCGGGACGGGCTTCTTGGCACATCTGCACGGTCAAGGCCAGTAATGCGGAATCTTCGGGATGCGCCGCGCTCCGGACCGATGCCCAACCGTCACCGGCACGGGCGGCCACACGCGGACCGATGGCCACCAGGTGAATGCGCGAGCGATCGATCCGGTGCCCGGCGCAGATCTGAAGCAGCCGCGCGGCCGCCTCGCCGGAGTGGAGCAGGGCAAGGGCGGGGCGTCCCAGCGCCCGGAGGAGCGGGCCCGGCGGCGGCAGGGGCTCGCTTGCGTAGACTTCGCGTGTGACGATGGCGACGCCTTCGGGCGCGTTCAGCACCGTGCGTTCCCGTCCCGCCAGCCTGAGCAGGCGGTGGTGCTCGGCACGGCGTGCATCGAGCAAGGCCTGCAAACCGCCACGGCCGGCCGCAGCAACGTGGAGGCCGGCCTGAGCAGCGGCGCGCGCGGTGGTCTCCCCGACGCAGTAGGCCGGCAGCCCGCAGTATGCCTCAAGTTGAGAGCCACCATGACGCAGGGCATTGGCGCTGCCCAGCAGCAAGGCGTCCACCTCCGTGCGGGCGACGGGTTCCCAGGCGAGCGGGCGCACCTCGAAGAGAGGGAAGGCGCTGGCGTCCAGCCCCTTGTCCCGAGCGAGGGCCAGAGTGGCCGATGCGCCCGGTTCGGGCCGGAGGACGAGTACCGGGAGAGCCACGTCAGGCCCCTGCGAAATGCACCGTGATGGCAGGAACGGCGCGAGAGAGGAGGTCGGCCGCCAAGGCGGCGGGACCGCGCTTGTCATCGGCGGCGAACCGGGCCACGCCGGTGACGTGTTCGGCTCCGTCCGGGCTGTAGATCGCCGCGCGCATGACGAGTTCATCGCCTTCCGTCTGCGTGAGCACCGCGATGGGCGAGTGGCAGCTGCCGCCGAGCCCGGCGAGCAGGGCGCGTTCGGCAAGGACCTGCGCGCGGCTCGGCGAATGGTCGACGGCGGCGAGGAAGTCGCGGGTGCGCTCGTCACCGGCCCGGCATTCCAGCATGATCGCGGCCTGCGCCGGTGCGGGGAGCCAGTCCTCCGCCGCAAGCGGATGGCCGGTGCCGCTCTCTCCCAGGCGCTTCAGGCCGGCAGCGGCAAGGAACGTGGCGTTCGCTTCCCCTGCCGCGAGCTTGGCGAGGCGGGTGGCGACGTTGCCCCGGAATGTGATGACCGTGCAGTCCGGACGCGCATGGAGCAGCTGCGCGGCACGGCGCGGCGCGCTCGTCCCGACGATTGCACCCTGCGGCAGGGCGGCGATACTATCGGCCCCGATCAGGACGTCGCGCACGTCTTCGCGGGGCAGAATGGCCCCGATGGTGAAGAGCTCCGGGCGCTGAGTCTCAACGTCCTTGGCCGAATGGACGGCGAAGTCGATCTCGCCGGCTTCAAGCCAGGCGTCGAGTTCCTTGGTCCACAGCGCCTTCCCGCCGATTTCCGCCAGCGCGCGGTCCTGGATGCGATCGCCGCTGGCGGTGACGGGAACGATCTCTATATGCGCGGGATCGATTCCATGCGCCTGGGCCAGCCGGTCGCGTGCTTCCTCGGCCTGCGCCATCGCCAGGGGCGAGCGGCGGGTTCCGAGGCGGAAGGTGTGAAGTTGTTTATCGTTGGTCATCGGCGGCTTGTGCTACCCCGCAATGTCGTTCAGGGGAAGGTCGGCCAGAAATTATGAAGACACGGACAGTTCTCGGCATTGAATCTTCCTGCGACGAGACTGCCGCGGCGCTGGTCACCGACGGCAGGGTGATCCTTGCCCAGCGCATCGCCTCGCAGGACGACGCGCACCGCCCCTACGGCGGCGTCGTGCCTGAGATCGCGGCCCGTGCGCATGCGGAACGCCTTGCCCCGATGATCGAAGCGACGCTTGCCGATGCGGGCATGATCCTGGACGAAGTCGACGCCATTGCCGCCACGGCGGGGCCTGGGCTCATCGGCGGCGTCATGGTCGGGCTGGTGACGGCCAAGGCGCTGGCGATGGCGACGGGCAAGCCGCTTATCGCTGTCAATCACCTCGAAGGGCACGCGCTTTCGCCAAGGCTGGCGGATGCGAGCCTCGAATATCCTTACCTGCTGCTGCTGGTCTCCGGCGGGCACTGCCAGATCCTGCTGGTGGAAGGTGTCGGCCGCTTTCGCCGGCTCGGCACCACGATCGATGACGCATTGGGCGAGGCGTTCGACAAGTCGGCGAAGGTCCTGGGGCTCGGATATCCGGGCGGCCCGGCGCTGGAGCGGCTGGCGCTTGAGGGCGATGCGCGCAAGGTGCCCCTGCCGCGCCCGCTCAAGGGGTCGCAGGAGCCGCATTTCTCGTTTGCCGGTCTCAAGAGCGCAGTTCTGCGGGCCAAGCAATCGGGCGAGTATACCGATGCCGATATCGCCGCATCGTTCCAGCAGGCAGCGATCGACTGCCTGATCGACCGCATGCGCAGGGCTCTGGCAGGGGTGGGCCCTGTCAACGCGCTGGTCGTGGCGGGCGGCGTGGCCGCCAACAAGGCTATTCGCGGCGCGCTGGAGAAGCTGGCGGCAGACCATTCCCTGCCGTTCATCGCTCCGCCGCTCGCATTGTGCACGGACAATGCGGCCATGATCGCCTGGGCGGGGCTGGAGAGACTGGCGGACGGGCAGTCCGACCCTCTCGATGTGGCGGCCCGGCCGCGCTGGCCTCTTGATCCGGAGGCCGAGGCAGTGCGTGGGGCAGGAGTGAAGGCATGAGTGCGAAACTGGGGGTCATCGGTGCCGGGGCATGGGGCACGGCGCTGGCGCAGGCGCTTGCGGGCGACGGCAGCGAGGTTCTGGTCTGGGCGCGTGAGCCGGAACTGGTCGAGCAGATCAACCGGGACCATCGCAACGAACTCTACCTGCCGGACGCGCCGCTGGCCGCAGGCATTCGCGCGACTGGCGAACTTGCCGAGCTTGCAGGCCTGCCTGTGCTCCTGGTGGTTGTTCCCGCGCAGTTTCTGGCGGGGGTGATCGCCCAGCTGCCGGCGGGCCAGCGGGATCTGGTGCTTTGCGCCAAGGGCATCGAGGCGGGCACCGGCCGCCTGATGGCCGATGTTGCGGCAACCGTCTGCGCACCGGAGCAGCTCGCGGTGCTTTCCGGGCCGACCTTCGCGCATGAAGTGGCCGCCGGTCTGCCGACCGCTGTGACGCTGGCATGCGGCGGCGGGCAGGCGCAGTGGGACCGTCTGGCGCCGCTGCTCGCGCGGCCGGCGCTGCGGCCCTACTTTTCGGACGACGTCATCGGCGCGGAGATCGGCGGTGCCGTGAAAAACGTGCTCGCCATCGCGTGCGGCGTGGTTGAAGGACTGGGGCTGGGACAGAACGCCCGGGCGGCCCTGATCGCGCGCGGCTATGCGGAGATGCTGCGCTTCGGCATCGCGCGCGGCGCCCGCGCCGAAACCCTTGCGGGCCTCTGCGGGCTGGGCGATCTCGTGCTGACCTGCTCGTCCACGTCGAGCCGCAACTTTTCGCTGGGGCTTGCGCTGGGCAGGGGCATGACCGCCGCTGAGGCGCTGTCAGGCAAGAACAGCGTAGCCGAGGGCGCGGCGACCGCCCCCGTGCTGGCGGAGCTTGCCCGACGCGAAGGCATCCAGATGCCCATCGTCGAGGCCGTGCATCGGCTTCTGATCGGCGAGATACCGGCGGACGCCGCGGTGAGCGACCTTCTTGCTCGTCCATTGCGCGCCGAGCAGGAGCTGGCTCTTTGAGCGCTGTCATAGCCGGGCCGCAGGGCGAGAAGGAGCGCGACGACATCGCCGCGCTTGCCAAGGGTGGGCGCACGAACCTTTTCGGATTCTTCCTTCGGCTTGCGGCGCGCATCCCCTTCCTGTTCATAGCTGGCCGCGCCTCCGTCTACGGACCGGCGGCGCTGGGCCGCTTCGCATCGGCCCTGGTGCTGATCGAACTGACGTCGATGCTCTGCACGATGGGCGAGAAACGGGGGCTGGCGCAACGTCTTTCAGAGTCCGAAGGGCAGGTCCATCCGGCCAACGTGATCGCCGACGGCACCATTCTTGCCGTGATCTCAAGCTGCCTTGCGGCGCTGTTCTTCTGGTGCGTGCCGGGGCTGCTGTTCCCGGGCGGGCATTATACCCAGATCGACCGCCTGATGGTCCTGGCCCTGCCCGCCATGACCATGACCGAGATATGGCTCGCCGCGCTGGCCTACCGCCTGCGGGTGGCGCCTACGGTATGGTCGCGCGCCATCGTCGAGCCATGGACGATTTCGATCATGGCCGGCGCGATGATCTGGATCGCACCGGCAAGCGGCCTTGCGATCGCCTACATAACCTCGGTTCTGGCAGCGGCGCTGACCGCGTTCATCCCCTTCTTCCGGGAGTATGGTGTGCCGCGCGGCTGGCGCCCACGCCCCAACGCGATGCGCAAGCTGGCCCTGCGGTCGCTGCCGATCGCCCTTGCCGACGCGATCGAGTGGGGCACGCGCCGCGTCGATATCTTCCTTCTGGGCTTTCTCGCGCCGCCATCGGCGGTGGGCATCTATTACGCCGCGCAGCAGGTGGCCAGTCTGCCGCAGAAGCTCAAGACCAGCTTCGAGCCGGTGCTTGGCCCTGTCATCACGCGCAATCTCAAGGAGCGGGACTACGCCGCAATCGCCCGGCAGGTCTGCCAGGTCGGATTCTGGATCACCGCCTCGCAGGCCGGTATCGCGCTCGCGCTCGGCATTCCGGGTACGGGAGTCATGGGCCTGGTCGGTCGGGAGTTCGTGGGTGGAACGGGCGCACTTGCGTTTCTCCTCGCGGCAGAAGTGGTGGCGGCGACCGCCGTGGTCAGCGAGGCGGCGCTCATCTACGTCGCACGGCTGCGCAACCTCTGGGTCTCGATCGGGACAATCGCGGTGCAGGCCCTGCTGACGCTGGGCGGCATTCTGCTGATGCAGAAGCTCGGCTTCAACACGCTGTACCAGGCCGCCGCCGCGGCGGCCGCGCTGATGATCGCGCTTGGTCTGTCGTCCATAGTGAAGTCGAGGATGCTCTCGCGCATCCTGCGTGAACCGGTAAACAACTGGCGCTGGGCCCTGGTCTGGGCGGCGGCGCCGGCGGTGGTCATCGGATTTCTGGCCGTACGCCTCCTGCCTGAGTGGGCGGCGATGGCCTTCGGCATCCCCGCGATCCTCGGCGCCTACTTCCTCGTCATCTGGAAGAAGGCCTTCGGGCCCGAGGACCGTCGCCTGTTCCAGACCGCCAAAAAGGTCGAAAGCGAAGTGCCCGGCTGACAGCCGGGCGCCTTTTCAATAGGCTGCCTGTCATGAATCCACGCAGCGCATCGATGATCGCAGCCGGCGCCGCGCTGTGCCTGGTCATGTCTTTCGGCGTGAACCGGGCGCGCGGCGACGCGTTCATCAACGATCTTCACACGAAGGCATCCGCCGCCCGTGACGCAGCGGGCGGGAAGGGTGTGGCCATCGCGTTTCGCGACCGCTACGGCTGGCTCACCCGTCATCCCGAGCTGTCCGGCGGCAAGGCTCTCTCGCCGGAAACCCGCAAGAGCGTAGCCGCCGCCGTGGCTGCCGTGCCGGGAATTGCGGGGGTCACATGGGCGCGCGAAGGGGATGCCCGGGCGGCCTCGATGCATTGCCAGGACGATGTGGAGCGCATTCTCGAAACCCGAACAATTCGCTTCGGTGAGGCAAGCACGCGGCTTGAACCTTCAAGCGAGCGATTGCTGGATGAGGTGGCGCGGGCGTTGCGGCCATGCGTGGGCAGCATCATCGCGGTGACAGGCCATACGGACGCGGGAGGCAACCGGCAGGTGAATGTCGCTCTTTCGCAGGCGCGGGCCGAAGCCGTCCGCTCGGCGCTCGTCCGTCGCGGCATCCCGGCCACCAATCTGCGCGCGGCAGGGGTCGGCTCGGCTCGCCCGGTGGAGGGACTGGATCCGCTCGATCCCGCCAATCGGCGTATCGAGTTTTCCGTGATCTACACGGCGCCGGCCAAGCCGACTCCGATCGACACGCCAGGTCCCGAATGAGCTTTACTCGGGCAAGAGACTAGGAAAGGACGAACCCTTGCCGCTATGGCTTGAAATGGCCGTCTCCGTGCTGCTGTCCTACGGGATCGGGTTCGGCATCGGCTGGCTCATATGGAACCCCAGGAAGGTGAACTGACGTGCTGGAAATGGTTCAGGCGAACTGGCTGGTCTTCATTGTCGCGCTGCTGGTGGGCATCGCGGTGGCTTACTGGGTCTTCGTGCATGGCTCGAAGCCTGTGCGTCGCCAGCATCGGCCCGATGTGCTGGATGAGGGCGCCGCGCCCGCCCAGCGCAACCAGGCCCTCATAGACGCACCACCGGCGGCGAAATTCGATGCGCCTGTCCACATCGATCCGCCGGCCATGGCGGGCACGATGGCCGGCATCGGCGAAGTCATCGCCGTAGCCGCGCAGGAAGAGGCTGAGGAAGCGATCGCCGCAAAGGAACCGCCGCAGACCATCGCGGCCGAGCCGGATCCTACGCCGGCGCCCGCGGCTACGCCGATTGCGGAAACGGCCGGCGGTCCGGTAGCGGCTGACGATCTGCGCAGGATCAAGGGCCTCGGCCCCAAGATGCTGACGCTGCTGCACGCGCTGGGCATCACCAGCTATGCGCAGATCGCTGCCCTGACGGATGCCGACCTGGACGAACTGGACACGAAGCTGGGTGCCTTCGCCGGGCGCCCGCGCCGCGACAACTGGGTCGAGCAGGCCCGCCTCCTCGCAGCGGGGGAAACCGCGGCGTACGAGGCGCAGTTTGGCAAGCTGTAACGCCGCGTCCCACGCAAGTCCCGCAGCCTATCAGCTGGAAAATCATCTACGATAATGATGGTGTGAAACGAATTGCCGGCTCAGGCATTCTTGCGAGGCGACCCGAAGGATCGGTTGAGTGCGATCCTTTTCGAACTTGCCCGGGATCCGCCTCGCCGGTCCCGGGCATCTTTTCCAGGCATCATGTGAAGCGCCGTCCCGCCCGCATCGCGGACGGCGGGACATCATCACGCAGCCGCTTCTCGACAGCATCCAAAAGCGGGGAATTGCGCCGGCGGCACGCCGCCTGAACCCCTGCCAGGTCAAGCCGTCGGCTGAGAAGCACGCCGAACGCATCCTCTCCCGCCCAGCGCACTTCCGCGTACAGTTCGTGTTGTCCGGGCAGCCGGATCCGCAGCATTTCGCCGGTTCGGGGCCGCAGCACCCGCGAGGCGATGCCCATGCCGTTAAGAGAGATGTTGCGCACTATCACAGCCTGCGCCTCGAAGCCGTCCCGGATGACGAGAGCCTTTATCAGCGTGCGGATCCGCGCTGCCCGCTCAGGGTAGGAGGGCAGGGGAGATCCCTTTGTAGAGGATCGAGTGCCCCGGCGGGCAAGCGCCTCAAGCCAGTCAGGCCGCTCCACCACGGCAAAGTCCTGTTGATCTGTCATCTGGTTGCTCTCCCCGCCAGCCCTTCCAAGCACCATGGCGCAAGCCGACGGTGCTCATGGCGCAAGGTCTCCCTCGCCCGTGCCACTGCCCCCGCCCTCGTTCCATCCGGCCAGTCTGAGGCAGCAGGGTTCACGAAGCCTCACGAACGGCTTATGTATGTTGACGGGCGAAACGATTGCATTCTCGCTTCTGCCTTCCTGCATAGATTTGCCCTTGGCCTGTACGAAGGTGATCGTTGCAAAATCTGCATTTTGGCGATCGCCCCCTTGCCGCAGCGCAATAAAACCTGACATGACGCACTAACATGCTCCGCCAGTACGAACTCGTCGAACGCGTCAAGGAATACGCGCCAGAGGCCGATGAGGCCCTGCTCAACCGTGCCTACGTCTATACCGTGCAGAAGCACGGCACTCAGAAGCGGGCCAGCGGTGACCCCTATTTCAGCCACCCGGTCGAGGTGGCAGGCCTGATGACCGAGCTGAAGCTCGATCAGGAAACCATCATCACCGCGCTGCTCCACGACACGGTGGAAGACACGCTCGCCACCATCGACGAGGTGGAGAAGCTGTTCGGGCCGGAGGTCGCGCGGCTGGTCGACGGAGTGACCAAGCTCTCCAAGATCGAGGTCATGACCGAGAGCGAACGCGCGGCGGAAAACCTGCGCAAGTTCCTGCTCGCCATGAGCGAGGACCTGCGCGTGCTCCTCGTCAAGCTGGCCGATCGCCTGCACAACATGCGCACTCTGCACTTCATCAAGAAGGAGGAGAAGCGCAGGCGCATCGCGCGCGAAACCATGGATATCTACGCCCCGCTTGCCGAACGGGTGGGGATGTATGAGTACATGCGCGAGATGCAACTTCTCGCTTTCGAGCAACTGGAGCCTGAAGCCTACGCCACGATCACCGGCCGCTTGGCGCAAATTCGCAGTGAGGAAGGCGGGCAGGTCGATGAGATCGCGCTGTCGATCAAGCAGGTGCTGGCGGAGGCGGGCCTCAACGTGGAGGTGTCCGGGCGGGAAAAGCACCCGTATTCGATCTGGCGCAAGATGGCCGAACGCCATGTGAACTTCGAGCAGATAACCGATATCATGGCCTTCCGCGTCCTGACGGACAATGTGGACGACTGCTATCGTGCGCTGGGCGTGCTGCATCAGGGGTGGCAGATGATCCCCGGCCGCTTCAAGGATTATATCTCGACGCCGAAGTCGAACGGCTATCAGTCCTTGCACACCGCATTGATATTCCAGCGTTCGATGCGCATCGAAGTGCAGATCCGCACGCGTGAGATGCACCGCCTGAACGAATTCGGCCTTGCCGCTCACTGGGCCTACAAGCAGGGTGGATCGCGACCCGACGGTCAGGTCGGCTGGCTGCGCGACCTCATCGAGATCGTCGATGCCAGCCATGACGCCGAGGAACTGCTCGAGAATACCAAGATGGCGATCTATCAGGATCGCATCTTCGCCTTCACTCCAAAGGGCGCTTTGTTCCAGTTGCCCAAGGGGTCGACGGCGGTGGACTTCGCTTTCGCGGTTCACACCAAGCTCGGCAATGCGGCGGTCGGTGTGAAGATCAACGGCCGCCACGTGCCGTTGCGCACCCAGCTGGCCAACGGCGACGTGGTGGAAATCATCAAGAGCACCACGTCCGAGCCGCAGCTTTCGTGGCTCGGCTTCGTCGTCACCGGCAAGGCGCGGGCCGCCATCCGCCGCGCCGTCCGCGCCAAGGAGCGCGCCGAAGTGGCCGAGATCGGCTCCAAGCTCTACGACGAGATCGCGAGCCGCCTGCCGCAGAAAGTCGGCAAGAAGGCGCTCGCCCATGCGGTGGAACGTCTGGACTTGCGTGATGAGGAAGACCTGATGTTCGCAATCGGCTCAGGCCGTTTGTCGGACCGCCAGGTCATGGAAGCCCTGGTTCCCGGCAGCACGGCTGAACTGCCTGAGGATCCCGAGTGGACCCGCACCGAACGCGCGATCTCGATCCGGGGGCTTACCGCCGGGGTCGGTTTCGAGCTGGCGGAATGCTGCCATCCGGTCCCCGGCGACCGCATCGTCGGTCTGCGCCGCCCCGATCACAAGGTGGAAGTCCACGCGATCGACTGCATGACGCTGGCCAGCGGGGTCGATGCCGACTGGCTCGATCTTTCATGGGGCGAGCGGACCACCGGCGCGGTCGGGCGCTTGCAGCTGATCCTCTACAACCGCCCCGGTACACTTGCCGAAGTGACGCAGATCCTCGCGAGCAACCGCGCCAATGTCACCAACCTGCAGATGACCCAGCGCGATGAGCCTTTCGGCACTTACGAGGTGGACCTTGAAGTCTCCGACCTCGCGCACCTTACCCGCATCATCGGTGCCCTGCGGGCCAGCGATGCGGTGGCAGACGCCGAGCGGATCTAGTTCCTGCCCGCGTGCGCTGCGGAAGGGGGCATCCTCAGAAGGTCAGCGAAACCTCCACGGCATCGCCTTCGCCGATATCCTCGGCCTCGCGCACGGCGGCCTTCACCGGCAGCAGCCAGCCACCGTCGGAGGTGCTGGGGAACACTGAAGTCGCGAACTCCGTCTCCCCGATCCGCGCCTTGACCTTTAGCGACCCGAACCCGCGCGCGGTGCCCTCCAGCTTGCGCATAATCGCGGTGCCCGAAAGCGTCTCGCCTGCCGCGCCGTCGATGGTAAGGAAATGCCAGGTGCCGTTGTTCGCACCACCGGTCCAGCGCCAGAGGCGGCCGGTGTAGCGCAGGTGCTCTTCATGAAGGGTCACGGTGTCACTACCCGGATCGGCACCGGCGCGTTGCAGATATCCACGCCGCCTGCAGGCTGGATGTAGAAGCTGTCCTTCCGGTTGGCGCGCTTGTCGACATAAGCGGCGAAGCTGGCGCTTTCGGTGGAGAGGTATTCGTAGGCGGCCAAATCGGCGACGTCATTGCCCATCCGCACCGAGACGATCCGCGTGCGTTCCGCCGGCGTTTCATAGAAGCCCAGTGGTCCCGTGCCGCGTGGCAGCGAGGACATGTGCTCCATCCCCGCGATGATCCGACCGACGAGCGCGATATTGCGGTCGAGCTGGCGCGGCGCCTGCCCGATCACGGTATAAAGCTCCGCTCCGGTGCCCGTATCAGGCGAGAGATTGCGGCCGACGCCGACCATGCCGTAGCAGTGGACAGGCCAACCGACACGACCATCGGCGGCAAGGGGCCAGCCCCGATCGAAAAGACTGAGGCCGTTGGGCAGATAGGAATCGGGATTGGTCGGCAGCGCCGCGGTTCGGCCGGCTTCCTTTGCGCTGCGCTGCACGAACGTCGAGCGCAGCCTTTCATCCAGTTGCGCCACGTAGTCCTTTTCAGTCGGCCCCGCCAATCCTGCCGGCAGCGCCTTTGCCTTTCCCGGCGTTTCGCCATCGGGATCGCCCCATTGCACGACGTAGTTATCCTGCACCCGCACCACCGCGATCCCGTCGAACCAGTGCGCGGCCACGAGCTTGCGGATGTTTCCCACCCATCCTTGCGAAAACGGCGCGGGCATGAGCTGGATCACCACTCGGCGCGGCTTGCCTCTGGTATCGGGAGCCAGATCCATGACCATCAGATCGTTGGGCGCGATCCGCTGCCAGTCCGATTCAGGGGCGGCGTCGACGACCTCGTTGGGCGTCACGAATTTATCCGTGGCTGCCTGCGACGGCACGGTGCCGATGGCAGGGAAGAGGGCCACAAGCGACAGAGCGGAAAGGAATTTGCGCATAAGGCTTCATGCCATCACCACACCGCTTGCGAAACCCTCCGCGACTCGCTAGTGGCCGCCTCCTAACCAGTGCATGCGGAGCGGTGGCCGAGTGGTCGAAGGCGCTCGCCTGGAAAGTGAGTATACGTCAAAAGCGTATCGAGGGTTCGAATCCCTCCCGCTCCGCCAGCAGCTAGTCTGCAAGTATCCCTAAACGTCTGACTTCAGCCAATTCGGGCGCTTCGGCGTGGCCGCTGTGTCTGCTATCGGCCTCGTTTATTCTCATACATCGGCTCCGCCATGGCACGTCGGCCAAGCGGGGCAAAAACTGCAAAAAGGCCGCTGGTCGAAGGTTCAGGCACAGGATGTAGCGGGTGGTCCGGACGGAGCGGTATATCCGTCTCTCGGGCGCAAGGCGATCGAGGACATCGAGGCCCCGGATGTTCGGGCACGGCTGCAAGGAATCTTGGGCGCGAGAGGGATCCAGGCGGCGCATCGGACGCGGCAGCCGATCAGCGCCATCCAGGCGCCTAGAAGTGTAGCACCACGGTCACCGTGTCCGAATAGCTTCCTACAGGCGGGGGCATGGCCACGGTCACGCGGCCATAGACGGGATTGGACTGCACGGTGCCAGTTCCTGTCCCGAGGATTGTTCCGTCGATCGGGATAAGTTGAGACCGTGCGGTGTCGCGGTAGAGCCGGTAAGGAACATAATCGCCGCCCGCACTGCGCATCCGGCGCTCGCTTCCATCGAGATACTGCCCACCATCGAAACTCAGCGTCCAGCTGGTTGCGGCAGGGCAGGTCACCTGCACGGACCCGACCGCATCCACTTCGGTCCAGAAGCCCGCGGGCGCACCGAAATCGACAGCTTCGATGATACCCAGGTTGCACGCCTCGGCGAGGTTTGCCGTGACGTTGATAGAAAAGTCCAGCCCGCTAAGGTCATTCAACTGAGACACGCAGGTCTGCGAACCCGCCGCCAGAAAACCCAGAACAGTATTGAAGAAAAAGGCCTGGTACGTTCCGACGGGCGATGACTGTCCGGCCGGTATGCGGCCGTAAAACGTCAGGGTCCCGCTTATGGTTGCCCCCGCCGCGACGGTCGCGGTTTGCGCAATCGGCAGCGTTTTGGTCCAGGCAATGGTCGCAGCAGGATCGACGTACAGATTGAAATCGAGCGTGTTTGCACCGCTCTGCAGCTTGGGTTGGGCCGCCGTGCCGGGAAAGCTGGGATTGCCAATGCCCGTGCAGATCGTAAAAGTCGTGGGTGTCGTGTTGAAGCTCCGGCAGGTGTAGCGGATATCGCCGCTTGCGGTAAGCGAGGTGCCGAAATTAATCGTCACCGGCTGAGTGGTGAGCGAGCAGACGACGTTCGCCTTCGCCGGTTGAGGCGCCAGTAAGAGAACGAGGGCCGCCAAGGCAACGAGCAGTGTCAGGATAGCGGGAGCGGCGTGCCTGACGACGCCGGGCGGCGAAGCGATCATTGACATGTCACCGGCCCGATCTGAGGCAAGCCGCCAACGACCGGCACAAAGTCGAAGCTTGCGCGGCATTCCCCTCCCTCCGGCAGCTCTACAAGAATGCGATTGTGCGCAGCCAGCCCGGTGAGGAATACGCGCCCATCATGACCGACCACTGTCGGGCCGCCGCCATCCTCGATCGTCACCAGTGCACCGACAGCCAGCGGCTGCGACGCACCATCGACCAGAATGATCACGGCCGCCGCTTGGGGTCTGACGCCGAAATCCACGATGACCCCGGCGCGATCATCGGGCACAACCTCGATCTCGGTTTGCGGAGCGCTCATGTCGAGGGGAAGGCTGGTCGGGTCAATCTCGATGCGATTGGTCGCCAGAGAACGCAACGAAGGCAGCAGCGCGCGACCGTGCGCGTCCGTATGGCCGACCTCCCGCGAATCGACGAGCAGCGGCGTGTTGGGCCCGCCTCCGCGAACTACGGCGAAGCTTCGGTCTACCGTTGGCGCCAGGAAGAGACCGCCCATGGCCACGATCGACCCCTGAATGAAGCCATTGACCCTCGTCTCACCGTCGAAATTGTCGACGCCGCCGCCGAGAGTGGCGTGGTGACCGCGATAGCGCACGTCGGCCGCGCGATAGTCGGTCCCGGTCCCGGAGACGACTTCCTGGCTTGCCAGGTTGACGTTCCAGGAACCCTCTCCATAGCCGCTGTTGTAGGTGAAGCGCGACGATATTCGCGTCGCATCGCGCGAGTGCGCAACATTCGCGGCTGCTGTGCTGCGCCGGCCGAGCGCGACGGTCAGTCCCACTGCGACGCCATAATCCTTGCGGTCCGTGAAGTCTCTGAACCCGTTGACCCACAGCGACAGGTTTGTGCCCAAGGACCGTTGCGCGGAAAAGTTCGCAGCACGGAATTGCTGGTTCGCCAGTTCGACATGGGTGTAGGCCAGGTTGATGCCGATATCGGCGATCGAGAAGCTTGCCCCGAAGCGATCGATCTTGCGCGCAAAGGCAACGAGCAGCGGATCGTCGTCAGGCGTTGGCAGTGGATCGGTTGGCAAGCCGGGATGGACCGCACCCAGCGGATCCGCGCGCCTGGTGGCATGGAATGAGGTTGCTCCCACGAGGGTCTGATAGCGGGAGTTCGAGCGTTCGATCCCACCAAAAAAATCTATCCCAAGCACATGGGCCTGCCCTTCCAGCACGAAGCGTCTGCCGGTGCGCTCGCGGAAACGGCTCACCGAGGCACCTGCCGAGATGGCACCGAACCCGCCAAGCCGCACGGTGCCGCCCAAGCTACCCATGACATGGCCGCGCATACCTTCGACATGGGCGCGCAAGGTCAGCGCGTCCGACACCCCGTATCTGACGCTTGCGGACCCAGAGAACCGGGAAAGATAGTCAAAGGACTCCGAGCCGTAGTTCAACCTGGGAAAGCCGGCCTCGACCGAAAAGTCCAGCCTGCCCTGCGGGAGCAAGTCGGGAGCGAAGAACAGTGGCTTGCTGAGCCTGGTCTCTCGACCCGTCGCATCCGTCAGCACGACCGTCGCGGTCGCCCCGCCGCCGATATTGGGCAGCGAGCGAAACTGGAATGGCCCTCTGCCCACTGTACCGGTAAAGTACCGCAATCCATTGATGTAGAGGTCGACCGTGGAGGGAACCGCCGCAGTTCCGTTGAGCGTCGGCAGCGCCATGGTGACAAGGTCGGGGCGGGATTCGAAATCGCGCTGGATCTGGATGCCGGCGAGCCGATAGGCGCTCGCAATCCCTCCGCCGCTGCCGATCGTGTCGCCAAGCGTCAGGGCAATCGCTGTTCTCACATCGACGATGCGCCAGTAGGTATCGAGCCGAGTGTGGTCCACCCCGCCGTTGCCATCGTCCGCAAGAGTGGCAAATCCTGTCGTGGATAGCACACCCCGCCGGGTCAGGATGCGCAGGTCATATTGCGCCGACGCCTGGCTATCCTTGCCGATATCGGCGTATACGCCGTAGTTGAGCAGCGCGCCGGTGTTGCGCGTAACTTTGTCCAAGTCGATTTCCCGGGGAGCGATTCCCGCATCCAGCACCATCGGAACAACCGCCGCATCCGTCGCATCGATCTCGACCGCCTGAGCCGCTTCGATGTAGCGATAGGTAATGCCGGGCAGGTCATCCAGTCGAACGAGGTCTGCCGGGGGCCGCGCAGGCGGCACTTTCAGCCCGAGGCCCTGCAGGCGTTCGGCCGTTGCCGCAAGCGCTCCGTCTGGAAGCTGGACGAACTCCCACAACAAGGGCGACCGCACGCCGTTCACCCGAACCTCAAGGACGAGCGTGACGGGTGTTTGCGGACTCGACTGCGCGTTCACCGGCGATGGAACCCAGCTCACCCCCGCGATCGCAACCATCAGCGCGGACAACAGGCACGGGTTAGTTGCTCGCGATGGTGATCGGCGCGCGGACTTCACGATCGCCAACTTCGGCCACAAGTGTCAGGTTGGCGTTGGTTGCGGGAAGGGGGGTGTTCGCCGCCGACGTCCACCGCCGCATGCTTCCGGGCAAGACATACCCGTTCAAGCCGCTTCCGAACGACACATTCCCCACCGCCAGCGCCTCGACGCGCGCGTGGCCCGTGCCCGTGTTCGTCGCCTCCACTAACAGGCGGCCGCCCGACTTGTAGGCTTTCCACGAAAGGCTCGAGGAGGCGTTTGCCGTGCCGAAAAAGACCGGTAGATCGTATCGGATGAGAATGTCGACGGTGCGGGCTTCTGCACGCTTCCGCTCCGCTGCGGGCAACTCATCCACCCAAAGCCGGTAGCTTTTCTCTCCGGAGGCTACCGCGCCGGCTGTCCGCGCGACCCGGATGGTGTACGAAGCGCCGCCCGGGATTGTCGTCGCAGGCGGGCTGACCACGACGTCGGTAGTGGGCGTGAGCGTGTCCTTCCCATTCGCCTGGGACCATTCGAAGACCCGGATCTGGACCGAAACCTTCTCAGCGCTGGTGTTCTGAAGGGTGATTGCGGACGCCTGCGATGGTGCGCTTACCACCACACGCAGGGGTTCTACGCGTAGCGAAGCCTGCGCCGCGGCGACGTTCGGAATGGAGAGAAGGGCCGCAAGGGCGGCGGACAAACGCACGTACATCGCAATCTCCTTCAAAAACTGACCGTTACGATGACATTGTCAGTATAGCTGTCCGCTGGGGGTGTCGGGCTCAAAGGGGGCACGCGACCGTAGACGGGGACCGGCTGATAGGCGCCGTTCGCGGTAACAAAGATGTTCGATAGGACGGCAGTTCGCGCAGCGTCGCTGTAAATCTGGTAAGGGATCAACTGCGAGGTGTTTACCGCGCCGCGCATTGCCCGGTTATCGATATCGCTGGCGTTCTCGCCCGGGCCGAACGTCACACTGTATGTCGTGCCTGCGTTGCAGCGCACCTCAATGCCACCGACTGTTCCGGTGCCGATCTCGCGATCTATCGGATCGTCGAGTCGAGATGTCGTCCCGAAGTCCAGTTCCGCTTCACCCCCGCCAATCGTACTGCCGGGCCATGCAACTTCGCACGCTTCCTCGACAATCAGGCGGACGTCGAGTGATCCAGATTCTTGCCTTAGCTGTGCCTGCGCCGGCGTGATCCACATCACGGCAAGACCCAGAACGGTGGCTGACAATCGTCGCATGATGATGAATCTCCTCTGCCAAAGCGAGAACAAACGTGGGCTGCCCGATTTGCCGACAAGCGCTATTTCGCCCGGTGCGCCATCGCGCCGTGGACCATCTGCGGATACTGGAACAGGTTGTAGATCTTCTGCAGGCGCAGTGTGGTAAAGGGTTCGGCCCACAGGCCCATTCCGATGTCGTCGCCCCAGATTCCCAGAATATTGGGTTTGCCCTTGGGCATCACCGTATCTCCTTCTGTCGCAAGGCTGGGAAGACAACTCGCATCCCCCGGATGTTGCAACAATCGGGGTAAACCCGGCCAACTGCGCAATTTTCCCTGACCGAGAGACTGCATGTTCCGTTCTGAAAAGCGATGGACCGCACAGTGTCGATCGAGGGCGGTCGATCAGCCCAGCCACCGTTCAGTCAGAGCAAGCGGCCTTGTGATTCTCATCGGGATAATCCCGATACCCTGAGCAGGCGGGGATGATATTCGAAGTGTTGGCGCGGCCACGCGGTACCGCTCATGCGCCGCCGCAGGATCGTAGGCAGGACAGGCTTCGAACGATGGCTCATCACGCTTTGGGAGAGGACAAAGCCTCGCGCTACAACGTCATTCTCATCCTTGTCGATCAGGAGCGGTACTTCAGCAGCTATCCCTTTCCGGTAGATGGCCGCGAGCGGCTCATGCGGCAGGGGATTACCTTCACCCGCCATCAGAATTGCTCGAACGTCTGCACGTCGTCGCGCTCGGTGGTTTATACCGGCTGGCACATGCCGATCACGGGCATGTTCGACAATGTCGGACTTCCCTGGATGACGAACAACCTGGACCCGGCGCTGGGCACCATCGGATCGCTGTTCAGGCAGACCGGCTACTACGCCGCCTACAAGGGCAAGTGGCATCTCAGCAACGAGCTGGAGGGAGGCCATTTCGCCGGGGGCAAGCCGGACATCGGCCTTCAGCCTTCGCCTCATTTCCACACCGTCATGGATGGCTATGGCTTCAGCGACTATCACGGGATCGGCGACGTGATTGGTTGGTCGCAAGGCGGCTATCTTTATGATGAGATCACCGCCGCCCAGACCGTAAGCTGGCTGCGCGGAACCGGGCAAACGCTGGCCCGCCAGGGCGAGAACTGGTTCCTTGCCATCAACCTGGTCAACCCTCACGACGTGATGTTCATCGACACCGATGAGCCCGGCACGCCGGTGCAATGGCAAGGCAAACTGAACGACGGCGGCGTGTCAATGAACCCCGCGCAACCGCCCGATCATCCGCTCTACCAAGCGCGCTGGGACAATGTCCCTCTGCCCGAGAGCCGCCATCAACCCTTCGATGACCCCGGACGACCAGCGGCTCACCGCGAGTATCAGCGCGCCCGCGCCGCACTGGTAGGCGATTTTGTGGATGAGGACCGCCGCTGGAGGAAGCTCCAGGACTACTATTTCAACTGCATCCGCGACTGCGACCGGCATGTTGTCACCATCCTGGACGAGTTGGACGCGCTGGGGCTGATGGAGAACAGCGTGATCATGTTCACCGCCGATCACGGGGAACTGGGCGGCTATCACGGCATGCATGGCAAGGGCTCGTCCATATACCGAGAACAAATGCAGGTCCCCATGATCGTCGCGCATCCCGCCGTTCCCGGCGGCGGTCGCTGTGACGCGCTGACCTGTCATCTTGATGTCGTCCCGACGCTTCTGGCGCTTTCCGGCATACCGCAAGCGGAACGAGATTCGATCCTCTCCGATCGCCGGGGGCGCGATTTCTCGCCGCTGCTGGACCGGCCCCAGGAGGCGGGCGTGAATGCGCTGCGCCCTTCAAGCCTCTATTGCTTCAACATGCTGACTTATGCGGATGCCGACTATCTGGCGAAGGTCCAGGCGATCAAGCAGCGGGCGGACCTCACCGAAGAAGGCAAGAAGCGTGAAACGGGCAGTATCGAACTCGACCTGTCGAAGCGGTCGGCCATTCGCTGCGTCAATGACGGCCGCTACAAGTTCGCGCGCTATTTCTCGCCCAGGCAGCACAACAGCCCGCAAAGCATGGACGATCTCCTGAAGTTCAACGACATCGAGCTGTTCGACACGCGGGACGATCCGGACGAAACGAACAATCTCGCGCAGGATACCGAACGCAATGCCGCGCTGATCATGGAGATGAGCAACAAGCTCGAAGCCATCATCAGACAGGAAGTCGGAGAGGATGACGGCGGGTTCCTGCCGCTCAGCGGCCTGGAACGCTGGAACTTAGACGTAGTGGTCGAATAGCGGCCACGGCGTCGCGCCCCCGCAGCCGGGATCGGAAACGAATATCGACGAGCTAAGCAGCCGAACCCGTATCAGGGGCAGTCCAGAAACAAGGCTCCTATTGGCGGTGCTTTCCGCCAACTCAGCGAGCCAGGGCCGGAGATCAAGGTGTCAGACAACCTCAGTCTTTCCTTTCGCATCATCATCGTGGTTCTGGCGGGGTTCTCCTCCTGCTCAGCCGCAGCCCAGGAGGCCGAGGATGCGGACGAACTTGCCCGCAAGATCTCCAACCCCGCCGCCTTCATGATCAGCGTTCCGATCCACGCCGACCTGGATCTCGGCGACGCGGCGCACGATACCGTCGAACGCTACCTTCTCGATATCGAGCCAGTCATTCCCTTCCGGCTCAGCCAGAACTGGAACATGATTTCGCATACGGATTTCCCGCTCGCCTACTCCAATCCGGCGGGGCCCGGCGGCGGCACCTTCGGCCTTGGCGATATCAATCAGACATTGTCTTTCACGCCCGCCAAGCACGGTGGTCTCGTCTGGGCCCTCGGGGCTCGGGCGAGCATCCCGACCGCGACCAGCAAAATCCTCGGCACGGGAAAGCTAGCAGTCGGCCCGTCGCTGCTTCTTCTTCGCCAAACAAAGTCGCTGACCATGGGCGTTTCGGCCGATCATCTCTGGTCCATTGCCGGCAAGAGCGACAGGGCCGACATCAGCAGCACGGAAGTCCAGCCGTTTCTCGCATGGCATATCGGCGGTGGCCGCACGATTTCCAGCAATCTCGACGTGTCCTATGACTGGGAGGGCGACCAGTGGGAGGTGCCGTTAAACGTCTCATTTTCGAAGGTGACGAAAGTCGGCCGGCAGATGATGAGCCTCTCCATCGGCGGGAAATACTGGTTTGAAGCGCCCACCGATCAGCCCGAATGGGGTATCACGATCGGCGCAGTCCTGCTCTTCCCGCAGGGCACCCGCTGAACTCGCCGGGTTCCTGTGGCTGCGAAGGAAGCCCCGGCGCTCCTGCATTCTCCAGGATCTGCTTGCGATACGGCAGGCGCTTGGCGCCCGCCCGCTTGGGCCGCCGGCTCGGCCTGGTCAGTTGACCCGGCGGCGGTGCTTGCCGCCGTAAGTGCGACCGCAGTAGTCGTCGAGTTCGCGCATCTCCGTAGCCGCCGCAGCCGCAATCGAAGCCGCGCAGGGCAGGCTGGTCTCATTAGCGGCGATGCGGGCTTCCACGCGGTCCCGCAGTTCCTCGATGTCGGCGCGCGACAGCACGTTCTTTTCACGCAGGTAGCAAATCAGGCTTTGCAGAAGGATCATCGCCTTTTCGCCGGACTCGACTTCCTTGTTTTCCATCGTCCCATCCTCTCGTATGGCTCGTTAGCCGTTTATTGCAGACAGGATGATATACCTGCGGCCTCTTGTCCAGAGGGCAGGGCAAATCAGGAAGAGCTGCGACGCGTAGATTTTGCAGTGCAGCATTTCTGCATCTGTCAGGTTTGTGACAGGTTCTTCACCTCTTTGCGTAGAAAATCGAGCATCGTTGCGTGCAGCGCCTGCGGGTCGCTGTCAGGATAGAGTTCGCGCAGCGCAGCCAGGCCCCACGACATGGCGACGATGAGATCGATTACCATCGAAAGGCGGGGCGCGGGCGCATTCGGCGCCAGCGATTCGAGCGCGGCGCCGATGCTGCCGCGCAGGCGTGCGTCAACGCGCGCGTTCATTTCCGCGATGATCGGATTGCGCCCCACCTCCGCGAGAATCTCGCACATCAGGCGTCGATCGTCGTCGTCCGGCTCATCGAAGCTTACCCGCTCGATCCAGGCGAGGATGGCCTCGCAGTCCTGCGCCCCGACTGCGGCGCACAGTGTCCCCTCATCCAGCCAGACGCTGATCTGCGCCTCGCAAATGGCCGCGATGATCGCCTCCTTGTTGGCGAAATCCCGGTAGATCTGGCCGACAGCAATCCCTGATGCAGCGGCAATTTGCGCAATGCCGGTCTGATGGAACCCTCTCTCGACGAAAAGGTTACGTGCGGTGTCGAGCAAGTGTTGCCGGCGCGCGGCCGAGCGTGCGGCCCGGGGGCGATCCGTCATGGTTTCCTTTGTCATTCCCCAATCCCGACTTGCATTCGATTGTGCGACGCAATAAACGCGCCAAAGATGAGTGAACGCTCACTCACGCTTTAACTCTTTCTGTGGACATACTCCATGAAAAAAATCGCCCCGGCCATCGTGCTGCTTCTTACGGCCTGCGGAGGAGCTGGCGAACAGCCGGCTGCCGGTCCGCCGGAAGTGGGTGTGATCACGGTGCGCGAGGAGGCGGTGGAGCTCACCACCGAGCTTCCCGGCCGAACGAATGCCTATGAGACTTCGGAGGTGCGTCCGCAGGTCAACGGTCTGATCCTGTCGCGCCTCTTCACCGAAGGCGATCAGGTGCGAGCGGGGCAGCCGCTCTATAGGATCGATCCGGCGCCCTACGAAGCGGCCGTGGCGAATGCGCGTGCGGCGGTGGCGCGCTCGCGCGCTGCCATCGCGTCGACCGAGGCGCTGGCCCGTCGCTACGGCGAGCTGGTGAAGATCAACGCGATCTCGCGGCAGGAGGCGGAAAACGCCGTGACCAGCGCCCAGCAGGCAAGGGCGGACGTGGCGGCCCAGCAGGCGCTCCTGCGCAGCGCCGAGATCGATCTTGCCCGCACGACGATTCGCGCGCCGATCTCCGGCCGCATCGGCCGCTCCACCTACACGACGGGTGCGCTGGTTTCAGCCGCGCAAACCGATCCGCTCACGACGATACAGCGGCTCGACCCCATCTACGTCGACATCCAGCAGTCCAGCGCCGAACTGCTGCGCCTGCGCCAGCAGCTGCTCTCGGGTGAGCTTTCGCGGGGAGGCGGTCAGGTCAACGTCAAGCTGAAGCTGGAGGACGGCAGCGTCTATCCGCAGGACGGCGTGCTGAAGTTCACCGACGTGACGGTTGACCCGCAGACCGGCAGCCAGATCATTCGCGCTCAGTTCCCCAATCCGCGCGGTCTCCTCCTGCCCGGCATGTATGTGCGCGCCCAGTTCGCGCAGGCCACCAAGACCAACGGGCTTCTCGTCCCGCAGATTGCCGTCGCCCGCGACGAAAAGGGCAATCCCACGGTCCTCGTGATCGGGGCGCAGAACAAGCTGGAGATGCGCAAGATCACCGCACCGCGCACGATCGGCAGCAGCTGGCTGGTCACTTCGGGCCTGAAGGCCGGCGACCGCGTCGTCGTCGATGGAGCGCAGATGCTGAGGCCCGGCGTGCCGGTGAAGCCGGTCGCGCCTCAGGGGCAGGCAGCGGGGCAGGGGCAAAAGCCGGCAGGCGCCCCCTCCAACGCGCAACCCGCGAACAAGGGCCGGTAAGCGACCATGTCACGTTATTTCATCGACAGACCCATCTTCGCATGGGTCATCGCGATCGTTCTGATGATGGCGGGTCTCCTCGCCATCCGCAGTCTGCCGATCGCCCAGTTCCCCGAGATCGCGCCACCGACCGTCTCCATCTCCGCCACTTATCCCGGTGCCGATGCGGAAACGCTGGAACGCACCACGACGCAGATCATCGAGCAGCAGCTCAAGGGAATCGACAACCTGCGCTACTTCTCGGCGAACTCCTCGTCGGCGGGCACCGTCTCGATCACCCTGACCTTCGAGCAGGGCACGGATCCGGACATCGCGCAGGTCCAGGTTCAGAACAAGCTTCAGGCGGCCACGCCGCTCCTGCCGCAGGAAGTCCAGCGGCAGGGCGTCCAGGTCCAGAAGTCCGCGGCGAGCTTCCTGCTCGTAACGGCCGTCTATTCGGAGGACGGCAGCCACAGCGCCACCGACCTTGCGGACTACATCGTCAGCCAGGTGCAGGATCCTGTCAGCCGCATCAACGGCGTGGGCGAACTGCAGATCTTCGGCACTCAGTACGCCATGCGTATCTGGGTCGATCCGCTCAAGCTGCGCAGCTATGACCTGACGATCGCGGACGTCCGGAACGCGGTACAGGGGCAGAACGCTCAGGTTTCCGCAGGCCAGATCGGCGCGCTGCCCGCCTCGAATGAGCAGATGCTCAACGCGACTGTCTCGGTGCAGTCGCGCCTGCAGACGCCCGAGGAGTTCGGCAATATCCGCCTGCGCTCCACGCCGGACGGCGCCACCGTGCGCCTTCGTGACGTTGCGCGCGTGGAACTTGGGGCCGAACTCTACGGCTTCGACACACAGTACAACGGCAAGAACGCATCGGGCTTTGGTGTCCGGCTGGCGTCCGGCGCGAACGCGCTCGACACCGTCGATGCGGTGAAGGCCGAGGTCCAGAAGATCGCCAAGAACTTCCCGGCCGACGTCAAGGTCGCCTTCCCTTACGATTCGACGCCGTTCGTGCGCCTCTCGATCGAGCAGGTGGTCCATACGCTCGTCGAGGCGGTGGTGCTGGTGTTCCTCGTCATGTTCCTGTTCCTGCAGAACTGGCGCGCGACGCTGATCCCGACCATCGCGGTTCCCGTCGTCCTGCTCGGCACCTTCGGCGTGATGTCGATGCTGGGCTACTCGATCAACACCCTGACGCTGTTCGGCATGGTGCTTGCCATCGGCCTGCTGGTCGACGACGCCATCGTCGTCGTCGAGAACGTCGAACGCCTGATACAGGAGGAGCATCTTTCTCCGAAACAGGCCGCGCGCAAGTCCATGGACGAGATCAGTGGGGCGCTGATCGGCATTGGCATGGTGCTTTCGGCGGTGTTCCTGCCGATGGCGTTCTTCGGCGGCTCTACCGGCGTGATCTACCGCCAGTTCTCGATCACCATCGTCTCCTCGATGGCCCTGTCCGTGCTGGTGGCCCTGATCCTGACGCCGGCGCTCTGCGCCGCGATCCTCAAGCCGCACAAGTCCGACCAGCCGGAGGGCAACGGACTGCTCGCTCGCTTCTTCCGGTGGTTCAACGACAAGTTCGACCGGGGCACCGAGAAGTACCAGCGCGGGGTGCGCCGCACCGCCCGTGGCTGGAAGCGTTCCGGGCTGGTGTACCTGCTGATTATCGGCGTGATGACGGCCCTGTTCATCCGCCTGCCCAGCGGCTTCCTGCCGGACGAGGACCAGGGCATGATGTTCGCGCTCGTGCAGGGCCCCTCGGGTTCGACGATGCCTCGCACGCAGAAGGCCCTCGACGTGGTGCGCAACCACTTCCTCGAGACGGAGAAAGCGAACGTCGAATCGATCTTCACGATCAACGGCTTCTCCTTCTCCGGCCAGGGCCAGAACGCAGGCATCGCCTTCGTGAAGCTGAAGGACTGGGAGGAACGCAGCGGAGCGGAGAACCGTGCTCCGGCGCTGGCGCAGCGCGCAATGGGCGTGTTCTCCAAGTACCGCGACGCCATGATCTTCGCGGTCATGCCGCCCGCCGTGCAGGAACTCGGCAACGCCACCGGCTTCGACCTGTGGCTGGTGGACGAGACCGGCATGGGTCACGAGAAGCTGATGGCCGCACGCAACCAGCTGCTCGGCATGGCTGCCCAGGACCAGCGGGTGGCGCAGGTCCGTCCGGTCAGCCTTGACGATGCCCCGCAGCTCGACGTGCAGATCGATCAGGACAAGGCCGGCGCGCTCGGGCTGGACATCGGCGCGATCAACTCGGAGATCTCGACCGCATGGGGCGGGGCCTACATCAACGACTTCCTTGATCGGGGTCGCACCAAGCGGGTCTATATCCAGGCCGACCAGCCGTACCGCTCGTCTCCAGAAGCGATAGAGAACCTCTACGTGCGCGGTGAGAACGGCCAGATGGCGCCCTTCAGTTCCTTCGCCACCGTGGACTGGAAGCAGGCCCCTGTGATCCTCACCCGCTACAATGGCCGTCCCGCCATGCAGCTTCAGGGCGCACCGGCAGCGGGCCTGAGCACGGGCGCTGCGATGGAGGCGATCGAGGAGATGCAGCAGAAGCTGCCGCCCGGCACCGCGATCGAATGGACCGGCCTGTCCTACGAGGAACGCCTTTCCGGCGGTCAGGCGCCCGCGCTCTATGCCTTGTCGCTTGCGGTCGTGTTCCTGTGCCTTGCCGCTCTCTACGAAAGCTGGTCGGTGCCGATCTCGGTCATGCTGGTGGTGCCGCTGGGTGTGGTGGGCGCGTTGTTCGCGGCCTGGCTCACCGGGCTGGGTAACGACATCTACCTGCAGGTCGGCCTCATCACCACGATCGGCGTCTCGGCCAAGAACGCCATCCTCATCGTGGAGTTCGCGGAGGAGCGTGTGCAGGCCGGCATGAACGCCTTCGACGCCGCCATGGAAGCCGCGCGCCTGCGCCTGCGGCCGATCCTGATGACGTCGCTCGCCTTCATCTTCGGCGTGATGCCGCTGGCGGTGTCGACCGGTGCGGGCGCAGGTGGCCAGAACGCCATCGGCCGCGCGGTCGTGGGCGGCATGCTCACCGCCACCATCTTCGCGATCTTCTTCGTGCCGATGTTCTTCGTGGTCATCGCCCGGCTGTTCAAGCACGGGCAGACTGACGGCGTCCAAGACGATCCGGACGCGGAGCCTTACGGACGCGGCCCCGCGCCGCAGGAAATCTGAACATGACCAAGCCTATCCTCTTCCTGCTTGCCGGTACGGTGCTGCTCTCCGGGTGCAATCTCGCTCCGAAGTACGAGCGGCCGACCGGGGCCGTGCCCGTCACGCTTCCGCAGGGCGGCATCTACCCCACGGCCCCAACGGACGCGGTGGACGTGTCGCGCATCGGCTGGCGGGACTTCTTCCTCGATGACCGGCTGCAGCGGGTCATCGAGCTGGGCCTCGCCAACAACCGCGACTTGCGGATCGCGGCGGGGAACGTCCTGCAGGCGCGCGCGCAGTACCGGGTCCAGCGGTCCGACCTGCTGCCGACGGTCAACGCCAGCGGCACGGGCACGTACACCAACAACGTGTTCGGCGCCGGCGGTGCCAACGGTGCGACCGGCGGCAGCACCGACATCGAGGCCTATCAGGCGACTGTCGGCCTTTCCGCCTTCGAGCTCGACCTCTTCGGCCGGGTGCGCAACTTGTCGCGTGCCGCGCAGGAGCAGGTCTTCGCCAGCGAGGAGGCGCAGCGCTCGGCCCGCATCAGCCTGATCGCGGAAATCGCGAACGCCTGGCTGACGATGGCCGCCGACAGCGAGCAGCTGCGCCTGTCGCGCGGGACGCTGCGCACGTTTGAGGACACCCTGCGGCTCACCCGTGAACAGTTCCGCGTGGGTATCGGCTCGGAACTGGAAGTCCGGCAGGCGGAGACGAACTACCAGGGTGCCCTGAACGACATCGCGGTGCTGGAAACCAGCATTGCACGCGATCAGAACGCGCTGAACCTGCTGGCGGGGACCACCGTGCCGGCCGCGCTCCTGCCGACCGACTTCGGCAATGCGCCCATGACGCGGGACGCCTTGCCGGGGGACATCTCCTCGGAGGTGCTGCTGCGTCGGCCCGACGTGCTCCAGGCAGAGCATCAGCTCATCGCCGAGAACGCGAACATCGGCGCGGCACGGGCCGCCTTCTTCCCGACGATCTCCCTGACGGCCACGCTTGGCACGCTCAGTACGTCGCTTTCGGGTCTCTTCAAGGACGGCACCTACACCTACAACGCCTCTCCGGGCATCGGCCTGCCGCTGTTCGACTTCGGCCGTCGCCAGGGCAACCTCGACTACGCCCGCGCCTCGCAGCAGGTCGCGGTGGCGACGTACGAGCGCGCGATCCAGACCGCGTTCCGGGAGGTGGCCGACGCGCTTGCGCAGCGCGGCCGCATCGATGAGCAGTTACGGGCGCAGACCAACCGGGCCGAAGCGGCCCGTGTCGCCGCGCGCCTTTCGGATGCCCGGTACCGCTCGGGCGTCGATTCGTTCCTGACGACGCTGATCCAACAGCGGACGGCCTACGCAGCCGAGCAGCAACTCGTGGGAACGCGCCTGACACAGGCCAGCAATCTCGTGGAGCTGTACCGGTCGCTTGGCGGCGGTATCGAGGAGACGACGCCGGTCGGGGCACCGGCGGCGCCCTAAGTCTCATCTTGCGCCGTGCGCCCGGGCGCACGGCGGATTCTCAGGCTATTGCTCTTCGAATCGTGCCGAAAAAGGGCGCTGAGCACTCGACACAGAGGCTCTAAGCGTGTTGGAGGAAACGGACATCCTATCGCTGCCACGATGGGGTGAGACGCTGACTTTGGCTACTGACCACGGGACGAACACATGGACGAGACGCTGCGCCGCGCCGCACTTGATTACCACCGCCTTCCAAGCCCTGGAAAGCTGGCGATCGAGCCCACGAAGCGCATGGTCAACCAGCGTGACCTCGCGCTCGCCTATTCCCCCGGCGTGGCTGCGCCGTGCCTCGAAATTGCCGAGGATCCGGCCAAGGCGCTCGATTATACCGCGCGCGGCAATCTGGTCGCGGTGATCTCCAACGGCACCGCCGTGCTCGGCCTCGGCGCCATCGGCGCGCTGGCGTCGAAGCCGGTGATGGAAGGCAAGGCGGTCCTGTTCAAGAAGTTCGCCGGGATCGACGTCTTCGACATCGAAGTCGACACCACCGATCCCGACAAGTTCGTGGAGGCCGTGGCGCTGCTGGAGCCGACCTTCGGCGGCATCAACCTGGAGGACATCAAGGCGCCGGAGTGCTTCGCGATCGAGGCCGCTCTGAAGGCGCGGATGAACATCCCGGTGTTCCACGATGACCAGCATGGCACCGCCATCGTCGTGGCCGCCGCCGTGCGCAATGCGCTGGTGCTGCAGGGACGCACGCTGGCCGATGCGCGCCTCGTCACCTCTGGCGCCGGTGCCGCCGCGCTCGCTTGCGTGGACCTGCTGGTATCGATGGGCCTTCCGGCCGAGAACGTCACGCTGACCGACAAGGATGGCGTCATCCATTCCGGCCGGGAAGGTATGCTGCCCAACATGGCGCGCTATGCCCGCGACACGGACGCGCGAACGCTTCCCGAAGTCCTGCCAGGGGCCAACGTCTTCCTCGGCCTCTCGGCGCCGGGCGTGCTCAAGCCGGAATGGCTTCCGCTGCTCGCCGACAATCCGCTGATCTTCGCGCTGGCCAATCCGGAACCGGAGATCCGCCCCGAAGTCGCGCGCGAGGTCCGGCCGGACGCAATCATCGCCACGGGCCGTTCGGATTACCCGAACCAGGTCAACAACGTGCTGTGCTTCCCTTACATCTTCCGCGGCGCGCTCGACGCGGGCGCGACGCAGATCAACGAGGCGATGAAGGCTGCCGCGGCCGAGGCAATCGCCGGGCTGGCCCGCGTCCCCGCGCATGACAGCGTTGCTCAGGCTTATGGCGGGCGCAAGCTGGTGTTCGGTCCGGAATACATCATCCCCACGCCTTTCGACCCGCGCCTGATCGTGGAGATCGCGGGCGCCGTCGCCAAGGCGGCGATGGACAGCGGGGTCGCTACCAGGACGCTGGACATCGACGCGTACAAGCGCAGCCTTGCCACCGGCAATGCGCGTTCGGGCCAGCTCATGCTGCCGGTGTTCCAGGCCGCGCGCGGCGCGTACAAGCGCGTGGCCTATGGCGAAGGCGAGGACGAGCGTGTCCTGCGCGCCGTGAAAGATGCGCTCGACGAGGGCATGGTACGCCCGACGCTCGTCGCCCGCCGCCGCATTCTCGAAGAGAAGCTGCCGAAGCTGGGCCTCACCTTCGAACTCGGCAAGGACGTCGACGTGATCGACCCCGAAACCGACGTCGAGATCATGGACCAGCTGGCCGAGGCCTATCGCATGGTCGCTGCGCGCAAGGGCGTGCCGGCGGCGGAAGTGGTGCGCCACACCTATCGTCGGCCCACGGTTACGGCGGCCATGCTGCTGCGTACGGGGCGGGTGGACGCCGCGCTGGTTGGTGGCAACTCGGAATACTGGGGCCAGATCGAGCACGTGCTGCGGATCATCGACCGCGCGCCGGGCGTGAAGCGGGTCTATGCACTCTCGGGCCTCATTCTCGACGCGGGCGCGCTGTTCCTGACGGACACGCACATGGTGCCCGATCCGACGCCGGAGCAGGTGGCGGAAATGACGGTGTTGGCCGCGCAGGCGGTCCGCCACTTCGGGCTCGATCCGAAGATCGCGCTCCTGTCCCACTCGAACTTCGGCGCCTCGCACAGCCCGAGCGCGCGCAAGATGCGCGCCGCCACGCAGCTGGTGCGCGCCGCTGCGCCGGAGCTGAAGGTGGACGGGGAAATGCACGCGGACGCGGCGCTGAGCCAGGCGCTGCGGGACAAGCTTGTGCCGGATTCCGCGTTCGAGGGCGCGGCGAACCTCTTGGTGATGCCCAACCTGGATTCCGCGAACATCGCGCTTACGGCGCTCTCGGCATCGTCAAGCTCGCCCACGGTCGGGCCGATGCTGCTGGGGCTTTCGCAGCCGATCCACGTGCTGACGCCGGGTGTCACCGCGCGCGGCATCCTCAACCTGACCAGCATTGCCGTCTGCGCCGCGGACAGTCACTGAGGCTTGCGGACGCCTCCTGAAGCGTTTTCAGGACGGCCTAAGAAAAAAGGTTCCGGGGGCTACCCGGAACCTTTTTCGTATCAGAGCACCAGAGGGGCGTGATTGATCTTGGGCAGGACGTGCCGCGAGAACAGGTCCGCCTCCGCGGCATGGGGATAGCCCGAGAGAATGAAGGCGTCGATGCCTTCCGCCTGGTAGGCCTTGATCTTGGCGAGCACCTGGTCGGGATCGCCCACGATCGCTGCGCCACAGCCCGAGCGGGCACGGCCGATGCCGGTCCACAGGTTCTCCTCGACGAAGCCGTCGCCACCTGCGGCGGAGCGCAGTTCGGCCTGACGGGTCACGCCTACGCTGGCGGTGTCGAGCGACTTCTGGCGAATGGCTTCGCCGGCCGCGTCATCCAGCTTGGACAGCAGGCGGTCGGCGTAGGTCCGTGCCTCGTCTTCGGTTTCGCGCACGATGACGTGGGCGCGGTAACCGAACTTCAGCGTCCGGCCGTATTTGGCAGCCCGCGCGGTCATGTCGGCGATAGTTTCGCGAACCTTGTCCATCGTGTCGGGCCACATGAGGTACACGTCGCACCCCTGCGCCGCCGCCTCACGCGCGTCCTCGGACAGTCCGCCGAAGTAGAGCGGCGGGCACTTGCCGGAGACGGTGGTGATGCGGGCCGGAGGCAGGTCGAGGTTGTAGAACTCGCCCTGGTACTTGAGGTGCTCGCCGTTCAGCATGATCTTGAGGATCTGCATCACCTCCAGCGTGCGCTGGTAGCGTTCCCGGCTGCCCAGCTTTTCACCAGGCAGGTCGGAGGAGATGATGTTGACCGTCAGACGTCCGCCAAGGATGCGGTCGAGCGTGGCGATGCGGCGGGCCAGCTGCGGCGGCCAGTCCTCGCCCATGCGCACGGCCCAGAGCAGGCGGATCTTCTCCACCAGCGGGGCGATGGCGCCCGCGAACATGGTGGTGTCGATGCCGAGCGCATAGCCGGAGGGAAGCAGGATGTTGTCGAACCCGCCTTTCTCCGCCTGCAGCACGATGTTGCGGCAGTGCTCCCAGCTTGACGCCAGCGCCGGGTCGGGCTGGCCCAGGAACTCGTAGTCATCGTCGCAAAGGGCCGAGAACCAGCTTACTTCGCAGGTCTTGTCAGTTGCAGTCATGGAGCTGTTCGTCATGGCAGGGGCTCTCCTTTCGATGCGACCAGTACCGCGTACCAGCGGGCGCGGGTCCAGCGGACCTTCAGTGCGTCCGCCGCTTCGGCGATCCGGTCCGCTTTTTGCGATCCGACGATCGGAATGACGCGCGCGGGGTGCGCCATGATCCAGCTGTAGGCGGCCGCCGTGCGCGACACGCCGAACTCTTCAGCCACCTCGTCAAGCAGGCCCGCGACGGCCTTTGTGCGCTCATCCGAGGGATTGGCGATACGCCCACCGCCAAGCGGGGACCAGGCCAGGACCGCCATGTCCATGGCAATGGCCTGGTCCAGTTCGCCGTTCTCGATCGGAGCGAGCTTGAGCGGCGAAAGCTCGGGCTGGGTCGAGACGATCGGAAGCTCCAGAAACTGTTGGAGCGTCGCGATCTGGCTCGTAGTGAAGTTAGAGACGCCGAAGCTGCGGATTTTTCCTGCTTTATAGGCTTCGCCGATGGCTTTTGCGATTTCCGAAGGGTGCGTGAGAATATCGGGACGGTGAATCTGCCACAGTTCGACAGTGTCCGTCCCGAGGCGGGTGAGTGAAGCGTCAATGGCCGAGGTGAGATATCCGGCGCTGGAATCGTAGGGCACGCCCATCGAGATGCCGCCCTTGGTGGCGATCACGAACTTGCCGCGCAGCGAGGGATCGGTCGCGAGGGCCCGACCCAGCAGGGCTTCGGAAGCACCGAAGGCCTCGTCGTTGTCGGGGCCGTAGATGTCAGCCGTGTCGATGAGCGTGATGCCGGCGTCGAGCGCGGCGTGAAGCAGCTTGACCACCGCGTCCACATCGTCGCCGCAAAGGCGCCAGTTGCCCCAGGCGAGGGCGGAAACTTCGATGCCGCTCTTGCCGAGCTGGCGGCGCGCGGCGGGGGAGGGAAGGTGAGTCATGGAACGTCCTGTCAGGGAAGAAGATCGGGATTGATGGATGCGACGGATGCGCGCTCGACAAGGTCGTGCGGCAGACGGCGGTGCGTGAGTTGCGAACCGCCGAGGAGAAGCTTGGTCGCCTCGTGCGCCAGCTCTCGCGTGGGTTGGCGGATCGTGGTGAGCTGGGGCCAGACCATCCGCGCCACCATGGTATCGTCGAAGCCGACGACGGAAAGATCGTCGGGAACGATGAGGCCCAGGTCGTGCGCCACCGAAAGGACACCGGCGGCCATGTCGTCGTTGCTGGCGAAAATGGCCGTCGGGCGGCGTCCACCGGCAAGAAGCGCATGAGCGGCCGCCACGCCGCTGTCGAAGTCGAATTCGCCGGGCTGGACCAGCGCCGGTTCGAAGGACAGGCCCGCGCGGTCAAGCGCGCGGCGATAGCCGAACAGGCGTTCCTCGGAGGCCATGTGGTTGGAATGGCCCTTCACGAAGCCGATGTGGCGGTGCCCCTTCGCGATCAGGAAGCTGGTCATGTCATCGGCGGCCTGCGCGTCGTCCATGAACACGGAGGAGGTCATCGCGTGGTTCGTGCCGGGGGATATGCGCACGAAGGGGATGTCCATGCCTTCCAGCGCCTTCAGCACCGGAACGCAGTCCGTCACCGGCGAGGACAGCACGATACCATCGACGTGCGTCTCGGTGACGAGGCCCCGTACCTGATCTCCCACGAGAGGATCCGCAACGTCGACCGGCTGCGCGATGAGGCGCGATCCGGCTTGCTGGCAGGCCTCCCAGCAGCCCATCTGCACCTGGTTCATGTAATAGGGGCTGTGGTTGTCGTAGATGAGCGCGATCTGGCCGGACTTGGTGCCCGCCAGGATGCGCGCCGCGACGCTGGGCCGGAACCCCAGGTCCTGCATCGCCTTCTCCACCCGCTCACGCGTGTCCGCGCTGACGTAGCGGTGGCCGTTCAGCACCCGGCTGACGGTCTTGATCGATACCCCGGCCAGCGCCGAGACGTCCTTGATGTTCGATCGTTCGCTCATATCCTCTCCTTCAGGGAGGCGAAGAGTGGAGCGAAGTTGCTGTCAGGCAAATAGAAAACGGGCGGCTGACCATAAGGCGCCGCGATTCTGTACGTGCCGGGCGCGAAGGTCTCACCGGTCCACAGATGGTGCCACGGCCGGTCGCCGGGGAGGATGACCTCGCGTGTTGTGGCATCGGCTTCCACGATCGGAGCGACGAGCATGTCGCGGCCGTAGAGGTACTGGTCTTGCACTGCGAACAGCGCTTCCTCGAAGTAGTGGAGGAACAGCGGGCGCTGCACCGGCAGCCCGGTCTCCACCGCCTCGTCGCTCAGGTGCCGGACATAGGGCGCCAGCGCCTTGTGAACGCGGGACATGGCGGCGAACTGGGCGAGCAATTCCGGGGTCGAGTCCAGTTGGAGGTTGTCGTCTGGGCGATTGCCCTCATGGCTGCGCATGACCGGCGAAAACGCGCCCAGCTCGCACCAGCGCATCATCAGGTCGGCGGTGCGGACGTTCCCGTGCAGGCTGGTGTAACCGCCGACGTCGCTGTGCGAGTAGGCGTTGCCGACGAGCCCGGCGGAAAGGGCGGCGGTGATGACGGTGTTGATGCCGTCATGCCGGGTGAAGTCGACCGACTGGTCCCCGGCCCAGAGCAGCGGGCAGTGCGCCTGAACGCCGGAGAACCCGGCGCGCATGAAGAACACGACCTCGCCGGTCTTTCCCCGGGAGGCGACCGCGCGGGCATTCGCCTCGGCCCAGAGCACCGGCCAGCGGTTATGCATCAGCATCGGATCGCTGCCGTCGTGCAGGCGCAGGTCGACCGGCAGGTATTCGCCGAAGTCGGCCATCCACCCGGAAAGGCCGAAGTCCAGCATTTCCCGTCCGATCACGCGCTCGGCAAACCAGTCCATCGCGGCGGGGTTGGTGAAGTCCACCACGCCGCAGTCGAACTCGCCGAAGTCGACGAGATAGACCTCGTCGCTGTCCTGCCGCAGGGCAAGATATCCCAGCTCGGCGGCTTCGGCGTACTGCTTGCCGTCGTTCGCCAGATAAGGATTCACGTAGCCGAGGAAGCGCACGCCCTTTTCGGAAAGGGCGGCGATACGCGCGGGCAGGGCGGGGTAGCGCGCCTCGTTCCAGGACCAGTCCCAGAACAGGCGGCGCCCGAAGCTGGTCTGGCGGATGCCGATCCAGTCTTCGCACCACAGGCCGGAGACTTCGGCGCCTGCGTCCATGATCGCGTCGAGGCGGGCGAAGCTGTTTTCGCCGTCCTTGAGGCCCACGATCGCACCGCCGATTGCCCAGTCAGGGAGGGCGGGCTGGCGGCCGAAGCGGGTGCTGAGCTGACCCACCAGCGCAGGCAGATCGGCGGCGGCGAAGAATTCGAGCGTGAAACTGCCTTCCCAGACCTCGATCCGGTGACGGCTGGCGTCCGTGAAGTCGAGCACCGAGTAAGCGCTGGAATCGAGATGGCAGGCCCACAGGTGCGAGGAGATGAACGTCGGCTGCGGGTAGTTGGTCCACCAGTAGTCGCCGCCCGCCATGCCCTGCTCGTCCATGAGGCGAGTCAACTCGGTTGACTTGTCCCGCCCCACGCCGGGTTCGCTGGTCCAGATCGGAAAGCGCCGCCCGGAAAGGTCGAGGTAGCTCATCTGCTCCCCGCCGCCCCAGACATGTTCGCCCGCCTGCGCCGCGAGGTCGATCCATACGCGGTCGAAGCCGGGCTCCAGCGCCTCGATCCGCAGCGTGTTGCCCTGCGCGCTGAGGCGCAGGAGCGGCGCGCCGCCCCGTTGGGAGGAAAGGACGATCGCATCGCCATCAGCCGTGGCAAACGCAGCCTCGACCCGACCACGCGGCGCATCGGAAATGGCGAAGTTGCCGCGCACCATCTCGACGTTGGGCTCGCCGCGCGCCACGGCGACCGCAGGGTGCGCGGATGTGCTGCGCAGCACCTCGGTTCCTGCCAGGAAGCAGGCGAAGCCATCGTCGCGAACGGTGAAGGTCAGCGGCAAGATCCAGATCCCATCAGTGTGTTTCTTTTGCAGCATCGGTGAAGCCACCGTGCTGTCCTCATGTGACAACGCTTGACAGAAATGTTGCGGCCAATCAAGAGGAGCTTAACCGACAGGACCACCTGAGGTGTAACACCTAGGCTGACTGCGCAAGGAGGGGAGAATGACGATTTCCGCACAGGGTATATTCACGTTCCGGCGGACGGCGCTGGGGCTATCGGCATCGGCGCTGGCGTTTGTGGCGGCTACGCCCGCACAGGCGCAGGTTGACGAAATTGTCGTTACTGCTCAAAAGGTTGAGCAGAACATTCAGGATGTTCCCATTGCCATCAGCGCGGTGACGGGTGAAGCGCTTGCACGCGCTGGCGCCAAGAGCCTGGAAGACATCACGTCCATCGTTCCCTCCGTCACGTTCCGCAAGGGCACGACCAGCGCCAACAGCGCGATCGTGATGCGCGGCGTGGGCACGATCAGCTTCTCGATCGCGGCCGAGCCCAGTGTGTCCACCGTTGTCGACGGCGTGGTTCTCAGCCGTTCGGGCCAGTCCTTCCTCGACCTCGTCGACTTCGATCGCCTCGAAGTGCTGCGCGGCCCGCAGGGCACGCTGTTCGGCAAGAACGCGTCGGCCGGCCTCGTCAACATCGTCTCCAGGGGCGGCACCGACACGTTCGAGGCGGAAGCCAATGTGTCGGGCACGACGGACGATGAATATCGCGCGCGTCTCACCCTTTCGGGGCCTGTCGCTGAAAACGTCACCGGCCGCCTGACGGGGTTCTACGGCACGTTCGACGGCAACCTGAAGAACACCTACTACGACAAGACGGTCAACGGCTACGAGCATTATGGCGCCCGCGGCGTCCTTGACTACGATGACGGCAGCAGCCGCCTGCGGTTCATCGCCGATTACTTCAAGGCCGATGACGATTGCTGCGCCGAAGTGACCGGCGTGTCGCGCGGCTCGGCCATCGACAACGAACTGGGCATCGTTCCGCGTGGCGAGGACACGCGTGACGTCAACCAGAACCTCATCACCCGCTCGCTCGACCGGCAGTACAGCTTCACGCTGAACGCTGACATCGATACCTTCGCGGATCACACCTTCAGCATCGTCACCGGCTACCGCAACTGGCGCAACACCGAGATCCGCGACGGCGACTTCCTGCCGCGTCCTCTCGCTCCCCTTCCGGACCAGCTCGCCGGAACCGACCAGCTGCATGACCGCGGCACCGTCAAGACCGACCAACTCTCGGCCGAGGTCCGGCTGGCATCGCCGCAGAACCAGCCGCTCACCTATCAGGTCGGTGGTTTCCTGTGGTACTCGAAGAACACGCAGGACTTCACCCGCGCCGACATCACCTGCTCGGCCGCGGCGGTCGATCCCGCTACGGGTGCGGCTCCGTGCAACCTTGCGGACCCTCTCACGACCCGCTTCCCGACCGCGACTTCGCGCAGCGACGTGTCGTTCCGCAACTGGGCGGTGTTCGGGCAGGCGACGTACGCGTTCACGGACGCGCTGCGCCTGACCCTGGGCGGCCGCTTCACGCATGACAGCGTCAGCTACACCCACACGCGTGCCCCGGCGGTCGATGCCGTGACCGGGCTTCCGGGCACCGGCGCCGGTCTTTCGGGCGTTGGCGCGGGTGGCTCGATTGCCGGCGGCGGCAACGGCACCAACACTTCGAGGGGCAGCACCAGCGCCGACAACTTCTCGGGCAAGGCCGTGTTGCAGTACGACGTCGCGCAGGACGTGATGGTCTACGGCAGCTACACGCGTGGCTACAAGGGGCCGGCGTTCAACGTCTTCTTCAACCACACCGCGCCGACCAATTCGACGCCGATCGATCCTGAGAAGTCGGACAGCTTCGAAGTCGGCTTCAAGAGCCAGTTCCTCGACCGCATGGTGCAGCTCAACGCCGCCGCCTTCCTGGTCGATTACAAGGGCTTCCAGGCCAACAACTTCTTGCTCCTGAACGGCGCCGTGGTCACCAACCTGACCAACGCGGGCACCGTACGCTCCAAGGGCTTCGAAGCAGACCTGACCGTTGCGCCGACCGAAGGCCTGACGCTGCGCGCCAACGCGGCCTATGCCGATGCCAAGGTTCGCCGCTTCAACCCGAACCCGCTGACCAACGCACAAGACGCGCGTGACGGAACCCGTCTGCCGCTGGCGCCGAAGTTCAGCTACACCATTGGCGGCGATTACGACGCCGATCTCGGCCCGGTGAAGCTCTACCTGTCGAGCGACTGGCACCATGTCAGCAAGCAGTACTCGGACCTTGGCGAAAGCGGACCGATCGACCCGTACGGCATCTGGAACGCCAGCGTGGGCGTGTCGGACCCGGACGACAAGTACCGCCTGACCTTCATGGTCCGCAACATCCTCGACGACAGCTATGTCCTGCTCAACACGAGCGCAGGCCAGCGCCTGATGATCCCGCGCGACGCGGACCGTTATGCAGGTATCAACTTGCGAGCGCGCTTCAACTGAGGCGGCCCCCCCGCCTCAGGTGAATGCTTGCAAAGAACCCCCGGTGCTCCTCCTCCTCCGCACCGGGGGTTTTCTTTGTCTTCTTGACATTTTGTACCATTTTGGTTATCTGATCCTGCCGGTCTCGATCGGCAAGCGGCGGGGCGGGCGCGTGAAGCTGACGTTTCCTCTCCCGCACGCGGTCGGCGCCCGGTTGCGGAACACCGGACAAAGCCGCAGTTAAGGGATGCGTGGATGAAGCTGGAGGTATGCCTCCAGGGCCGGCGGCAGGGGAGCGAGCCCGACCCGCCACCCCCGCGCACCACAGGGCCGTGTCGGGAGCATCGTGAGGTCTGCCCCTCTCCGACCGTTCGCAACCGTCAAAGGCAAGACCCGGCATGTCGCCTGAAGCCGGCGGCCCCCAGCGCCGGCCGCAGCCCGTCCGCTGAATTCCCAGGCGTTATCCCGCATTCGCCAGCGGGCACATCGGCGTGCGTGGACAAGAAAAAGGGGAGGGCCGCAGGCGGGGCCTCCCCTTTTTCATAGGTAACCGGCGGTGCGGCGCGTTCAGTCCGCCGTGGCAAGCCGGGGCTGCATGAGGTGGATGAAGGCCAGCGCAACGAGGTAGGCGGAGCCGCAGATCACGAAGAGCGGGCCGTAGCCGAGGCCGGTGTGGAGTGACCAGCCGGCGAACTCGATGATGCCCGTCCCGGTCAGGTTTCCGGCCACGGCGCCCAGCGCGATGACCGTCGCCATGCGCCGCGCCGGAATGATCTCGGTCGCCATGCCGAAGATGTTGGTCGAGAACCCCTGGTGCGCAAAAAGGCCAAGGCCGATGCAGACGGCGGCGATCCACGGGGTCTGGGCTATCAGCGCGAGCGGCATGACAAGGACGATCAGCGCGAAGGCCAGCATCGATCCCTTGCGCGCTACGTTCATCGAAACGCCGCGCAGCAGCAGCGCGGGATAAAGCGCTCCGCTGCTGATCGCGCCCAGCGCCGCCAAGACGAAGATCACGGCGATCGGCCAGCCGAGTTCGCCCTGGCTCAGATCGAACTGCCGCGCGAAGAAGTCGGGGGTCCAGAACAGGACGAACCACCAGACGAGGTCAGTGAATGCCTTCGCGCCGATGACGGTCCAGCTGCGGCGGTCGGACAGGATGGCGCGCCATTCCACCTTTGCGCCCTTCTCCGTGCCGGACGTTCCGCCGGTCTGCGCTGCGACGGGCGTCAGCCTCGCGGTGTTGAGCTTCCAGAGCACCAGCCAGACGAGGCCAAGGCCGCCAGTCACCAGGAAGGCGGCCTTCCAGCCGAAGGCGATGGCGAAGGGCGGGATGATCAGCGGGGTGAGGATGGCGCCGATGTTGGGCGCGGTGTTGATGATGCCGATGCCGACGGAACGCCGCTGCACCGGCAGGTAGATCGCCGCCGTCTTCATCGCCGCGGGGGTGTTCACCGATTCCGCCGTGGCGAGAACGGCACGCGCGATCACGAACTGCTGCACGCTCGCCGCCAGCGCATGAGCCATGCCCGCAAGACTCCAGACGGTGACGGCAAGCCCATAGGCGAAGCGCACGCCGAAGCGGTCGACGAACCAGCCCACGCCCAGCAGCGATACGGCGGCGGACAGCTGGAAGATCGAACCGAGGTGCGCGAACTGCTGGTCGCTCCACTGGAATTCGGCTTCCAGCATCGGCTTGAGAAGGGCCAGCACCTGCCGGTCGACGTAATTCAGGGCGGTCGCGAAGAAGATCAGCGCGATCAGCACGTTCTGCGCGCGGGCCGAGCCCGGTTCGGTAAGGGGCGCGGCCGGTCCGCCCGTGGTCTGGTGGCTGGTCATTGTCGTTCTCCCATATCCGGCCCTTGCAGCAGCGGCAATTCAACCGTGCCTGCTCGCTAAAGCTCTTGCTCCATCGCGTGCATCGCCATAGAGGTCAGTATGACAGCGCAGGACATACGGCAAGCATCTTCGTCGAGAAGGATGCGGCGAAAGGACGGGGACGAGTGAGCGCACAACACGCCGGCGACCTTTATGGCGAGATGTTTCTTGCCGCGCAGGAACAGGCGGCAAAGCCCAGCCGCCTTGAAACATGGAAGAAGCTGTGGCCGGGACTCGCCATCTGCGGCATCGCCAGCATCGCCGCGGCCTGGCTCTCCGAACACTACGGCGCGCCTATCATCCTCATGGGACTGCTGATCGGGCTTTCCCTCAACTTCGTCACCAGCGACACGCGCACGCACCCGGGCCTCGATTTCGCCTCGAAGGCGTGCCTTCGCTGGGGCATAGTCGTGCTGGGCACGCAAGTGACCCTGGCGCAGATCGTCGCGCTCGGGCCGGTGCCTTTCCTCGCGCTGCTGATGGTGATGGCGGCAGCCATGGGAGCGGCTCTGCTGGTGGCGCGGATGACCGGGGCCTCCACGGCGATCGGCATCCTGGCGGGCGGCGCGACGGCGATCTGCGGCGCGTCGGCCGCTCTGGCGCTGTTCGGGGTGCTGGGCGGCAAGCGGATCAGCCAGGCGCAGTTCGCGCTAACCCTCGTCGTCATTTCGATGGCCAGCGCGCTGGCGATGTCGTTCTACCCGCCGCTTGCCGGGATGATGCATCTGGATGATCGGCAGGCCGGCTTTCTGATCGGGGCCTCCATCCACGACGTGGCGCAGGCCATCGGCGGCGGTTACGCCTATTCGGACGTGGCGGGCAGTTACGCGACGATCGTGAAGCTCAGCCGCGTCGCCTTGCTGGCGCCGGTGGTGGCGGTGGTCTCCCTCATCTTCACGGACGAGGACGCAGGCCAGCGCCACTGGATCCGGAAACTCGCGATGCCCTGGTTCATTACCCTGTTTCTGGCCGTGGTCGTGATCAACTCCCTGGTCACGATCCCGCCTTTCGTGGTTCACCTGAACCTGACGCTGTCGAAGGCGCTGCTGCTGCTGGCGGTCACCGCCACGGCCATGCGCTCGCGCCTTGACCTCGTCATGCAGATGGGCTGGCGCGCAGCAATGCCCGTGGTCGCCGCGACGCTCGCGTCGCTGCTGGTGGCGACGGCGTTCAGCATGGTGATCCTGTGACTTTGCCCAAGGAACAGAAAATGAGTGGAACCCTCTACGATATCGCCGTCATCGGCGGAGGCGTGAACGGCTGCGGCATCGCGCGCGATGCGGCAGGGCGGGGCGCCAGGGTGCTGGTGCTGGAGAAGGGCGACCTGGCGAGCGGCACATCCTCGGCCTCCACCAAGCTGATCCACGGCGGCCTGCGTTATCTCGAGCATTACGAGTTCGCCCTCGTTCGCGAAGCCCTCACGGAGCGCGAGCGGCTGTGGCAGATCGCACCGCACATCATCCACCCGATGCGCTTCGTGCTGCCGCATGTGAAGGGCCTGCGCCCGCGCTGGCTTCTGCGGCTCGGTTTGTTCCTTTACGATCATATCGGCGGCCGTCGCGCGCTGCCGCCGACGCAAAGCATCGACCTGCGCAAGCATCCCGCCGGTCGGCCGCTGAAGGCAGGGTTCGGTCCGGCGTTCGTCTATTCCGACGGATGGGTCGATGACGCGCGCCTCGTCGTCCTCAACGCGCGGGACGCGGCGGACAAGGGCGCAACCATCCTCACGCGCACCGGGGTCGAAGGGCTGGAGCGCGTGGACGGCGCCTGGACCATTCACACCCGCACGTGCGAATTTCGCGCCAAGGCCGTGGTGAACGCGGCTGGCCCTGCCGTGCTCGACCTGATCGGCCGCGCGGGAGAGGCGACGCAGCGGCGCATGCGGCTTGTCCGCGGCTCGCACATCGTGGTGCCCCGCCTGTTCGATCACCCTTACGCCTACTTCTTCCAAATCCCCGACGGCCGCATCTTCTTCGCGATACCGTACCAGCAGGATTTCACCCTCATCGGCACGACCGACCGCGACCACGAGGGTTCGCTCGATGAAGTCCACGCGAGCGAGGAGGAGATCGCCTACCTTTGCGAAGCGGCCAACGCCTATTTCGACAAGGCCATTTCGCCGGCGGATGTAGTGTGGACGTATTCCGGCGTTCGGCCCCTGGTCGACGATGGGTCCGGCAAGCCCGAGGCCGCTACACGCGGATACAGCTTCGATCTCGATCTTGATCCGCAGGGTTGCGCACCGTTCCTTTCCGTCTTCGGCGGCAAGATTACCACCTACCGCCATCTGGCGAAGGACGCGGTCGAGAAGCTGCAGCCGCTCGTGCCCGCGCTCGCGGGAAGCGACTGGACCGCCGAAGCCCCGCTGCCCGGCGGCGACTTCCCGATGAAGGAGCTGGACGGGCTGAAGGCCGGCCTCGCGCGCGACTACCGGTTCCTGGACGAAGGCACCGTCGATCGCATCGCGAGGGCATATGGCACGAAGGCGCGCGAGTGGCTCGGTCCGGCGAGCAGCCTGGAGGCGCTGGGTGCGAATTTCGGCCATGGTCTTACGGCTGCCGAAGTGGATTACCTCGTCGCTCGCGAATGGGCGCGTACGGCGGAGGACGTGCTGTGGCGGCGGACAAAGCTGGGGCTGCGGCTGGACGCGACGCAGGTGGAGAGGCTGAAGAACTACATGGGTGGGGAAGAGTGAGCGGCGAATATATCCTGGTCCTTGACGAAGGGACCACTTCGACACGGGCGATCGTCTACGCAGTGGACGGGACCATTCTCCACCTCGCGCAGGCCGAACTGACGCAGTCTTACCCCGAACCCGGCCGGGTGGAGCACGATGCCTCCGAAATCTGGGAAAAGACGCTGTCCTGCGCGCGAGAGGTGATTGGCGAGGCGGGCGGCGCGGAGCGCATCGCCGCCCTTGGCATCACCAACCAGCGCGAAACCGTCGTGGCCTGGGACCGCACCACCGGGGAGCCGATCACGCGCGCCATCGTCTGGCAGGACCGGCGCACGGCGGAGGCCTGCACGCGCCTGCGCGACGCCGGGCACGAGGCCATGTTGCAGGAGCGCACCGGCCTTGTCGTGGACCCCTATTTCTCCGGCACCAAGATGCGCTGGATTCTCGACAACGTGCCGGCGGCGCGAGAGCTTGGCGATCGGCTGGCGCTGGGCACGGTGGAGAGCTGGCTCGTCTGGAAGCTGACCGGCGGGCTTCACGTGACGGACGCCAGCAACGCCAGCCGGACACAGCTTCTGGCGCTCGACGGAGCGGACTGGGATGAGGACCTGCTCGCGCTCTTCGGCGTGCCACGGCACGCGCTGCCCGAGGTGGTCGATACCTGTGGCGTGATCGGCACCTGCGACACGGCCCTTCTGGGCGCACCGATCCCGATCAGTGGCCTTGCGGGGGACCAGCAGGCGGCGACGATCGGCCAGCATTGCCTCAAGGTCGGCGAGACCAAGGCCACCTTCGGCACCGGCGCCTTCATCCTCACCAACATGGGGGAGAAACTGCCGCGCTCCTCGCACCGCCTGCTCGGCACCGTGCTGTGTCAGCACGAGGGCAAGCGGACTTATGCCTTGGAAGGCTCGATCTTCGCGGCGGGTAGCCTGATCAAATGGCTGCGCGACGAACTCGGCGTCATCCGCACGGCGGGGGAGAGCGAGACGCTGGCGCGCGCGGTGCCTGACAACGGCGGAGTGTTGTTCCTTCCGGCGCTGGCAGGGCTGGGCGCTCCCCACTGGAAGCCCGACGCCAAGGGCGTGGTGACCGGCCTGACGCAAGGCAGCACCCGGGCGCATATCGTGCGGGCCGCTATGGAGTCGATGGCCCACCAGTGCCATGACCTTCAGGCGGCCTTTGCCGCGGACGGAGCTGCCTGGACTTCCCTGCGGATCGATGGCGGAATGAGCGCCAACGACTGGATGGCGCAGGATCTTGCCGACCTGCTGGGGCTGCCGGTGGAACGACCCGCCGATACCGAGACGACGGCACTTGGCGCGGCGATGCTGGCTGGCGTCGGTGCCGGTATCCACGCCACGCTCGAAGATGCGATGACGATGGGCAGCGCTTCGCGCCGCTTCACCCCGGACATGGACGAGGGCAGCCGAACTGCTCGTATCGGGCTGTGGCAGGCGGGCTTGCGCAGGCATATCCACGGGCTGGCCTGACGCGCACGAAAAAGCGGGCGGGAATCCTGGAGATTCCCGCCCGCCTCTCGTTGGGACTGGTTCTGGTCAGGCTCAGGCGGCCTGCGCGATCTCCGCCGGAGCTTCGTTGCGGATCAGGTAGTCGAACGCGGAAAGCGCCGCCTTCGAACCTTCGCCCATGGCGATGATGATCTGCTTGTACGGCACCGTGGTCACGTCGCCCGCCGCGAACACACCGGGCAGGTTGGTCGCGGCTTTCTCATCGATGACGATCTCGCCGCGGCCGGTCAGTTCGACGCCGCTGTCCTTCAGCCATTCGGTATTGGGCACCAGGCCGATCTGGACGAACACGCCTTCCAGTTCGATCTTGCGTTCTTCGCCCGAAGTGCGGTCCTTGTAGAGCAGTGCGTTGACCTTCTCGCCATCGCCTTCGACCTCGGTGGTCTGGGCGCTGGTGATGATGACGACGTTCTTCATCGACTGCAGCTTGTCGACCAGAACCTGATCTGCGCGCAGCTTGGCGTCGAATTCGATCAGCGTCACGTGACCGACGATATTGGCAAGGTCGATCGCGGCCTCGACGCCGGAGTTACCGCCGCCGATCACCGCCACGCGCTTGCCCTTGAACAGCGGGCCGTCGCAGTGCGGGCAGTAGGCCACGCCCTTGTTCTTGTACTCGGCTTCACCCGGAACGCCGAGGTTGCGCCAGCGGGCACCCGTGGTCAGGATCACCGAGCGCGCCTTGAGCGATGCGCCGTTGGCGAAAACGATCTCGTGCAGGCCGCCGAGTTCCTTCGCCGGGATCAGCTTTTCCGCACGCTGCAGGTTCATCACGTCGATATCGTATTCACCCACATGCGTTTCCAGCGCGGCGGCGAGCTTGGGGCCTTCGGTGTAGGGAACCGAAATGAAGTTTTCGATGCCCATCGTGTCCTGCACCTGCCCGCCGAAACGCTCCGCGGCGATGCCGGTGGAGAAGCCCTTGCGCGCGGTATAGACCGCCGCTGCCGCGCCCGCAGGACCGCCGCCGACGACGAGCACTTCGAACGGCGTCTTCTCGGCCAGCTTGGCTGCGGCCTTGGCGTCTGCCGTGCTGTCGAGCTTGCCGAGGATTTCCTCGATGCTCATCTTGCCCGAACCCCACATCTGGCCGTTCAGGAAGACCGCCGGCACAGCCATCACGCCGCGCTCCTCGACCTCGGCCTGAAAGGTGCCGCCTTCGATCAGGGTGACGTCCACATGCGGGTTGTTGAGCGCGATCAGCGTCAGCGCCTGCACCACGTCGGGGCAGTTGTGGCACGAGAGCGAGAAATACATCTCCAACTGCAGCGAGCCTTCGAGCGCCTTCGCCTGCTCCAGCACCTCGTCCGAGACCTTCGGCGGGTGGCCGCCGGTCCAGAGGAGAGCGAGCACCAGCGAGGTGAATTCGTGGCCGAGCGGCAGGCCCGCAAAGCGCACCCAGGCGCTCGCGTCCGAAGCGCGGCGGATGATGAAGCTGGGGCGGCGCGCGTCGTCGCCGTCGAACGTGGCAGTGACCTTGTCAGAGAGCGAGGCGATCGTGGTCAGCAGCTCGCGGGTCTCGTCCGATTTCGCATCGTCGCCCAGGGAGGCGACGAGCTCGATCGGCTCGCGCAGCATGCCGAGGTATTGCGAGAGCTGTTGCTTCAGGTTGGCGTCGAGCATGAATCTCAGGTCCTTTGACATTTCTGGATAAAGGGGTGGCCCGGGGTCCGGGTTCCACCGGAGAGCACAGGGGTGCGGCTCCGGGGAAGGAATGCCCCGGGCCGCACACCTTCAGCACGCGACCCGGAAAGTCGCGGCTGTCTTAGAGCTTGCCGACGAGGTCGAGCGAGGGAGCGAGGGTTTCGCTGCCTTCTTCCCACTTGGCCGGGCAGACCTGGCCGGGGTGCTCGCGCCAGTACTTGGCGGCCTTGATCTTGCGGACGAGTTCGGCTGCGTTGCGGCCCACGCCCTCAGGGGTGATTTCAACGAGCTGGATCACGCCGTCGGGATCGACCACGAAGGTGGCGCGATCGGCAAGGCCCGAATCCTCGCGCAGAACGCCGAAGTTGTTGGTGAGCTTGTGGTTCTGGTCACCAAGGAAGGCGTACTTCAGCTTGCCGATCTTGTCGGAGGTGTCGTGCCATGCCTTGTGGCTGAAGTGCGTGTCGGTCGAAACGCCGAACACTTCCACACCCATGCCCTGAAGCGTTTCGTACTGCTCACCAAGGTCTTCCAGCTCGGTCGGGCATACGAAGGTGAAGTCCGCCGGGTAGAAGAAGAAGACGGCCCACTTGCCCGCGATGTCTGCTTCCGTGACGTCGAAGAAGTCCTTGCCGGCCTGGAAGGCGGTGTTCTTGAACGGCTTGATGGTGCTGCCGACGATACCCATGGATGTAATCTCCCTCAGATGGGTGGTTAAAACTGACGTGACGCAGATAGGCCCTGCGAGTGTGGATTTGTAGCCGCTTGATCCGATTGGCATAATCGGATGTGGCGATCACGCAGGACGCGACTTATGGGCTTTGCCGATAAAATGCCCCCCCGTCTGCGGGTTCTCGCTGGAGGAATGACGCAGGAGCGCAGCGCGAGGTTGCGGCTCGGCTCGGCCGTTCACCTGGTGCGGCGGGCGAGCTTCACCAGCATCTCGTCGAGCGAGGAGAGGAAGCGGGAGCGGTCCTGCTTCGAGAAGGGCGGGGGACCGCCAACGACGTCGCCGTTGGCGCGCAGGTCGGCCATGATCGCCCGTGTGGCGATGGCGCCACCGATCGAGGCGGTGGTGAAGGGCTTGCCGTTGGGTGCCAGCACGCTTGCGCCAAGCTTCAGACAGCGGTCAGCGAGGAGAATGTCGGCGGTGATGACCACGGTGCCCGTATCGGTGTTCGCGACGATCCAGTCGTCGGCGGCGTCGAAAGCATCGCTCACCAGCTTGCGGGTGACGAGGGTGCCTTGAGGGACGCGGATCGGGCTGTTGCTGACAACGACGACCGGCACCTTGTGCCGCGTGGCCACCTTGTAGACCTCATCCTTCACCGGACAGGCGTCGGCGTCGATCAGGATGCGCAGGGCTGCGCTCATGGTTGCGCCGGTCCGGCGATCATGCACACGATCACCCGCATTGGCCCCTGTGAAGCAGCTTGTGGTCCGCCAGCACGAGAGCCATCATTGCCTCGACCACGGGAACCCCGCGGATACCGACGCAAGGATCGTGACGGCCCTTGGTGAACATCTCGGTCGCCTCACCGGAGCGGGTGATGGTCTGCTGCGGGGTGAGGATCGAGCTGGTCGGCTTAAAGGCGACCCGGCAGGTCACCGGCTGGCCGGTGGAGATACCGCCTGCGATGCCGCCCGCGTGGTTCGCAAGGAATTCGGGCGCTCCGTCAGGAGCCTCGGCGGAAGGGCGCATCGGGTCGGCGTTCTGCTCGCCCGAAAGGCGCGCGGCGGCGAACCCGTCGCCGATCTCCACGCCCTTGACCGCGTTGATGCCCATCATCGCCGCTGCAAGGTCGGCGTCGAGCTTGGCATAGAGTGGCGCTCCCCAGCCGGCGGGGACGCCGCTGGCGTAGCATTCCACCACCGCACCGACCGAGGAGCCGGACTTGCGCGCATCGTCAACGATCTTCTCCCAGCGCTCGGCAGCGGCGGCATCGGGGCAGAAGAAGGGGTTGGTGGCGATTTCCGCCTCGTCGAACTTGCCGGGATCGATCATGTCGCCGCCGATCTCGGACACGTAGGCGACGATCCTGACCTCTGGGATGACGAGGCGCGCCACTGCGCCCGCAGCCACCCGGCTTGCGGTCTCGCGCGCGGAAGAGCGTCCGCCGCCGCGATAGTCGCGAAAGCCGTACTTGGCGTCGTAGGCGTAATCGGCGTGACCCGGGCGATAGGCGACCGCGACTTCCGAGTAGTCCTTCGACCGCTGGTCGACGTTCTCGATCATGAGGCTGATCGGCGTGCCGGTCGTGCGCCCTTCGAAGACGCCGGAGAGGATACGGACCTGGTCCGGCTCCTGACGCTGGGTCGTGAATTTCGACTGGCCAGGACGGCGCGCATCAAGGAATGGCTGAATCACGCTTTCGTCAATCGCCAGGCCGGGGGGGCACCCGTCGACGACGGCACCGATCGCCGGTCCGTGGCTCTCGCCCCAGGTGGTGAATCGCAGAAGGCGGCCGAAAGTGTTCACGCTCATGCCTGCGCCTTGGCGCGCAATCTTCCGATTGTCCAGAATGCGCGGCGTGCCACATGCTTGCGGAAGCGACTGCGAAGGTCCATGAGCGCGACCATGTTCCTGGAGGTCTTCCGCCACCCCAAGCACGATGACGTAGGCGCCGCCGCGTACCGGGCCGGTGCCCAGGCGCAGGTCAAGGCCGTCCTCCTGTGCAACAGACGACGCGTGCATCACATCGAGAGAGACACAGAATCGTGAGCCTTCACTTCTACGGCATCCCCAATTGCGACACGGTGAAGAAGGCCCGCAAGTGGCTGGAGGCCCGGGACGCCGACTACACCTTCCACGACTACAAGAAGGAAGGCGCCGATGCCGCGCGGCTTGAGGCGTGGGTGGCCAACGTTGGCTGGGAAACGCTGCTGAACCGGGCGGGCACCACCTTCAGGAAGCTGCCGGAGGAGGACAAGCAGGATCTCGATGCCGCCCGGGCCGTCGCGATCATGGTCGCGCACCCGAGCACGATAAAGCGCCCGGTCGTGGAGCATCCGGGCGGGCTGCTGGTGGGATTCAGGGAGCCGGAATGGGCTGCGACGCTGGCGTGATCGGCGGCTGACGCGGGGCAGGCTTCATGAACCTTGTCGAATGGGCGGCGGCGCTGCTCGGCCTTGCCAACATCGCCCTGCTGGTACGCCGCAGTGTCTGGAACTACCCGTTCGGCATGGCGATGGTCGCGCTTTACGCCCTCGTGTTCTTCGAGGCGAAGCTCTACGCCGAGGCCGGGCTGCAGGGCTTCTTCTTCGCCGCGCAGGCCTGGGGCTGGGTGCTGTGGGTCCGGGCCGGTGGAGGCGACACGCAGGTGCCGGTCCGTTGGCTCGGGAACTTCAGCCGCCTCGTCTGGACAACGGCGACCGCGGCGCTGGCGCTGAACCTGGGATGGGTGATGCACCGCTTCACCGACGCGTCGCTGCCCTATGCCGACGCCGCGATCGCAGGCGCCAGCATCGCGGCGCAGATCCTGCTGGCCTTTCGCCGTATTGAGAATTGGGTGCTGTGGATTCTCATCGATATGGCGTCCATCGGCGTTTATGTGAGCAAGGGCCTGTGGCCGACTTCGGGGCTTTATCTGGTGATGCTTTTGATGTCCGTGCAGGGTCTGCGGGAATGGATTTCCGCCGCGAGGAAACCGGCATGAAGACAGTGTGCCTGCACGGCGCGGAAAGCACGGGCAAGTCAGTGCTGTGCGAGCGGCTGCTGACGCTGCGCGGTTGGCCCTTCGTGCCGGAGTACGGCCGCGCCTATTGCGAGGAGCGTGGCACCGACCTCTCGATGGTCGATCTTCTCGTCATCGCGGAGGGGCAGGCGCGGGCCAATCGGCGCGCCATGGCCGAGCAGCCGCCGCTGCTCGTGCTCGATACCGACCAGCTCATGACGGCCGCCTGGGCGCAGATGCTGTTCGGCGAAGTTCCCGATACGCTCCTTTCGTATCCGAAGGCCGATCTCTACCTGCTGTTCGAACCGGATGTGCCCTGGTGCGAGGATGGTACCCGCTTTTTCGGCGAGGACATGGAGCGCCGCCGTTTCGCCGCGCTCAGCGAAGAGATGCTGCTGCGAGCCGGAGTACCGTTCGTGCGGGTTTCCGGTTCGTGGCAGGAGCGCGAGACGATGGCGCTTGGCGCGATAGACCTTCTGCTCGCCTAGCGCCGCGCGCGGTTCCATTCGCCCACGGGTGCCACCGGCAGCCCGACGTCGAGAAGCCCGAGCACGCCAGGGGGTGAGGCCTTGATCTGCGGCACGGCGCTGACGGCGGGCAGGGCGGTCATGATGTCCCAATCGTGGTTCTTCCAGTGCGGCTCCGGGATCAGGCGCATGCGCGTGTCGATGCTCGGTTCACCCTGGACGACGAGATGATACTGATCGTCGTCGATTTCCCAGCCTTCGGCCAGATTGCGGGTGAGGTACCACACGACCGTCAGGATCACGACGGTTTGGCCGCCGACCTTGCCACGCCAGCCGCCGCGCAGGGCGGCGTTGGTGCCCTTGTCCATCCCCATCCAGCCAAGGTCGACGTTCTCCGCGGCGGTGGCGTACTCGCAGAAAAACTCGATGTCGTCGAAGGTCAGGTCAAGGGCGGCACCGATGCGTTCGACAGCGTCGCGAAAGAGGATCAGCCAGGCCTGCGCCCGTTCCGCCAGTTGCGGCGTCATGCCCCCCGGCTCTCCGATGCCGAGGAAGCCCCAGGTCTCCACGGATTCGTAGACGGAACAGTCCGCCGATTCGGTGAGGGAAACGGAACGCACATCGCGGCAGATCGCAGTCAGGCTGGCGGTGACGGAGTTGATCCAGCCGGGATTGATGCCGGTGATGTACAGCGAGGAATTTCCCCTGGCGCAGGCCGCCTCGAGCCGCTCCTTCACTTCGCCCCGGATGCCGCCGACATTGAGGAACAGGTTGGTGGAGACCATGTCGGCGCCGCTCTCCAGCAGTCGCACGGCATGATCGAGATCGGCTTCGAACGGCGTGTAGAGGATGGTGTCGGCGCCCAGCGCGAGAAGGGTTTCGACATCGTTGGTGGCAAGGATGCCGGTGTCCGGTCGTCCGCACAGTGCCCCGGCATCCTGGCCGTTCTTGTCATCCGACCAGGCGAAGCACCCCACCAGTTCCAGCCGGGGATCGTCGAGGATCGCGCGAAGGGCGTGCTTGCCGACCTTGCCGGTGGTCCACTGAATGACGCGCAGCCGTTCCATCTTGCTCTCCCTCTTCCGGGAGGGAATGTTCCGGCATCCGGGCGGCGAGGGAATTCCCGCGTGGGTACGTCCGTCTCGTCCGCCCGCCGGTCTCAGCGCTTGCGGGCGGTGACGATGAAGTTGAGCGAGAGATCGTCGGAGAGGTGGAGGCCTTTGAGCGGCGACCAGGCGATACCGCGCGGGGTGCCGAGTTCCAGGCCGGCCCTGCTGGCCAGATCCTGCAGTTCCGCCGGCGTCACGAACTGGGTCCAGTCATGGGTCCCGCGCGGCACATGGCCGAGCCGCTCGGCTGCCTCCACCAGAAGCAGGCGCGAGCGTGCGGTGCGGTTGGGGCAGGAGAGAATCATCAAACCATCCGGAGCGAGCGCTGCGGCAAGCTGGCTCATGAAGGCGGCCTTGTCCGTCACATGCTCGACCACCTCCAGCGAACAGACGAGATCGAAGTTTGCGAGGCCCAGCGTTCCCAGCTCCCCCGCCCGGTAGTTGATCGGCAGACCCATCGCGTCGGCATGGGCGCGGGCGGCGGCAATGTTTTCCGGCGCGGCATCGACGCCGGTCACGGCTGCGCCCATGCGCGCCAGGGGTTCGCACAGCAGGCCCGCACCACACCCGGCATCGAGCGCGGTCTTTCCGGCCAGAGGCTTCAGCGCGCGCGAATCCTGGCTGAAATGCAGGTCGATCGCCTCACGGATGAAGGCCAGTCGTACCGGATTGAGCTTGTGGAGCATCGCGGAGGAACCGGCGGGATCCCACCATTCTGCGGCCAGGGCGCCGAAGTGAGCGGCCTCCTTGGGATCGATTGTTGCGCCGGAAGCAGGCATCGAGGCAGTTGCATTGTCCATGATCCCCCCCTAACAGCGCCGCCGACTCTTATCCACACCCGCGCATGTCGCCCGGGTATTTATGCAGGGGAGCAACGGCGCCTTGGCACGTATCGTGATGAAATTCGGCGGCACTTCCATGGCCGGCACCGAGCGCATCCGGCGCGTGGCGGGCATCGTCAAACGCCAGCAGGAAGCCGGGCATGAAGTGGCGGTGGTCGTTTCCGCCATGGCCGGCGAGACGGATCGCCTGGTGAACTTCTGCCGGGAAGCCAACGCGCTTTACGATCCCGCCGAATATGACGTCGTCGTCGCATCCGGCGAACAGGTGACCTCCGGTCTCCTGGCGTTGACGTTGCAGGCGATGGGCTGCAAGGCGCGGTCCTGGCTCGGCTGGCAGGTGCCGATCAAGACCGACGACGCACACGCCAAGGCCCGGATCGAGGAGATCGATGCGGATGCCCTGATCGCTTCCATGCAGGCGGGCGAGATCGCGGTCATCCCCGGCTTCCAGGGCGTTTCGCCCGAAGGCCGGGTGACCACGCTTGGCCGTGGCGGCTCGGACACCTCGGCCGTGGCCGTGGCGGCGGCGGTGAAGGCGGATCGCTGCGACATCTACACCGACGTCGATGGCGTCTACACCACTGACCCGCGCATCGTCGCCAAGGCGCGCAAGCTGCCGCTCGTGACGTATGAGGAAATGCTCGAGCTGGCCTCGGTCGGCTCCAAGGTGCTGCAGACCCGCTCGGTCTCCCTCGCCATGAAGGAGAACGTGCGGGTGCAGGTGCTTTCCTCGTTCATCGACGAGGGCGCGCCTGCCGCCGACACCATCCCTGGAACCCTGATCGTCAGCGACGAAGAACTTGAAGGAAGCGATATGGAACGCCAGCTCATCACCGGCATCGCCGCCGACAAGAACGAGGCCAAGGTCACCCTGACCCGCGTGCCTGACCGTCCGGGCGCGGTGGCGTCGATCTTCGCTCCACTGGCAGAATCGAACATCAACGTCGACATGATCATCCAGAACGTTGCCAAGGACAAGGGCGAGACGGACGTCACCTTCACCGTGCCTCAGGCCGACCTCGTGCGCGCCCAGGCGCTGCTGGAAGAACGCAAGGAAGTGATCGGCTACTACCGCCTCATCGCCGACGGTACAGTGGCGAAGATCAGCGTCGTGGGCGTGGGCATGCGCAGCCACGCGGGCGTGGCGAGCACCATGTTCAAGACGCTTGCCGATCGCGGCATCAACATCATCGCCATCTCGACCAGCGAGATCAAGGTTTCGGTCCTGATCGACACGGACGAGACCGAACTGGCCGTGCGCGTGTTGCACACCGCCTATGGGCTGGACGCCGCCGCCTGATCGCAGCGCTCCTGCCGGGACATCAGGAAAAGGCGGCGCGCCGAGCGCCGCCTTTTCGCGTTTTCAGAGCGCTCTCGCCAGTTCGTCCCGGAACTTCGGGTCGGCAAGGCCGATGAGAAGGTCGGCGCGCTCCCGCAGGGACTTGCCGCGCAGGTTCGCCGCGCCGTGTTCGGTGACGACCCAGTGGACGTCGTTGCGCGGCGTGGTCACCGGTCCGTCGAGGCGCGGGACGATCCGGCTGACGGTGCCGCCGCGTGCGGTGGACCGGCAGGCGATCACTGACACCCCATGGCGCGACGCATTGGCTCCTCGCACGAAATCGAGCTGGCCGCCTGCGGCGGAATGCTGCCGTCCCGCCATGAACTCCGAGTTGCAGGCGCCCTGCAGGTCCACCTGGATGGTGGCGTTCACGGATACGACATGATCGTTGCGGCCGATTTCCGCCGGGTCGTTCACGATGTCGACCGGGAGCGAATAGAGCTGCGCGTTCCCGTCCATCCAGCGGTAGAACGGCTCGTCCCCCATGGCGAAGGTGAAGACGCTGCGCCCGGGATGCGTCGCCTTGCGCCGGTTGGTGACGGCGCCCGAGTGCACCAGCCCGGCCAGCGAGGGGGTCAGCAGTTCCGTATGAATACCCAGCTCCGCGCGGTTGCCGATGAGGCGGCAGACCGCAGCGGGCAGGTTGCCGATGCCCATCTGCAGGCAGGCGCCGTCGTCCACCAGTTCCGCGATATAGCCGGCGATCGTCTCATCCTCGGCCGACATGCCCTGTTCGCCGAAGGACAGCAGTGCTGCCCGGTTTTCCACCACCGCGCTGACCTGCGAGATGTGAAGCGGCGTCGAACAGGCGACGCGCGGCATCGCAGGGTTGACCTCGACAATGACGGTGCGCGCGCAGTGAGCGGCAACGGAGGTGTAGTCGTTCGCGACGCCGAAGCTGAAGTATCCGTTCTCGTCCATGGGTGAAACAGTGAGGATGCAGCTGTCGAGCGCCAGTTCGTCGCGCAGGAGGCGGGGTGATCCGCTGAAGGCGCAGGGCACGAAGTCGATCAGCGCTTCGGCCGAAGGGTCGGCAGCGACGAGGGCGCGTTCGACCCCGCTCATGAAGACGCACCGTGGCTGGATGGCCCCAAGCCGGTCGCGTCGCAGGATGGTCGATCCGGCGTGCGCCTGCGAAAGCAGGTACCACACCCGCAGGTCCTGCACGTCGCCCGCCTCTGCACGGCGGGCGAGAGCTGCAAGGAGGGCGGGGGGCTCCGCCACCGCCATGCCAAGGGCAAGATCGCTGCCGCTCCTGACGAGGCGGACCGCTTCGTCCGCACTCATGAGCCTGTCGGCATAGATCTGCTTCGCGTTCATCATCAACTCCCGGCATTGCCTTATCCTTCGCGCAGGTTTGCCGGGGGGCGCCGTCGAGGCAAGTGCAGTGCGTGCAATCGAGCCGCTCCAACGGTCACTCGTCAAGCCGGGCGGCGATGGTCCGGCGGGCTCATCCGACATCTGCCCTTTCTGGCCGCTTGTCTGGGGCCGCTTCGACCCGTATGGCGCACGGCTGTCGAAAAATCCGGGGCATGGGAACGTCAATGACCGCCAACACCAAGACTTCAGCGCTGATGGCGCGTGGCTGCGAATTCCTCGGTAGCGAGACCGCGATCCTGTGCGGCGCGATGTCGTGGGTGTCCGAACGCAATCTCGTTTCGGCGATCAGTAACGCGGGCGGCTTCGGTGTGATCGCCTGCGGCGCGATGACGCCTGCGCTTCTGGACACGGAAATCGCCGCCACCGAGGCGCTGACGTCCAAGCCCTTCGGCGTGAACCTCATCACCATGCACCCGCAGTTGTTCGACCTTATCGATGTCTGCGCAAAGCACGGCGTCACGCATGTCGTGCTGGCTGGCGGTATCCCGCCTAAGGGCAGTGTCGAGGCGATCAAGGCGCATGGTGCCAAGGTCATCTGCTTTGCGCCCACGCTGGCGCTCGGCAAGAAGCTGCTGCGCTCCGGCGCGGACGCGCTTGTGATCGAGGGCATGGAAGCGGGCGGCCACATCGGCCCCGTGTCCACGTCCGTCCTCGCGCAGGAAATCCTGCCGAGCCTTGCGGCGGATCATCTGGTGTTCGTGGCCGGCGGCATCGGCCGCGGCGAAGCGATGGCAGGTTACCTGGAGATGGGTGCGGCCGGCGTGCAACTCGGCACCCGCTTTGCCTGCGCCAGTGAATCGATCGCGCATCCCGATTTCAAGAAGGCGTTCTTCCGTGCCTCCGCGCGGGATGCCATCGCCTCGGTGCAGGTCGACCCCCGCCTGCCGGTGATTCCCGTCCGCGCGCTCAAGAACAAGGGCACCGAGGAGTTCACCGCCAAGCAGATCGAGGTGGCGCGCCGCCTCGACGCTGGTGAGGTCGACATGGGCGAGGCGCAGCTTCAGATCGAGCATTTCTGGGCCGGAGCCCTGCGCCGCGCGGTCATCGACGGCGACGTGGAGAGCGGCTCGATCATGGCCGGACAATCGGTCGGCATGGTCAGCAAGGAAGAGCCGGTCACGGATATCATCGCCGCCCTCATGGCCGAAAGCGAAGCCGCGCTGACCAACCGCGCCGGCGCGCCGATCGCCGCCTGAGGACGGGAACCATGGCCGAACCGCTGATCCTGGCGCTGTCCTGCGCCGACCGTCCCGGCATCGTCGCGCGCGTCACCGGCTATCTCGCGCAGATGGGGGCGAACATCGTCGAGGCCCAGCAGTTCGATGATCAGGAGCAGGGCCGCTTCTTCATGCGGGTCGCCTTCGATCCCGGCACTGCCGACCGAGAGGACATTCGCGAGGGCTTCGGCCCAATCGCTCACGAATACGGGATGGCCTGGTCGATGCAGCGTCGCGACCGGCCCCGGCGCGTGCTGCTGATGGTCAGCAAGTTCGATCACTGTCTGGCCGATTTGCTGTACCGCCACCGGATCGGCGAAATCGCCATGGACATCGTCGGCGTGGTGTCGAACCACCCGCGCGAGGCGGTGAATACCTTGATGCTGGGTGACATTCCCTTCCATCACCTGCCGGTGACCCGTGACACCAAGGCCGAGCAGGAGGCGCAGGTGCGCGCTCTGGTGGAGGAGACGCGGGCCGAACTCATCGTCCTCGCCCGCTACATGCAGATCCTGTCCGATGAAATGGCCGCCTTCCTTTCGGGGCGGTGCATCAACATCCACCACTCGTTCCTGCCGGGCTTCAAGGGCGCCAAGCCCTATCACCAGGCGCACGCGCGGGGCGTGAAGATGATCGGGGCGACCGCGCACTACGTGACCGCCGATCTCGACGAAGGGCCGATCATCCACCAGGACGTCGAACCCGTCACACACGCCGACACGCCAGAGGATATGGTCCGCAAGGGTCGCGACATCGAGCGTCGCGTGCTCGCCGAGGCGGTACGCCTTCACCTTGAGGATCGCGTGCTGCTCAACGGCGCGAGAACGGTTGTATTTCGCAGCTGACGCGGCACGATCACCATTGCCTCCCGGCTCATCCCGCGCGACAGTGGCGGGAAAGACGGAGGGAAGAGGGCCATGCAGGTCAGCGGTATCGATCACGTCAACGTACTGACGGATGACCTCGAAGGCACTGCCCGCTTCTATGAGCGGGTGCTGGGCCTGGTGCGCAGCGAGAACCCTTCCATCCGCGCCGGCATCGCGGGATACTGGATGAGGGACGCCTCCGGTCTGCCGATCGTGCATCTCGTTGACCGGACGACCGCGCCCGGCCGCTATGACGAGTACCAGCCCGGTGCGCCCACGAACGCGCTGCACCACGTCGCCCTGCGCTGCACAGGCTTCGGTGCCGCCTGCGAGCGGCTGGATGCGATGGGGCTCTCCTACCGCGTGAACGACCTTCGCCACATCGGTCTGCGTCAGATCTTCCTGACGGATCCGAATGCAGTGAACCTCGAATTGAATTTCAACGGTGATTGAGCGGATCGGTGCGCAACGCTAGGCTGGCCAGCGAAGCGACGAGCGGAGAAAAAGCCTATGTGTGAAGACTTCACGGCCGAGGATTTCGCCAGGGCAGACCGCCGCATGAGGGGACTCGATCGGCGACAGTTTACCGTGCTTGGCGCCGGCGCGGCACTGGCGGGATGCGGTGCGGTTGCGGGTGAGAGTGGACCGTCGCTGCAGGAGCGCATGGTTTCCATCACCACCGCCGATGGCGTGTGCGACGCGTTCTTCGTCCATCCGGGCAAGGGGGCTCACCCCGGCGTCGTGATGTGGCCCGATGTGGCCGGTTTGCGGGATGCGAAGAAGATCATGGCCCGCAGCCTTGCGGCGCGCGGCTATGCGGTGCTTGTCGTGAACCCCTATTACCGCTCAGCCCCCGCGCCCATCATGAAGAGCTTCGCAGAATTTCGGACCCCGGAAGGACAGGCGAAGATCGGGCCCATGCGCGCCGCGCTGACCCCGGACGCCGTCACACGGGACGCGAAGGCCTACGTGACCTTTCTCGATGCGCAGAAGGCGGTGGATCGAAGGCGGGGGATAGGCAGCAACGGCTATTGCATGGGCGGTCCCTTCACCGTGCGGACGGCAGCGGCCGTACCCGCCAGGGTTGGAGCGGCGGTGTCCCTGCACGGAGCCGGGCTCGTCACCGATGCTGCCGATAGTCCTCACCGGCTGCTGGCCGGAACGAAGGCAGGCTTCCACTTCGCCATCGCTCGAAACGACGATGCGAAGCAGCCCGGGGCCAAAGATGCGCTGCGCAAGGCGGCCGAGGCTGCACATCGCCCGGCGCAGGTCGAAGTCTACCCCGCCGACCACGGATGGTGCGTTCCCGATTCGCCGGCTTATGATCCCGTTCAGGCGGATCGCGCATGGCAGCACATGCTGGAGCTTTTCGCGCAGCTCTGAGGTTCGGCCCGCACTCCCTGTTCGCGCGCCTTCGGCCATGTCGGACGCGGTGGACATCGTTGGGGGTTGAACAGACTCCGGAATTCACGTATTGGAACGGGGCGGGCCGGGCCCCTCTGGCGCGGCGCGATCGGGATATTTCCCTCGCGCCTCGTGATGTCGGACCGCATCGGGTGATCCCGGTGCAGGTTCAGCATTCCTTTCAAGCAAACCATGCGCCGCTCATCCGATCGAACAGCAACCCGTTCGATAGGGATACGTAATGACTGAACGCATGTTCCGCCTGCTCGAGCTCCACCAGAAGCTCGATGCCTCCCTGCGCCGCAAGAAGGCGGCACGGCGCGAGATCGGCGATTTCGTTGAAATCACTCTCCTTACCACACGAAAACTCAAGCTCAGGAACAGGTTGGCCCGGCAGATCGTTCCGCCCGTGGCCGTAGCTAGCCTGTAACCTGCGCGCCGGCGCGCCCTCCCCCCTTCCTGCGCGCCGGCGCAACCCTTTTGCCGTGACAAGGGCGTTCGACAATGGAATTTCTCTTCGCTGACTGGCTTGGCACCCCTGCCTGGTTCTGGCTGGCCTTCGCCGCCGTGGTCCTGCTGCTCACCGCCTTCGATCTCGGCGTCCTGCACAAGGATGACCGGGAGATGGGTATCTCCGAATCCCTGAAGCTGTCGGTGTTCTACATCGGCATCGCCATGGTTTTTGGTGCCTGGATCTGGTGGGCCAAAGGCTCGGCGCCGGCGATCGATTACTACACGGGCTACTTCATCGAGAAGGCGCTCTCGATCGATAACGTGTTCGTGATCTCCATGATCTTCGGATACTTCGCGGTCCCCGCCAAGTACCAGTATCGCGCGCTGCTGTGGGGCATCCTTGCGGTGATCGTGCTGCGCGGCCTGATGATCGCGGGTGGCGCCGCACTGATCGCGAACGCCTACTGGGTCATGTACCTGTTCGCCGCGTTCCTGATCTTCACCGGTATCAAGATGCTGTTCACCAGCGACCATGATCCGGACATCGGCAACAACGCCGCCATCCGCTGGATATCGCGCCACATGCGCGTCACCAAGCAGCATCACGGCGAGCACTTCTTCGTCCGGGAAGCGAACGCCAGCGGGCGCATGGTTCTGGCCGCAACGCCGCTGTTCCTGGCACTCGTCGTCATCAATCTGGCGGACTTGGTCTTCGCGATAGATTCGGTGCCGGCGATCTTCTCGATCACGACGGATACCTTTATCGTCTACACTTCGAACATCATGGCGATCCTTGGCCTTCGCGCGCTTTACTTTGCGCTGGCGGCGATGGTGCACCGCTTCCACTACCTCAAATATGCCCTAGCGCTCGTGCTGGTGTTCATCGGTGGCAAGATCCTGATCGCCGACTTCGTTTTGGGCGGCGCCAAGTTCCCGCCGCTGATAAGCCTCGGCGTGACCCTCGCGCTGATCGCGGGCGGGGTGGCGTGGTCGCTGTGGAAGACGCGCGGCGAAGCGGCCAACGCTACTTCAACGGGCGCATCGCACCGCTAGGACCTGCTCCAAAGACAAGGCATTGGCGGGAGCGGCAATAATCAGGTGCGCCGCTCCCGCCATGCCGCTACCACTCCGGCATGAAAGCACGACGTGCCACTCGCCCGCAGAGGATCGCGCCATGGGGCGCCTGATCCTGTTCAACAAACCCTTTGACGTGCTCTCCCAGTTCACCGACGCGCGGTCACCCACGCCCCGGGCGACGCTGTCGGATTTCGTGGACGTACCCGGCGTCTATCCCGCCGGGCGCCTCGACCGCGACAGCGAAGGCTTGCTCCTGCTGACGGACGATGGCCGGCTTCAGGCCCGCATCGCAAATCCCCGTTTCAAGGTGCCCAAGACCTATCTCGCGCAGGTGGAGGGGGAGCCGGACGAAGCCGCGCTGCAGGCGCTGCGCTCGGGCGTGGTGTTGAACGACGGGCCGACGCGCCCGGCCGAAGCGCGGCGGATCTCTCCGCCCGATCTCTGGCCGCGCACGCCTCCCGTTCGCTACCGCAAGAGCGTTCCGGATTGCTGGGTAGAACTGTCGATCCGGGAAGGGCGTAACCGGCAGGTTCGCCGCATGACGGCAGCGATCGGGCATCCCACGCTGCGGCTCGTGCGTTGGCGGGTAGGTGAATGGTCGCTCGACGGCATCGCTCCCGGCGAATGGCGTGAAGTGACGATCTGACCAAGGAGGCGTTGCATGTCCGACACGATGATCGTGGCCTGTCCGGCCTGCTCCACCCTGAACCGCGTGGCGCGCGAACGGCTTGGGGCGGGGGGCAAGTGCGGGAAGTGCGGCTCGCCGCTGTTCGCCGCCGCGCCGGTGACACTCACGTCCCGGAATTTCGACGCACACGCCGCCCGTAGCGGTCTGCCGCTGCTGGTTGATTTCTGGGCCGCGTGGTGCGGGCCCTGCCGTCAGATGGCACCGGCGTTCGCTGCGGCAGCGGGGCAGCTGGAACCGGAAATGCGGCTGGGTAAGCTGGATACCGAGGCCGAAGGCGCAATCGCCGCTCGCTTCGGCATCCAGTCCATCCCGACCCTTGTCCTTATTCGCGGGGGCCGCGAGATCGCGCGCAAGGCAGGGGCCATGCCCGCAGGGGCCATCACCGCCTGGGCAAGGCAGGCGGCAGGGGGGCGGCAGACCTCCTAGCGCCTCCCGTATTCTCCGGCCGCAACGCTAGTGCGCGAGCGCGGAGAACGTCGCATGGCCGGGAAGTTCCCCGTGGTTCATCACGCAGGCGGTGGGAACGGCGACGGCAAGGACGATGCCGCTCCAGATCGCCCACTTGAACCAGTGCGGCGGCTTCCTGCGCGGCGTCATGCCGTCAGCTCCCCAGGCGTGGGCGCCTTGCGCCTGTCGTCTTCGATGGTGGCCAGCATCTGCCGGGCAATCTCACGTTCGCCAAGCACCACGCTGTCGGCGCCATGCTGCACAAGGTGTTCGCATTGGGCGTCGCTATGTGCGCGTGCGATCACTGAAAGGTCGGGACGCAGGGCCTTGGCCTGTTCGCAGATGGCGCCCGCTTCGAATCCCTCGGGAATGGCGATAAGCATCCGGTGCGCCCGCTCGATGCCGGCCTCGCGCAGCACGCCGGGCTCGACCGCGTTGCCGGTGACCACTTCGAAGCCGTCCGCGCGGGCCTGCCGGGCAAGGTCGCCCTGCGATTCGATCAGCAGCACCGCCGTGGGCTGCGCCCGCAGTCCCCGTGCAACGAGCTTGCCGACGCGGCCGTAGCCGACCAGGATGACGTGCTCCTCGTGCCTGCGCTCGCGTTCGATTTCGGTCTGGACCGCCTCTTCCGCCAGTTGCTTCTTTACGGAACTGGACCGACCCACCGCGAGATTGAAGATGAACGGGTTAAGGAAGATCGAGATGATCGCACCCGCGAGGATGAGATCGCGTCCGGCGTCCGGCAGGAGACCAAGCCCGGCCCCCAGTCCGGCAAGGATGAAGGAAAACTCACCGATCTGGGCCAGGCTGGCCGAGATGGTCAGCGCGGTGTCGTTCCTGTGCCCGAAAGCGCGCACGATGAACCAGGCCGCGAAGGATTTGCCGACGATGATGGTGAGCACCGTCACCAGAAGCGGCAGCGGCTGCTCGGTCACCACGGTCGGGTCGAACAGCATACCGACGGAAACGAAGAACAGAACGGCGAAGGCATCACGCAGGGGCAGGGTTTCTTCCGCCGCTCGGCGGCTGAGCTGAGTCTCGCCAAGGATCATGCCTGCGAAGAACGCCCCCAGGGCAAAGCTGACGTCGAAGACGTAAGCCGCGCCGAAAGCCACGCCGAGCGCCACCGCTAGGACGGCGAGCCGGAACAGCTCGCGCGAGCCTGTGTGCACGACCCAGTGCAGCCCCCAGGGCAGGACCCGGCGTCCGACGATCAGCATGAGCGCGACGAAGCCCGCCACCTTGAGCAATGTGCTGGCCAGCACCCACGGGAGCGAGGCTGCGGCGTCACCGCCGGCCAGCCCGGACGCGAGCGCAGGCAGCAGCACGAGCGCGAGCACCATGACGAGATCCTCGACGATGAGCCAGCCTACGGCGATGCGTCCCCGCTCCGTTTCCACGAGGTTCCGGCTCTGGAGCGCGCGCAGGAGCACCACGGTACTGGCCACCGAAAGAGCCAGGCCGAACACGAAGCCGGCGATCAGGCCCCAGCCCATCAGGGTGCCTATTCCGATGCCCATGAGCGTGGCGGCGCTGATCTGCACCAGCGCGCCGGGTATGGCGATGGACTTCACGGCGAGGAGGTCCCGCAGCGAAAAGTGAAGGCCCACGCCGAACATGAGGAGGATCACGCCGATCTCGGCAAGTTCCTGGGCAAGCCCGACATCGGCTACGAAGCCGGGTGTGAAGGGGCCGACGAGGACGCCGGCGAGAAGATAGCCTGCAATGGGAGAGACCCGCAGGCGGTGGGCAAGTGCACCCATGAAGAAAGCGATCACCAGACCGGCGACCACCGTGCCGATGAGAGGTGTGTGATGAGGCATTGGACGTTCCGTGCTACGCAGCACCCGCCATGCCTCCGGGGCGCAGGGCGGGCATGGCTGAACCCTGGATCGGGTCGACCCGATCCCGCGGCGTGTCAGGCCACCGGGGGTGCTCGCGGCTGGGCCCGGGTGCAGCGCCAGCCCGGACGTTCAGGAGCGCAGGTGCGCCCGGGCTCCCGAGGAGCAACAAGGACGGCAAGCGTCGATGCCGTCGAGCCGGAATGCAGGACGGTAAGTGCGTCGTCCGATGGATCGGGCTGGGCTGCGGCGAGCTGGCCGGGCGCCATCCGGCGCGGCTGCTCGGTGGAGACGTCCACCGTCGAAGGGCTGAAGGGGGAGCCCGTGGTGCGGACTTCGTTCGTGGGCAGGAGCGCATGCGCGAAGACCGCCGCCAGCAGAAGCAGGCACCAGACTTCCAGTTTCCTCATGATGAGGTTTTCACGCAAGCGCTCGAGTCTCCGGGATTGTGAGGGGCGGCACCTGATGTGCCAGCCCCTTGCAATGTAGGAGACGAAGGCCGGTTTCGCCAGTCGTCAGCGCCGCTGTTCTCTCCGTCGACAGCGGAGAGTAGCGCCCAGGAGGTCAGCGCGCGCCGAGGTCGCCCTGTCCGATCGTGCCGCTTGCCATCTCCAGCATCCGGTCGAGGCTCTTCTTCGCGGCAAGACGGAGCCCTTCCTCGATTTCCACGCGCGGGCTCAGGTCGCGCAGGGCGAGGTAGAGCTTTTCGAGGTTGTTGAGCGCCATGTACGGGCAGATGTTGCAGTTGCAGTTGCCGTCCGCGCCCGGCGCGCCGATGAAGGTCTTGTCCGGGATCGCCAGCTGCATCTGGTGGATGATGTGCGGCTCGGTCGCCACGATCAGCGTGTCGCCCGGCATGGTCTTGGCATACTGGAGGATGCCGCTGGTCGAGCCCACGTAATCGGCATGATCGACGATGTGCGGCGGGCATTCCGGATGCGCGGCGATCGGTGCGTTCGGATGCTGGGCGCGCAGCTTGAGCAGCTCGGTCTCGCTGAAGGCCTCGTGTACGATGCAGACGCCCGGCCAGAGCAGCATCTCGCGATCGAACTTGCGCGACAGGTATCCGCCCAAGTGACGGTCGGGACCGAAAATGATTTTCTGGTCACGCGGGATCTGCTGGAGGATGGTCTCGGCGCTGGAACTGGTCACGATGACATCGGACAGCGCCTTAACTTCCGTGGAGCAGTTGATGTAGGTGAGTGCGATGTGATCGGGATGCGCTTCCCGGAAGGCCTTGAACTTCGCCGGAGGGCAGGAATCTTCCAGGCTGCAGCCGGCGTCGAGGTCAGGCAGCACGACGATCTTGTCGGGCGAGAGGATCTTGGCGGTATCCGCCATGAACTTCACGCCGCAGAAGGCGATCACCTCGGCGTCGGTCTCGGCGGCCTTGCGGCTGAGTTCCAGGCTGTCGCCCACGAAGTCGGCCAAGTCCTGCAGTTCCGGCTTCTGGTAATAATGAGCGAGGATGACCGCGTTGCGCTCCTTGCGCAGGCGCTCGATCTCGGCGCGCACGTCGATGCCGGAAAGGTCGGCGGGCATTACGGTCATGGCGTTCCCTACATCCTGTCCCGGACCTTGCTCCGGGTGGGGGCCTATCTAGGGGCGGGAAGGCCCGGACCCAAGAGGAATTTTCAGGCCGTGAACTGCGACGCGAAGGCGATCCACGGCGGGCTGATGGCGAGAAGTTCGATGAGCACGTGCGCGAGGACGACGGCCACGGCGACGGCGGCTGTGGCGGGGTGGACATGCCCGCGCTCGCGCCGGTCGTGCCGCGCGATGAGGGCGACGACGCCTAGCTGCACCGCCATGACCAGCCACTCGCCCCAGGGGGCCAGGAGCGGCATGGGCAGGACACGTCCCAGCGCGGGCTCCATGATGACGATCATCGAACCTACCATCAGGCGCTTGTGCCAGTCCCCCTCATTGCGGCGTGCCACCGCCGCCAGCACCAGGGTCGCGAAGACGATGATGCCGACGTGAACCAGCGCAAGAAAGTAGGCGGGGGTGAACATCGGCGGAAAGAACCCGGCGCGCAGGGCGGCAAGGCAGGTCATGCTCGCCAGCACGATGATCGTCGGAAGCATGACGGCGCTCGCCCAGCCTAGCCGGCGGTGAAGTTCGCGGCCCGCTCCCCTCGCCAGCAGTGCCTGCGTGACGGCAAGCCCCAGCCACGCCAGCATCGCCGCGCCGTGGACGTGAAAGACGATCGGCACCTGCATGTATGGAACAAAGCCCCGAAGGGCAAATTGCGCAAAGCCGAAGACGATGAACAGGCTGAGGCCGATCGTCATTCTTGCCCAGGACGAGACGCGGGAAACACGGGCCGCCGTGACTGTCGTCATGACTATCCTCCACCCTTTTCAGGCCGGGCGATAATACCGCCCTGCGCAGGGTTCAGGCAATACTCGTGGTGCTCTATGCCTCGACTGTGTGGGTGAGTGCCCAGGTGTCGTCGTGTCTTGTTGTAATGCCGCGCTTTTCAAGATCGATGAGGTGCGCGAGAACGGAGCGACCCGCCGCCGGCCAGAGCCGCTCGTCTACGCCCTTGTACATACGGGGCACCATGTCTGCGATTCGGGTGCAGCCCGACTCGATCTGGCGCAGGATCTGCTTTTCGCGCTGCCGGCGATGGCCGATCATGCCGCGCACCAGCTGGCGCGGCTTCGTTACTTCCGGCCCGTGCGCGGGGTAGTAGACACGATCCTGTTCGCGCTCGTACAGCCGGGCGAGGCTGGCCATGTAGGCCGTCATGTCCCCGTCTGGCGGTGACACCACGCTCGTCGACCATCCCATGACATGATCGCCTGTGAAGAGCGCGCCGGTCTCCTCGAGGGCAAAGCAGAGGTGGTTCGACGTGTGGCCGGGTGTCGCGATAGCCCGGAGCGTCCAGCCCGTGCCGGTCACCGCCTCGCCATCGGCAAGCACGCGGTCGGGCGCATAGGCGTCATCGAACGAGGCGTCGGCGCGCGGGCCGTCGTCCCGCAGCGAAAGAGGCGCGCAGCCGACGATGGGCGCGCCGGTGAGGGCGCTCAGCGGGGCTGCGGCGGGCGAATGATCCCGGTGCGTGTGCGTGCAGCAGATCGCAACGACCGTGCTGTCGCCGATCGCCTCCACCAGGGCCGAGAGGTGCTCCGGCTCGTCGGGGCCTGGATCAATCACCGCGATTTCGCCCTTGCCGTGCGGGCCTACCAGGTAAGTCTGGGTGCCGGTGAAGGTGAAAGCCGAAGGATTGCGGGCCAGCACGCGGCGCACGAGCGGGCCGACCTGCTCGGCGCGCGCGTATGGCCGCTCGATCTCGAGGGAAGCGTTCATGCAGGCGATATGGGGTCTCGGGTGTCGCCTGTCGAGTTCGATGGCGCCCTCGGGTCCGAGGGTGCTCTCTTCATCCTTTCTCGCAGGCGTTGCAGAGCCTCGGAGGCCGCAGAGGTGCATGGCGCAGTAAGGCGCCAGGTCTCGTCAAGGCGGGACAGGCGCTCATGGAATTGGCGCGTCGCGTCGCAGAGGCGCCGGGCGGCGGGATCGAGCCGATGGGATTGAGGGCTGGGCGCGGCCGCAGCCGGCAGGCGGGTGCGATGCGAAAGCTCCGCCCGACCGATCTCCCGGCGGAAGAACGCCTGGTACGCATCAAGCCAGGTGAGAGCGGCGATCAGGGTCGTGGCCGCGCGCAATCCCTCCTGTGCCATGACCGAGCGGCGTTCGTCTTTCCCCGCCGGAGCGGCCGGAGCCGGTAGCGGTGCGAACGTGACGGCCACCTCGCTGGAGAGGGCGAGTGCCTCGCGGCGCAGCCCTTCGACGATACGCGGCTTGATGGTCACTGTGGACGGCATGGCACGGCCCTATTTCGCAGTCGGCGGCCCGCTGCAAGCGGTCCGTTCAGCCTTTCCTGCGCAATACGCACTGTAATATGCGGGACTAGATGCCGTCTCCGGGTCGGCCTGCTCAGGCGATGATGTCGGGGATGAGGTAATCCTCGATGTGCGCGATCTGGTCCTTCAGGCGCAGCTTGCGCTTCTTGAGGCGGGCAATCTGCAACTGGTCGCCGCCGCCTGCGGTCATGAGCGCGTCGATGGCAGCGTCCAGGTCGCGGTGTTCGACCCTCAAGATCTCCAGGCGCTTACGCATTTCCTCTTCGGTCACGCCGGAATTCCCCAGTGTTCAAGGCACTTGCTACGCTGTTGAGCCTGCTGCGACCGATTCTCGCCGACGCAGGTTTGATGCGGTTCACCGATATGTAGCATTCCGGGTCTTCGCAAGGTGCAGTGGATGTGTTTCCTTGTTTGCCGCGCCGGATCTCCGATGGCGAGTCGCCAATCAGGTCGCTTGTCATCAGCCCTCTTCTGGGCACCGTTCGCATAGGGTCCGGCCCCCAAGAGGAGGAACGTCCAATGGATAATTCGCACGTCAGCACTCTGCAGCTCAAGCATGCCGGTATCGAACGGCAGATCCACGAGGAGTTGGGCCGCCCGATCCCTGATGCCGCGACGATCCAGGCTCTCAAGAAGAAGAAGCTCAAGATCAAGGAGGAAATGGCCCGATATTGAGCGTGGCGCCGATGTTTTGCATCGAAAAGCCGCGGAAATCGGGCCGGTTGGCTGGCATGACGCCAGTTTAATCCAACCAAGTCGCATCGGCGGCATCCGCTGCGTTCCCAAAGCGAAGACTTTGCGGTACGCCTCGGCGATGACCAGCGGAGCCGTCGAAGCAGCCCGAACCATTCTCACGCGCCTTCATGAGGTGATGGCGTCGCGCAGCAACGCGCAAACCAAGCTCAACAACGTCGTGGAAGTGATCGGCGAATCGCTGAACAGCGAGGTCTGCTCGATCTACCTGCTGCGCGAAGGCATGCTTGAGCTGTTTGCGACTCGCGGCCTGGCGCAGGAGGCCGTCCACGTCACGCGGATGGCCATAGGCGAAGGGCTCGTCGGCACTATTGCCGATCGCATTGAAACGCTGAACCTGGCCGAAGCGGCTGCGCATCCTGACTTCATGTACCGACCTGAAACGGGCGAGGACAAGTTCCACTCCTTCGCCGGCGTACCGATCGTGCGGCGTGAGCGCGCGGTGGGTGCCCTGTGCGTCCAGCACGTCGAGCCGCGCCGTTACGAAGAGGTTGAGATCGAAGCGCTGCAGACGGTGGCGATGGTGCTTTCCGAACTCATCGTGAACGCCGACCTCATCGATGAGGAGGATGCCCGCGCCCTGTCCGCCGCGCAGACCGGGCCGGAGCAGCTTCGTGGCCTTACTCTTGTAAAGGGGCTCGCATCCGGCGTCGCTGTCTACCACCAGCCGCGCGTTACGATCGAACATGTCGTTGCAGAGGACACCGAGGCGGAGCGCCAGCGCGTGATTCTCGCCTTCGAGCGCATGCGCGAGCAGATCGACCGGATGGCCAACCAGGCGGAATTCGGCGTCGGGGGCGAGCATGAGGAAGTGCTCGAGACGTATCGGATGTTCGCCTACGATGAGGGGTGGACGCGCCGGATCAACGAGGCCATCGATTCAGGGCTGACGGCCGAAGCCGCGATAGAGCGTGTGCAACAGCGCACCCGCATGCGCATGCGCCAGATCGACGACCCCCTCCTGGCCGACCGCATGCACGATCTGGAGGATCTTGCGAACCGTCTCCTGCGGATTGTCTCCGGCCAGATCGGCACGGCCGCCACGATGGGGCTGCGCAACGATGCGATCCTCATCGCCCGCAATCTCGGTCCGGCCGAACTTCTCGAATACGATCGGCGGCGCCTGAAGGGCGTGATCCTTGAGGAAGGGTCGCTCACCAGCCACGTGGTCATCGTCGCACGCGCGATGGGTGTTCCGGTGCTCGGCCGGGTGCGCGGGCTGCGCGGTGTCGTGCGCGAAGGCGACCCCCTGTTGCTCGACGCCGATCAGGGCACGGCGATCGTGCGTCCGTCCACCGGCATCTCCGAGGCCTTCGCGGCGCGCTTCGCCCGAAACCGGGAGCGTCAGGCCATCTACGCCGGCATGCGCGACGTCCAGCCGATGACCCGCGACGGCACACGCGTCAAGGTCATGATCAACGCCGGGCTCCGGGACGACGTGGCCAACCTGAACCTCACCGGCGCCGACGGCATCGGCCTGTTCCGGACCGAATTCCAGTTCCTTGTCTCCGCCACGCTTCCCCAGCGCGAGAAGCAGACACGGCTTTATCGCGACGTCATGGACGCGGCCGGGGATCGTCCGGTCATCTTCCGTACCGTTGACATTGGCGGGGACAAGACGCTGCCTTACCTGCGCCACGACGATGGCGAGGGGGAGGAGAACCCGGCTATGGGCTGGCGCGCGCTGCGCGTGGCGCTGGAACGCGATGCGCTCCTCAAGGCACAGGCGCGCGCGCTTCTTGAAGCTGCGGCGGGCCGTCCTCTCAACGTCATGTTCCCTATGGTCGCCGAGCCCTGGGAATTCGATGCGGCCAAGGCCGTGTTCGACCAGCAGCTCGCGTATCTGCGGCGGCAGAAGAAGGCTCTGCCCGAGGCGATCCGCTATGGCGTGATGCTGGAGGTGCCCTCGCTGGCGGAGCAGCTTGATCTGCTGGTGCCGAAGATCGCGTTCCTGTCGATCGGCACGAATGACCTGACGCAGTTTCTCTTCGCCGCCGACCGATCAAATCCCAAGCTGGCGGAGCGGTACGACTGGCTGAGTCCCGCGATCCTTCGCTTCGTTCGCCGCGTCGTGCGGACACTGGAAGGGACGTCGGTCGACATCAGCGTCTGCGGGGAAATGGGCGGCCGGCGGCTTGAGGCGCTTGCCCTGCTCGGTCTTGGCGTGCGGCGCCTGTCGATCACCCCGGCGGCGGTAGGACCGATCAAGGAACTCGTCGGTAAAGTGGATCTCAGTGAGATCAGCGCCGCGATGGACGACTGGCTGGCGGCCCCGCCTGCGAACCTGCGCGGCGCCATTACCGCGTGGGCGGCGGATCGGGACATTTCGGTCGACTGAGAACGGGAACAGGGCGCGGCACCGTTCGCGCCCTGTTCGCGCCTGCTTTCGTCTCCTGAGGGATTTGCCCTATTAATTTGGCCGGAAAGGCGGCCGCTCATTGACTTTGCGGCCCTGCACGGTTTGGTTAGGGCCATCAAGGTTGCCTTCACCACCCGACGGAGCGGAATGGAAAACGTCGAAACCCAAGGTCTTGCTCGTGGGCCACAAAGCGTAGGAAAGCAGCTTCGTGCGGCCCGTGAGGCTGCCGGCAAGACGCGTTCCGACATCGCAACGCACACCAAGATCGCGGAGCGTCATCTGGCCGCGCTGGAAGACGATCGCCTGGGAGACCTCGCGGCTCGCACGTACGCGGTCGGCTTTGCGCGTGCCTATGCCCGCGCCGTGGGGCTGGACGAGCGCCAGATTGCGGCAAAGGTCCGCGAACAGCTCGATCAGGATACGCCGGACCGCCCCCAAACGCCGCCGAGCTTCGAACCCGGCGACCCGGCCCGTGTGCCGACCCGCCGCGTTGCCTGGGGCGCGGCGCTGGGGGTTGTCGCCGTCGTGGTCGTGCTGCTGGTGTTCTGGAGCAATTACCTTTCGCCCGAAGGTGAACTGCCGGAGCTTGTGGCCGAAAAGACCGCTACGCCTGCCAACCGCTCAGCGGCACGGGCTGTGCCCTCGCCACAGGCTGCGGCATCGACGGGACCGGTGGTGCTCACGGCGACGGGCGATCGGGTGTGGGTGAAGGTCACTGACGCAAACGGTGCCCAGGTGCTGCAGAAGGAGCTCGCCAAGGGCGAAAGCTGGGCCGCACCGGGCGAAGTGGCGGGCCTTGAACTGCGCACCGGGCGTCCGGACGCGCTGCAGATCACCGTTGGGGGCAAGGCCATTCCCCCGCTTGCGACCGAACCGCGTGTCGTATCCGGCGTGTCGCTTGCCGCGGCCGATCTGCTGGCACGTGGCAATCCGGCTGCCGCCCCGTCGCAGGGCGCTACGCCGGCGGCATCACCCGGTCCTGTGGCGGCCGCCCCGGCCGTCCCCGTCGCCGTCGCCGAGCGGCCTGTCCGTCGGCGGAACCCGGCGCACCAGCCTGCAGAGGCGCCGACGCCGGAGTCCCTTCTGCCCGCATCGGTGCAGTAGGCTTTCCACGATTTTCGAGGTCCGCCCTCCTCGACAGGCCTGTCTGACTTGGGCAACACCGGCAGGGCGATTGGTTAATCCATGGTGCAGATCGCGCCGATATACGGCAGGCGATCACTTGTGGGTTGGTTGGGAGTTGATTTGGCGATGATACGTTCTCTTGCTGCAGTAGGCTGGCGTGCTGGACGTGAGGCCCGATGGCTTGCCTGCACGGCGATGGTGGTCCTGGCAACTGTCGGTGCGGGCCCCGCGCTTGCCCAGGATGCCAACACCAGCGCTCGGCTCAACAAGGTCGAAGCGGAAGTGCGCGCCCTGCAGCGCAAGGTATTTCCCGGTGCCGACGGGAAGTATTTCGAGCCGCAGATCAGCACCGCTCCCACTCCGACGCCTTCGGTCGGTTCGCCGTCCACTACGCCGCTTACCGACGTGCTGACGCGCATGGAAGCGGTGGAAGCCCAGATGGCCCGCCTTACCGCGCAGGTGGAGCAGAACACCAACCGCATCAGCCAGCTTGAAGCGAAGCTGGTGGCGGCTAATCCTGCCCCTGCGGAGGTAATCGGTGCCCCGGCACCCGCACCCGTCGGCGCTCCGACGACGCTGCCGGTGGCGACCACGCCGCAGCCGCTGGCTCCGGTGGCAACGCCGCGCCCCGCCGCGCCGTCGAACTCGCGGATCGAGGCCGTGAAGGCGATCGTGAAGCCGCAGACCGCCGACGCGGGCGATGATGAGTACAGCTACGGCTTTCGGCTATGGGAAGCGAAGTTCTACCCGGAAGCGCAGCAGCAGCTGAAGCTGTTCCTGGAGAAGTACCCCAAGCACGCACGTGCCAGCTTCGGCCGCAACCTGCTGGGTCGCGCCTATCTGGACGATGGCAACGCGGGAGAGGCGGCGAAATGGTTCCTGCAGAACTTCCAGGCCGATAAGCGCGGGGACCGCGCTCCCGATAGCCTGCTCTACCTCGCCGTGTCGATGAAGCAGCTCAAGGATACGAAGCGCGCCTGCATCGCCCTTGCCGAATTCAGCGAGACTTATCCCGCCGAAGCCGCTGGGCGCCTGGCATCGACCTACAACACCACGCGCAATGGACTCACCTGTAACTGACGGGCTAGGCGCCGCGGCAGACCGCTTCCGGCTCAGCCTTTCGTCAGTCTGGCCCGAGGGAGCGGAGGAAGGGGCGAAGCTGGGCCTGGCGGTTTCCGGCGGCCCTGACAGTCTGGCGCTCCTGCTGCTTGCGCACGCGGTCCTGCCGGGCCGCGTGGAAGTGGCGACGGTGGACCATGCGCTGCGGCCGGAGAGCGCGGCTGAAGCGGCTGAGGTGGCGGCGGTCTGCGCTGAACGAGGCATCGCTCACGAAACACTGCGGGTCGAAGTGGCGCCCGGGAACGTCCAGGCCGAAGCGCGCGCCGTGCGCTACGCCGCAATGGCGGACTGGGCTTCCCGGCGCGGCCTGTGCGCACTGGCGACCGCGCACCACGCGGACGATCAGGCCGAAACCCTGCTCATGCGCCTTAACCGGGCGAGCGGCGTGGCGGGACTGGCGGGTGCGCGGGCGCGGGGCACCGTACCGGGGGCTCGCCTGCTTCTTCTTCGTCCGGTGTTGAACTGGCGCCGGGCGGAACTGGCCGAAGTCGTCACGGCAGCAGGCCTTGTCGCGGCGGACGATCCCAGCAACGCAAACGATCGCTTCGATCGCGTGCGCATCCGCAAGGCGCTGGTGCAGTCGGATTGGCTGGATGTGGATGCCCTCGCGCGCAGCGCTGCGCATATCGCCGAAGCGGACGCCGCGCTCGAATGGATGGCGGCGCTGGAGTGGCGCTCGTGCGTGAAGCCGGAGCCCATGGGCCTGAGGTACCGCCCTCAGGCGCCGCGTGCCGTCGTGATCCGCGTGGTGGCCCGGATCGTTGCCGAACTGGATAGTGCCGAAGCGCGGGGCGGAGCCATCGCCCGGCTGGTGGACGGCCTGTCGAGCGGGCGGCCCGCGTCCATCGGCAACCTGGTGGCTCGGCCGAACGCCGGCGGGTGGAGCTTCTCTCGTGCTCCGGCCCGGGCTCCGAGAAGGCAGGGCTGAGGCAGCTTATCCGCCGAGGAGATTGTCGCCCACGGTAATCCGCTTGCCGCGTGTGATGTAAACCTTGTCGCCCAGCTTCGTCGTGTCGAACACCTTGGCGGCGAAGGCGTTGGGCATACCCACGCAGCCATGGCTGGCATAACCGAGCGCCACGTCGGAGCCGTGCAGGCTGATCCCGTCGTTGGTCAGGCGTTGCATGAAGGGCATGGGCGCACCGGTATAGATGTTCGACACGTGGTCGCGGTCCTTCTCAGTGATGGGAAAGACGCCCAGCGGTGTCGGCTTCTCATCGGTTCCGAGGAGGACGGCAGCCGCACCAATTTCATACCCGCCGCGAAAGACCGAGATCACCCGCGCGTCCAGATCCACGGTGAGCACGATCGGACCGTCCGGCGCGTCCGCATCGTTCCAGTGCCACTCTCCGTACCGGATCGGACCCTTGATGGGCAGGACACGCTTGATGACGAAGGGCTCTTCTTCGGCGGGTGCGGGTGCAGGGGCGAACTGGGGCGTGGGGGCGGCCTGCTGACGCGGCGCGGACGGCGCGAAAGGCGGAGCCTGTTCGGATGAGCCCGAGGACGCGGAGGCAAAGAGCACGGCGGCGATGGTAGCCGCTGCGATGAACCCGGAGGCGAGGAAAAGGCGCGCGTTCAACTTCTACAACCCAGACAATGGCGCCGTTATTCCTGGCAGCCACTCGTTAGTATCACGTAAAGCGTCGGGCCGGAGGATCGTGCCCGATTTTTCGCTTAGGGACGTTTGACTATCCCCTCGCGCAGGATTGAATTGGCCAGTTCGGCGATGTGTTCCGGGGGCTCGTCATCCCAGACCGCGTAACGCAGACCGAGGAACACGTTCATGCCCATGATGGCCCATGCGTGCGCTTCTCCCAGATCCTCGCGAAGATCGCCCTTTACAATGCCGTCTGCAAGGCGCTCGTGGATTCGCGTCGCGGTGGACTGGTAATGCTGGCGGAAGCTTGCAGGATCGACGAATTCGCACTCGTCGATGATGCGGTAGATTTCCTTGTGCTCCGCCGCAAACCGCAGGAAGCCTACGAGCGACGCCCGCTCCGTTTCCAGTGCGGGAAGATCCTGGCTGCGGGCGCTCCGCGCCGCTTCGCGCACCTTGCCTGACAGATCATCGACGAGCGCCCGGAAGATCTCGTCCTTTGAATTGAAGTAGGTGTAGAAGCTGCCCAGCGCAGTGCCCGCGCGCCGGGTGATGCCGGTGATGGACGCCTCGTGAAACCCGCGCTCCCCGAATTCGATGGCCGCCGCGTCCAGCAGCTTGCGCAATGTCCGCCGACCGCGCTCCGTCCTCGGCGACTTGTTTGCCGCAGCTGCATCAGGAGGGATTCGGGAAGACGGCTCTGTGGTCACCCGGCCACAGCTAGACCGGGGATCAAGCGAAGGCAAATTTTCAAAGTTGAAAGTTGGTTCAGGTGTCAATATAGCTGTGCGCCAAGAACGAAAAGCAATGGGAGTGATTGTGATGCCAAAGGCGCGCTTTTTCGCGATTTCTTCGAGTGTGCTGGCGCTGACCGGTGGCTTTGGCGCAGCGCCCACGATGGCCCAGGACGCCGCACCCGCGGCCGAAACGGCGGCCCAGGCTGGCGACATTATCGTCACCGCGCGGCGACGGGAGGAGCGTCTTGTCGATGTCCCGATCTCTGTTTCGACCTTCAGCGGCGCCCAGCTCGAGAAGTCGGGCGCGCTCGACATCACGGACATCGCCAACGTGTCCCCGAACGTGACGCTGGAACCCTCCCGAGGTACGAACTCCACTCTCTCGGCATTCATCCGCGGCGTGGGGCAGCAGGATCCGGTCTCCGGGTTTGAGCAGGGTGTCGGCATCTACCTTGATGACGTGTACCTCAACCGCCCGCAAGCCGCTGTTCTGGACATCTACGACGTCGAGCGGATCGAGGTGCTGCGCGGGCCGCAGGGCACGCTCTACGGACGCAATACCATCGGCGGCGCGGTCAAGTACGTGACCAGGCAACTGCCCCAGGACTTCGCATTCCGGATTCGCGGCACCTACGGCAGCTACGACCAGGCCGACCTCGTCGCGACCGCGTCCGCGCCGGTCAGCGAACTGATCCGCGTGGGCGGTTCGGTCGCGCGCCTGTCGCGGGGCGGCTTCGGCAAGAACCTGACCACGGGCGAGGACAACTACAACAAGGATATCTGGGCAGGGCGAGCCAGCGTCGATATCGGCGGCTATGGCGAACCTGTGCTGATCCGCATCTCCGGCGACTATACTAAGGACAAGTCGAACGCGCGCGGTGGCCATCGCCTGATACCAGGCTATGTCTCGGGCGCCCCGGTGCTGAGTGACGTCTATGACACGCGCGGCGGCCTCAACGATCCGAGGCAGGAAGTCGAGGCCTACGGCTTTGCCATAAACGCCAGCGCCGACCTCACCGATCAGCTGACGTTCCGGTCCATCAGCTCCTGGCGCAAGGACGACAGCGCTTCACCCATCGACTTCGACGCGCTTCCCGCCGTCGATGTCGATGTTCCGGCCTATTACCGCAACGAGCAGATCAGCCAGGAATTCCAGCTGCTCTACGACGACGGCGGCATGGTTCAGGGCCTGATCGGCGCCTACTACCTCAATGCCAACGCCGACACCCAGTTCGACACACGGCTCTTCACCGCCCTCAATGGTCTGACCGCCTTTACGCAGGCCAATGTCGATACCGAGACTTTTGCAGTTTTCGGTGATTTCACGGTCGACTTCAGCGAGCGGCTCAGCCTGTCGGTCGGCGGCCGGTACACGTGGGATGAGCGCAAGGCCGAGATCCTGCGGCAGAACTACCTCGGCGGCGGTTCTCCGGTCTTCGGCGGCGCGGGCCTTGCGCTCGGGGCTCCAAGCACGAACTTCTCAGGCAAGGCCACCTTCAAGAAGTTCACGCCGCGCGCCTCGATCAGCTTCAAGCCGACGCCCGATCACAACATCTACGCAAGCTTCAGCCAGGGCTTCAAGGGCGGTGGGTTCGACCCGCGCGGCGTGGGTGTGAACGCTCCGTCGGCGACACCCGGCGCGCCGACCAGCGCGGAAATCGCCGACTACCTCAGCTTCGAACCGGAGACGGTCGACAGCTACGAGATCGGCTACAAGGGCAACCTGTTCGACGGCGCCCTTTATCTCGCCGCCGCCGGATTCTACATGAACTACAAGGACGTCCAGATCCCCGGCTCCGCAGGCTGCACGGTAGGCGGAATTCCGACGTTCTGCGGCATCATCACCAATGCCGGCAAGGCGCGCTTCAAGGGCGTGGAACTCGAAGCGAACGCCCGGCTGGCGCAGGACCTGATGACTGGTGGCGACAGGCTGAGCCTTTCGGGCGCGCTCGGCTACATCGATGCCGAGTACCGCGAATACATCGCGAACATTCCGATCGACCCGGCCGTTCCGTCGATCACCCAGCCCACCGACGTGGCCGAGTACCGCAAGGTTCAGAACACGCCCAAGTGGACCGTCAGCGGTACGCTCGCCTACTCCACGCCCATCGGAGAGGGCGACCTCGATCTGAGCGCGACATATGCCTACCGCAGCAAGACCTATCAGTTCGAGATCCCCAATCCCTACCTGGACCAGAAGGGTTTCGGTCTGTTCGACGCCAGCCTGGTCTACACCGCGCCGGAAGGCCGCTGGAGCCTGGGCGTGCATGGCAAGAACCTGTTCGACAAGCGCTACAAGACGTCGGGCTACACCTTCCTGGCGGCCGACCCGCGCACCGGCGAACTGGCGACGCGGCCGAATGGTCAATTCGTACCGACGCTCGGCACCGAAGGTATACTGACCGCCTACTACGGCAACCCGCGTCAGGTCTTCGCCACGGCAGCCCTGGCCTTCTGACGTCACAGGGGAGATCCACAGGATGGAGTACCATGTCCACCGCTACCGCAGCGCCTGCGGGCGCCTTGAACTTGCCGCACGTGACTATGCGGCGGCGGAGGGCGCGCCGGTGCTGCTGCTGATGCATGGCCTCACCCGCAACAGTGCGGACTTCGAGCCCTTGGTGGCGGGTCTGGCCGGTCGTTACCGGATGATCGTGCCGGACCAGCGGGGGCGCGGGCTGTCGCAGTGGGATCCTGATCCCGACCGCTATCGCCCGGATGTCTACGCGCAGGACATGCTGGCGCTTCTCGACGGGCTGGAGATCAGGCAGGCGGGGCTGGTGGGAACGTCCATGGGCGGGCTCATGGCGATGGTCATGAACGCGCTTCGTCCCGGACTGGCGCGTGCAATCGTCTTCAATGACATCGGCCCGGTGCTGGACCCTGCCGGGCTTGCCCGCATCCAGTCCTATGTGGGTCCTGGCGGGGCGATGGCCGACTGGGCCGAAGCCGCCGCCCGCACCCAGGCCATCAACGAAGCAGCTTTCCCCGATTACGAAGACGAGCAGTGGCTTGCCTTCGCCCGCCGCATCGCGAAGGACGATGACGCCGGGGGCATCGTCTTCGCCTACGATCCGGCCATATCCCAGAGCATCGCCGGAGACGATCCGCAGACGGTGCCGCCCGACCTGTGGCCTCTGTGGGATCTGCTGGATACGGTGCCCGCGCTGATCGTCCGGGGGGCTCTCTCGGACCTGCTCGCAGCTGCGACAGTGGAGGAGATGGCGCGGCGCCACTCCGGCCCCTTCTTCGCTGTCGAGGTGCCACGGGTCGGACATGCGCCCATCCTTGACGAGCCGGTCGCCTTCGCTGCCATCGACGCCTTTCTCCAGCAGCACATGGCTTGACCCAGGCGCGGGGTCCTGCGCACCGGGAGGACGCGGCGGGCGCGGGCCATCCCGCAGGAGTTCCGCTCACTGCGGCCGCCCCGCCGCGCGGAAGCGACAAGAAGGCAGACATGATGCAGCAATCCGGACGCGCCTCAGATACGCAGACCGCGCAGGGGGCTTCACCGAAGCTCGTGCTGGGCATGCTGCTGCTGGTCTACGTGTTCAACTTCGTGGACCGGCAGATACTGTCCATCCTCGCGGCTCCAATCCAGGCTGATCTCGGTCTGACGGATGCGCAAATGGGCATGCTGGGCGGTCTTGCTTTCGCGATCCTCTATTCTACGCTGGGGGTGCCGCTCGCCTGGATCGCGGACCGGACCAGCCGGTCCTGGGTCATCACCGGGTCGCTGGTGGTGTGGAGCCTTTTCACGGCTGCCTGCGCCATGGCGCAGGGCTTCTGGCACATCTTCCTCGCGCGGCTGGGCGTCGGGGTGGGAGAGGCCGGCGGCGTGGCGCCAAGCTATGCCGTGATCGGCGATCACTTCCCCAGCCATCGACGGGCGTTCGCGCTTTCCATCTACGCCCTTGGCATCCCCCTTGGCTCCGCAGCCGGGGTGATGGCCGGTGGGTATGTCGCCCAGGCTGTCGACTGGCGGATGGCCTTCCTTGTCGTCGGGCTCTGCGGAGTGGTGATCGCGCCCTTGTTCAAGATGGTGGTCAAGGATCGGCCCCGGCCTCAGTCCGGACCTACGGTGCGCTTCGCCGATGTCGCGGCGACGCTCGCGCGCAAACCTTCATTCTGGCTGTTCAGCTTCGGCGCTGCGTCCAGTTCCATGCTGGGATACGGCGTGGCCTTCTGGCTGCCCAGCCTGCTGCAGCGCAGCTTCGGGCTGACTCTTGTCGAGACGTCCTGGTTCTTCGGCGCCATCCTTCTTCTGGGCGGTACGGTGGGTGTTCTCGGCGGCGGCGCTCTTGCGGATCGCTTCGGGAAGGGCGACCGCGCCTGGTACGGCCGCGTACCGGCGATCGGTTTCGTCTGCGCGGTCCCGTTCTACGCGGGCGGCATCTGGACCTCGAGCGTGCCGGTTGCTTTCGTGCTGTTCCTGCTGCCGCAGGCCCTGGCCTATTTCTGGCTTGGCCCGGTGACCAGCGCCGTGCAGCATCTGGTGGATCCGCCCGCCCGTGCCACCGCTTCGGCGCTTTTTCTGCTGATCAACAACCTGATCGGCCTTGGCGGGGGCATTTACGCGCTGGGGGCGCTTTCCACGGCCTTGCAGCCCGTCTGGGGCACGCAATCGCTGCGCTACTCCATGCTCTTCGCTCTGGTCCTCTACCTCGTGGCAGCCCTGCTGATGACCTTGGCGGGACCAAGGCTCCGCACCGACTGGGTAGACGAGGCGCCAGCCCGGCAGCCCGCCTGAGCTATGGTCAGGCGCAGGTAGGCGCGGGAGAGGACGAAAATGGTGCCGGCTACAGGATTCGAACCCGTGGCCCCCTGATTACAAATCAGGTGCTCTACCAACTGAGCTAAGCCGGCGGTGCTTTACAGTACGTCTGCGGCCCTTAACGCGACGAAGGGGCGGCGGTAAAGCCAAATCGAACGTGGCCTGTATCCGGGACGTCGCCGCTCCCCGATCAGGCCGCGCCGAAAGTCCACCCTTCCGTGATTGCAAGCTCGCGATCGAGCTCGGCCGGGCGCCACAGGTGCGGTCGGTGCGCTGCCACGCGCAGCCAGGCCGCGGTCACGATCGCGTCGGCGCTGTGATCATCGATGCGGCCCGTTCCGTCCGCCCGCTTCGATCCGAGCCGTTGGAGAGCCGCATTGACCTCGCAGTAGTCGGTCATCTTCGCACGGCCCACGCTTCGTCCGGCCTCAAGGGCTGCGAGCGAGGTGTAGATTTCCGTCACCACCGACCCGGTGTCCGGAACGGGATCGACCGGCCAGACGGGGAGCCGCCCGCGCAGACGGTGGAGCAGCCGCATCCCCGTGAGACTGGACTTGCCTACTTGCGCGGCGCCCACGAGGTTGAAGTTCGAATAGGGGCGGCAGCCCGCTCGTGCCTGCGCTTCTTCCGTCACGCGCATGCGTCCGCGCCGGTGGTCGGCGCCTGGAAGGTGAAACAGCGCGCCTTCTCGCCCACCATGCCGCCGGAAGTAAGCGCTCGCCGCCTCGTGATCGACGAAGCTGCTTGCGGAGAGATGAGGGTCATCGGCGCAGATTGCGTCAACCAGCGCCCAGAGCGCGGGCGCGTCGGCAGGGCTGTCCGACCAGCCGGGGAAGAAGGCGCCGCCATCCCGGAACGGCAGCGAGAGCCCCAGGTCGAGGCCCACCAGGGTCTCGGCAGGCAGGCGATGAAGGAGGAAGTCGAGGACATCCTGCCGGGACCAGACATCGTGCGATGGCGGGCGCAACAGGCAGGGAGCCTCGTCTCCGCTTGCGCACAGGGCTACGGCGATGCCTTTCTGCCGTTCCCCGACGGCGCCCGACCAGTCGACGGCAAGGAAATGCCGGAAACGCGGCTCCGTCATGAAGCCGGGAATGGGGCTGCAGGTGGCGCTCGCATCACTCGCCGCGCCGCTCGGCCCGCTTCTTGTCCCACCATTCTATCCGCTTCCTGACTTCGCGTTCGAAGCCCCGTTCCACCGGCTCGTAGTACGTTTGCGGTGGCATGCCCTCAGGCCAATAGTTGTCACCTGAAAAGCCATCGGGGGCATCATGGTCGTAGGCGTAGTCCTTGCCGTAGCCGATCTCCTTCATCAGCTTGGTGGGGGCATTCAGGATATTGGCGGGAGGATTGAGCGACCCTGTGTCCCTCGCGCTCTTCCAGGCGGCCTTGAACGCGGAATAGGCGGCGTTCGACTTGGGCGCTGTCGCCAGATAGAGGCAGGCCTGCGCGATCGCCAGTTCGCCTTCGGGCGATCCGAGGAACTCGTAGGTGTCCTTGGCGGCCAGGCACTGGACGAGCGCCTGCGGGTCGGCAAGGCCGATGTCCTCGTTCGCCATGCGTACCAGGCGGCGCAGGACGTAAAGTGGCTCTTCTCCGGCCGTCAGCATCCGCGCAAGGTAGTACAGGGCGGCCTGCGGATCCGACCCACGTACCGATTTGTGCAGTGCGCTGATGAGATTGTAGTGCCCGTCGCGATCCTTGTCGTAGACCGCTACCCGGCGCTGCAGGAAATGCCCCAGCCCACCAGGGTCGAGCGGCTCGGAAATACCGGCGGCATACAGCGTCTCCACTTGGTTGAGCAGGAAGCGCCCATCCCCATCGGCGGAGGCCACAAGCGCGTCGCGCGCGTCCTGTGTGACAGGCAAGCGGCCTTCCAGAGCCTCGGCCTTGTCGAGCAGCGCGTTCAGCGCCTCCGGCCCAAGGCGGTGGAGGATCAGCACCTGGGCCCGGCTCAGCAGTGCCGCGTTGAGAGCGAAACTGGGGTTTTCGGTCGTGGCGCCCACAAGCGTCACGGTGCCCCGCTCAACGAAAGGAAGAAAGCCATCCTGCTGGGCGCGGTTGAACCGGTGTATCTCGTCCACGAAAAGCAGCGTGCGTTGTCCAGCCTTCCCGGCAACATCGGCTTCGGCGAAGGCCTTCTTCAGGTCGGCCACGCCTGAGAATACCGCAGAGACCGCCGCGAAACGCATGCCCACGGCGTCCGCCAGCAGCCGCGCGATGCTGGTCTTGCCTGTGCCGGGTGGCCCCCAAAGGATCATGGAGGAAAGCCGTCCCGCAGCGACCATGCGGCCGATCGCGCCTTCCGGCCCGGTGAGGTGTTCCTGGCCAACAACCTCGGACAGGTTGCGGGGGCGGAGACGGTCCGCAAGGGGCGCGTCGTCCCGCAGCACCTCTGGTGCGGCGGCAGGGGAAAGGTCATCGGCGAAAAGGTCGGCCATGTTGCTTACTTAGTCGCTTGTGCAGCGAATTGCATCGGTTTGCGCAGAGGAGTAGGCTCGCCGCAAAGGGGACGCGGCGTGAGGAACAGCGAAAGGGCAGGAAAGCCGGGTTGGGCCTATTGGGCGATTGCGGCTGCTGCGCTTGCCTGGAATGCCCTTGGCTGCATCGACTTCACTCTCACGGCATCGCGCACTCCGGTTTACCTCGCCCAGATGAAGCCGGAGGTCATCGACTGGCTGGATAGCGCGCCGACATGGAGCATGGCGGCCTGGGCGCTGGGGGTGGGCGGCGGTGCGGCTGGCGCGCTGTTATTGCTGCTGCGGTCCCACTTTGCCCCGGTGGCCTTCGCGGCGTCGCTGACAGGGCTGGGGCTGACGCAGGCGTGGCAGGTTGCCTCCCCGATGCCGGGGGCCACGTTCGCCGCAAGCGCCATGTCGGCGCTGATCTGGATCGTGGCGATCGCTCTCCTGTGGTTCGCCTGGCGACAACGGCGCGCGGGCGTCCTGCGGTGACTCGCGCGAGGCTTCAGCTGGCGACCTCGCGCTTCGTTTGCCCCTTCGATGAAAGGAAACGGGCCCATGCCGCATCCGTTCGGGCTTGATCAGCAGACCGTGCTGGGGCTTGACCCTGTGGCGCACGTCGGGCTGGCGGCGGACCTGGGGTGCCGTACCGTCACGCTCGGGCTTGCCCGGAACGCCGGGGGGGAGAACCCGCACCGGTATCCGCCATGGTCCCTGCGCGAGGATGCGGTGCTTGTGCGCGAGACGAAGGCGGCGCTCCGCGACGGGGGCGTGGTCATCGCAGTGGGAACCGGGTGCGACATCTCGCAGCAGATCGATGCTTCGCAAAGGGCTGCTGACATGGACATGTTCGCGGAACTCGGAGCGGTCCGCGTCAGCGCCTCCGACATGGGCGCGGAGCGGGAGCGCGCGTTCGACCAGTTCGGCGCGCTGGCCGAAATGGCGGCGGCACGGGGCATGGAACTGTGCATCGCGTTTTCCCCGGTGCTCACGATGCGGTCTTTGCCGGATGCCCTGCAGGTTATCGCGCGGATCGGCGCGCAGGGCGGGCCGGGAAGCGCAACCACGGTGCTGATCGACGCCATGCACTTCTTTCGCTCCGGCGGGACGGTGCAGCAGGTGGCCGAGCTTGACCCGGCCCTGATTGGCCATGTCCAGCTTTGCGATGTGCCGCTACGGGGAACCGGCGACTACATGGCCGAAAGCACGTCCGGACGGATGATACCGGGGCAGGGCGAGCTTCCCCTGCGCGAATTTGTGGAAGCGCTTCCGCGGGGGCAGGTGCTGGGCCTTGACGTTCCTCTCATCGGCGCCGCGCGCAGCGGGCGGGACGTGCGCGACTATGTCGGCGAGATCCTCCGGCGAACGCGAGAGTATCTGGCCTGAACGTCAGCGCCGATCGGCCAACATCATCTCGGCGCCTTTCTCCGCGATCATCATGGTTGGCGCATTGGTGTTGCCGGACGTGATGGAGGGCATCACCGATGCATCAATCACGCGAAGCCCGTCGATGCCCGTGACGCGCAGCCTTGCGTCGACGACGGAACCCATGGCCGCCGTGCCCACCGGGTGGAAGATGGTGGTGCCGATCTCCCCGGCCGCGCGTTGCAGGTCGCCTTCACTTTCAAGGCCGGCGCCGGGGCGCACCTCCTCCGGGTGGAAGCGGGCGAGGGCAGGCTGCGCCACGATTCGCCGGGTGATGCGGATCGCCTCTGCAGCGACGCGGCGGTCTTCCTCGGTCGAGAGATAGTTGGGGCGGATGGAAGGCGGTTCAGCCGGATCGGCTGCGGTGATGTGCGTGGCGCCCCGGCTTTCCGGTCGCAGGTTGCACACACTGGCGGTGAAGGCGGGATAGGGGTCCAGAGCGCCACCGAACGCCGCGAGGCTGAGCGGCTGCACGTGATATTCAAGGTTCGGCGTCGCGTAACGCGCGTGGCTGCGCGTAAAGACGCCGAGCTGGCTCGGCGCCATCGCCATCGGCCCTGTGCGGCGCAGAGCGTATTCCAGCCCGATCATTGCCTTGCCCAGCAGGTTGCCCGCCCGGGCATTGAGTGTCGCCACGCCTGACACGCGGTATGCGCAGCGCAGTTGCAGATGGTCCTGCAGGTTCGCCCCGACCTGCGGACGATGAACAACGGGCACCACGCCGAGTTGCGCAAGGTGCGCACCATCCCCGATGCCACTGCGTTCGAGGATCGCGGGCGAGCCGATGGCACCTGCCGCCAGCACGACTTCCCCCCGTGCGCGAGCCTGTCGGCTTTCACCTGCCAGAGTGTAGGCGATGCCGATCGCGCGACCGTTCTCGACAAGGACGCGATCAACCAGCGCGCCGGTTTCCACCTTCAGGTTGCGCCGGGTGCGCACCGGCTTGAGGAAGGCATCGGCGGCGCTCCAGCGCCAGCCGCGGCGCTGCGTGACCTGAAAGAAGCCCGCCCCCTCGTTGTCGCCGGTGTTGAAGTCATGGCTATGGCGAATGCCCTGCTGCTCGCAGGCGTCACGGAACGCCTCCAGGATGTCCCAGCGAAGGCGCTGCCTTTCAACGCGAATTTCGCCGCCCCCGCCATGGTAGGCGCTGGCTCCCTCGTAGTGGTCCTCCGCGCGGGTGAAGTAGGGCAGCACGTCGTCCCAGCCCCAGCCGCTGTTTCCCGCTTGCCGCCATCCGTCATAGTCGGCCGCCTGGCCGCGCATGTAGATCATGCCGTTGATCGAGGAGCAGCCGCCCAGCACGCGTCCGCGCGGATACTTGAGCGCCCGGCCGCCCAGACCCTCCTCGGCTTCGGTGGAAAGGCACCAGTCGGTACGCGGATTGCCGATGCAGTACAGGTAGCCCACGGGGACCCGGATCCAGATGTAGTTGTCCTTGCCGCCCGCCTCCAGCAGCAGGACGCGGTTTGCGGGATTGGCGCTGAGGCGATTGGCGAGCACGCAGCCTGCGCTTCCTCCACCCACGATGATATAGTCGAACTCTCCCATTCATCATGGGCTATGCCGCGGTCCTCAAGCTATCAAGCGGCCGCTTGGGGCAGGCCCTCCTCCGGGGCGAATGGCCGCACGGGCGATGCCGTCGGGCAAGAGGCGTAAAAGGCTTGATGCGCCGGTGGGCGGCCCTCACACCCTGCAGACAAGGAGGAGGCCATGACGATACCTTCCATCGGAAAGGTCGGGGTCTGGTCGCTGGAGCTGCGTTTCGGAGACAAGGCCCGATCCGCCGCAGCGGCCGCCGAGCTTGAGGCAATGGGCTACGGCGCCTTGTGGATACCGGGAGGTATCGACGATGGCGCGCCAGCCGACGTCGAACGGCTGCTGGCCGCGACATCGACCATCACTGTGGCCACGGGCATCCTCAACATCTGGAAGCATGACCCCGCCGAACTGGCGGCCTGGTTTCTGGGCCTTCCGGACGACTGGCGCGCCCGCACGCTCCTGGGCCTCGGCATCAGCCATGGTCCGATCATCGGCGAAAAGTGGGGCAGGCCGCTCGAGGTCATGAGCGCTTTCCTTGACTCGCTGGCGGCCGCAGGAATGCCGCGCGACAGCCTCTGCCTTGCTGCGCTCGGCCCCGGGATGGTGGCGCTGTCCGGCGCACGGACGGCGGGCGCCCACCCCTATCTCGTGACACCCGAACACACGGCGGGCGCCCGCGTGATACTCGGCCCTCGGGCGCTGCTTGCGCCCGAACAGGGCGTCATTCTGGAAAGTGACCCGCAGAAGGCCCGGGCCACGGCGGTTGAGGCGCTCACAAATTATCGGCGGCTCCCCAACTATCGCAAGAACTGGCTGCGCCTGGGTTTCACCGACGCGGAGATTGATGCCGACGATCCCCGTCTCCTCGCCGCCTTGTTTTCCGCCGGAGGACCGGGTGAGGCAGCGGAGCGTCTGCAGGCGCACTTCGACGCCGGAGCGGACCACGTCTGCGTCCAGGTTCTTGCCGGGGCGCAGGGTGGAGACTTGGACGTCCTGCTGCCCAGGTGGCGCGCGATCGCTGACGAACTCGGCCTGACGACGAGGCGGCAGGCGCCGCGTTAACGGTTTGGAAACCCTTCCAGGCTAGATCCGGGGACACAGGAGATGGCGGCTTCGGCCGTCAGATTGACAGGAGCCGCCGGCGAACCGGGCGTGATCCCTGCCGACAGGTTGGGGTCGAAACCGTGGTGAAGGTGCCGCCGTCTGGCGCATCGGCACCTTTCGCGAGCGGCTCCTGGCAATTCCCGACAGCTACCCCTCAGCCTCCCAGTGCATGCTGTTCCGCCGTCACCGGGGCGCGGGACGGCTGGTCCACGACGGCGCGCGTGATCCACACGGCGGACATCGCGACCAGCGCCAGCAGCAGGCTGACGATCAGGACATAGCGGACGATCTGCGGGGTGCTTCCCCCGCGCGCTTCATCGTCATCGAGATGAACTTCGTCACCGGTACGATGCATGGCTGCTCTCCGTCGGCCCGACGGCGGCCTTCATGGTCGCGCATCATCGGACCATCTTGCGGAACGCCAGGAGCGGCAATCAAGTTCCCGGCGATGCGCTTCGAGCATGACGCGCGGATTGCTCCTCGAGCAGATGCAGGGTGCGCCCATCCCGCTTCCCTCCGAAGAACGTCTCGAGCGCATCGGCGAAAGGGGCGGCAGCCTGGCCATCCGGCGACGCGTACTCGAACAGGGTCATGCTGCTGCAGAACTTCATGGCATCGATAGAGCCGAGGATCTCATCCGCGCTTCGCCGTCCGCGCCAGGCCAGCATGAGGTGAGTGACCTCATGCAAACGGCGACCCAGGATAGGGTGGGCAAGGTAGTCCTGGGCCTCGTTCAGATTCGCAATGGCGTAGTGGCGCGCCATCGGGCTTGATCCCAGCCCTGCGATCTGGGGAAAGACGAACCACATCCAGTGCGTGCGTTTGTGTCCGGCTGACAGCTCCACCCGGACCTCATCGAAGATTTCGTCCTGCGCCGGCACGAAACGTTCAAGATCGGGCACCGTGCCGAACGCCTGACTGGTACCCATCGGTCAGGGTTGTTGCGGCTCGTCGCGCTGTTCGGCGACGGCTCGCTCGGTGTCCGCATGACCACCCGTTTCCGGCGTGGTAAGCACGCCCGTCAGCCAGACAGCCGAAAATCCGAGGATGACAAGAACGAGGCTGATGAGGAGGATATACCGCACAATGCCGGGTGTCGAACCGCTGCGGGCCTCGACGTCGCCGAGGTGTACTTCCTCTTTCCGTCTTTCCATTCTCGTCTCTCCGGTAGCGAACGGTGTTCCGCCCATTTCCACACGAAACACTTCAGGGCGACCGGCGTTCCGCCAGCCGCCCTGCAGAGATGGTTTCGTTACCGTGAGCCGCACGCCATCGGTAAGGCGAACGGCCGCTATAGCCGCGATCAGTCGCGCAGGAGTTCGTTGATACCGGTCTTCGAGCGGGTCTGCGCGTCAACGGTCTTCACGATCACCGCGCAGTAGAGCGATGGGCCGGGCGTGCCGTCGGCAAGCGGCTTGCCGGGCATCGCGCCGGGCACGACCACGGCGTAGGGGGGGACACGGCCGATGTGGACTTCGCCGGTCGCACGGTCGACGATCTTGGTCGAGGCACCGATGAACACGCCCATCGAGAGAACCGCACCCTCGCCGACGATGACGCCTTCGGCGACTTCCGAGCGGGCGCCGATGAAGGCGCCGTCCTCGATGATGACGGGGCCTGCCTGGAGGGGCTCAAGCACGCCACCGATGCCGGCGCCGCCCGAGATGTGCACGTTCCTGCCGATCTGCGCGCAGGATCCGACGGTGGCCCAGGTGTCCACCATCGTGCCCTCGCCGATGTAGGCGCCAAGGTTCACGAAGCTCGGCATCAGCACCACGCCCTTGGAGACATGGGCGCTGCGGCGCACCACGGCACCGGGAACCACGCGGACACCGGCAGCCTTGAAGCGGCTTTCATCCCAGCCCGCGAACTTGAGCGGCACCTTGTCGAAGGCGGGCGCGCCGGCTGCGCCGTAGTCCATCACGCCATTGTCGTTCAGGCGGAAGCTGAGAAGGACAGCCTTCTTGAGCCACTGGTTCACGACCCATTCGCCGTCGACCTTTTCGGCCACGCGGGCCTTGCCCGCATCAAGCAGCTCCAGGGCTTCGTCGACGATCTGGCGAACGTCCTCACTGGCGGGCGTGACGGTGTCGCGGGCGTCGAATGCGGCTTCGATCTTGGCGGCAAGGTCGGACATGGCTGGGTCTCCGGAAGATGGGTAGGTCGATCTGTTGCGGCGCGGCCTAGAGGCTGAGCGGCGGGGCGGCAAGAGCTACGTCACCGTGGCGGCGCGCAGGCGGCTTCGCCATAGCGGCCGGGTCAGTCGTCGGGCTGCATCAGTTCGCGCACGAAGCCGATCAGCCCCGTCTGGCGGGCGCGGCGGAGCCGTTCGGCATGGAGAATCTTCTGCACCTGTTCGAAGCAGCGATCGATATCATCATTGACGACGACGTAGTCGTAACCGTCCCAGTGGCTGATTTCGGACCGGGCGCGCTCCATCCGGCCGTGGATGACCTCCGGAGTGTCGGTTCCACGGCCAGTGAGGCGGCGGCGAAGTTCCGCAATGCTGGGGGGCAGGAGGAACACGCGCACCACGTCGCGCTCGAGCTTCTGGTAAAGCTGCTGGGTCCCTTGCCAGTCGATGTCGAACATGTAGTCGACACCCTCCTTCAGGCCGGCCTTGACCTGGGCCTTGGGCGTTCCGTAGCTCTGGCCAAAGACGGTCGCCCATTCCAGGAACTCCCCGTCCTCGGCCATGCGATCGAACTGGGCATGGCTGACGAAGTGATAGTCACGCCCATCGACCTCACCCGGCCGCGGCGCGCGGGTGGTGCAGGAGACGGAGTTGCGGATATGGGGATCGCCTTCGAGCAGCATCCTGGCGATGGTGGTCTTGCCAGCGCCCGAGGGCGAGGACAGGATGAACATCAGCCCGCGGCGGGCGAGTGTACCGGTGGTGTCGGGAGAGGGAGCGTCATGGGCCATGGTTCCCGATGCCGATGACGGCCCCGCAAATCAAGTGGCGGTTGCGCGAGGGGGCAGGTCAGTCGCGGACAGAAGGCCCGGGCCGCAGCCTCCAACTCAGGAGGTTTCCCCATCCTTCGCCTGTTCATGGAGATCCCTGGCGCCTTCGGCGCGCGCCTGCCGGGCACGGCTCCGGTCGTACAGTGTCTTGACCACAAGGGCACCGCTGACCGCCAGCGCTCCGGGGACGGACCCGACGGCGACTCGCGCCAGGGCGCCGTGCAGCAGCGTTTCGCTGATCGAGCGGCCCTTCAGGATCGACTTGGCCTTGCGCGGCGAATAGCTCGCTCCGAGGACGGACCGCTCCACCGCGCGGCGGGCAACCATGGTCCCGGTGCGCAGCGCGATGTCCGCGATGACCAGGTTCGTCGCCGGGTTGGGGCTGGGCCCGTGGAGTTCGCCACCGTTGTTCGCAAGGTTCTTGAGCCCCCTGGCGGGGGCGGAGACGACATTTGCCGCCTTCTTTGCCTGCTTCTTGAGAACTCCGGTTCCAAGCTTCGTAGCCATCTTGCGCCCTATCCCCGGGCGAGCCCGGTCACTTCTTCTTGCCGAAATCCACGGAGACCACGTTCGAGCCATCCTCGCTGGGAGTAATGCGCGAGGCGACATCGCGTTCCGCGTCGTTCTCCGCCGGGGAGACCTGCTCGCTCTCGACGTCGGCCATGGCGTGGAACTGGAGACCAAAGTCGACGGCCGGATCGACGAACGCGGTGATCGCGGAGAACGGAATGTCCAGCTTGGCCGGCATCTGGTTGAAGGAAAGGCTGACGGTGAAACCGGTGTCCGAGACGCCGAGATCCCAGAACTTGTTCTGCAGGACGATGGTCATCTCATCGGGGAAGCGGGCCCGCAGGTCGGCGGGGATGCTTACGCCGGGGGCACCCGTCTTGAAGGTGATGTAGAAGTGGTGTCCGCCGGGAAGAACGCCGTTGGAGGCTTCTACCTGGCCAAGCACGCGGCCGACGACGGCGCGCAGGGCCTCCTGCACGATTTCGTCGTAAGGGATCAGGCTGTCTTGCGTGGTGTCGTTCATCGCGCCCTACGTGCTCATGCTGGCTTGTCCGGTCAAGCGTGTTCCGACCTAAAAAGACGCCGATGGTCCCATTTTCTCTGTTGCAGGAGAGAAAATCGCCTGTTTCGGCTCTCGCCTGTTCAACGCCCCCGTGGCCTTCCGGCTCCGGATGAGGTGCGGAATTGATTCCCGCTCAGACACGTCTATTAGGCACGGCCATGCGTACCGCCACGATCAGCCGCAAGACTCACGAGACCGACATCGAAGTCGAGGTCAATCTCGACGGCACCGGCGCCTATGACGTGTCGACCGGCATCGGTTTTCTTGACCACATGATCGAGCAGTTCAGCCGCCATTCGCTGATCGACATCCGGTGCCGGATCAAGGGCGACCTCCACGTCGACCAGCACCACACGACCGAGGACAGCGCCATCGCCATCGGACAGGCGATCACCAGGGCACTTGGAGACAAGGCGGGCATCGGGCGTTACGGCGACGTGAATTCCCCGATGGATGAGGCATTGAGCCGCGTATCGCTGGACATCTCGGGCCGTCCCTATCTTGTGTGGAAGGCCAGGTTCACCCAGGAGAAACTCGGCGAATTCGATACTGAGATGGTGGAGCACTGGTTCCACTCGATTGCGCAGGCGATCGGCATCACGCTGCACATCGAACTGCTCTACGGCACCAACAATCACCACATCTGCGAAGGCATCTTCAAAGGCTTTGCGCGCGCAATGCGCAGTGCGGTCGAACTCGACCCGCGCAAGGGCGGAGCCATCCCCTCGACCAAGGGAATTCTCGGGCAGGATACGCTGTGATGGCAGGGTTCGTCTCCATGAGCCGCCGCCCTTCCAGGGCTTCGCGCGCGTGACGTTGGCGCTGATCGACTATGGTGCGGGCAACCTGCACTCGGTCGCCAACGCTCTTCGCGCTGCGGGTGCGGAAGACCTGACCATCACCGCCAGTCCCGATGTGGTGCGTGCGGCGGACCGCATCGTTCTGCCCGGCGTCGGCTCCTTCAGGGCCTGCGCGGAAGGGCTGCGCGCCATCGGCGGCATGGTCGAGGCGATGGCCGAGCGCGTGCATGTGGGCGGCGCGCCTTTCCTTGGCATCTGCGTTGGGATGCAACTGCTCGCCACGCGCGGCCTGGAGCATGGCGTTACGCCGGGGCTCGACTGGATCGCCGGCGAAGTTCGCCTGATCGAGCGGACGGACCCGCAGATCAAGATCCCTCACATGGGCTGGAACGACGTGTCGCTTGGTCTTCACGACCCCGCAGAGGGCCTGATCGATGCGGGCGAGGCCTACTTCCTGCACTCTTACCACTTCCAGCCGGAAGACGGGGCAAACGTGGCTGCCATGACGGACCATGGCGGCGGGCTTGTCGCGGCCGTGGCGCAGGACAATGTCGTGGGTGTGCAGTTTCACCCTGAGAAGAGCCAGCAGTACGGCCTTTCGCTGCTGTCCCGTTTCCTCGAATGGAAGCCCTGAGATCATGATCGTCTTTCCCGCCATCGACCTCAAGCAGGGGCAGGTCGTCCGCCTTGCCGAAGGCGACATGGAACGCGCCACCGTCTATGGCGACAACCCTGCGGCACAGGCCACGCTTTTCGCCGAAGCCGGGTCGCAGTTCCTGCACGTCGTCGATCTGGACGGCTCGTTTGCCGGTCGGGCCGAGAACCGCGGCGCGGTGGAAGCGATCCTGGAGGTGTTTCCCGGCCATGTGCAGCTGGGCGGCGGCATCCGAACCCCCGAAGCGGTCGAAGGGTGGTTCGACCTTGGCGTCTCGCGCGTGGTCATGGGCACGGCGGCACTAAAGGATCCGCAGTTCGTCAAAGACATGGCAAAGGCCTTCCCAGGCGGCATCGTCGTTGCCGTGGATGCGCGCGACGGCATGGTCGCGACGGAAGGCTGGGCGGAAGTGTCCGACGTCTCGATCGTGGACATGGCCCGGCGGTTCGAGGACGCGGGCGTTGCCGGCCTCCTGTTCACCGACATCGGACGCGATGGCCTGCTCAAGGGCGTCAACATCGAGGCGACGGTGGATCTTGCGCGGCGCACCGATCTTCCCGTGATCGCCAGCGGCGGGGTGAAGGGGCTTGACGACATCCGCCTCCTGGCGCTGCACGCGAAGGACGGCATCGAAGGCGTGATCACCGGCCGCGCGCTCTACGACGGTCGCCTCGACCTGGCGACGGCGATTCAGTTCGCGGAGCGCGAGGGGTGAACGAGAATCGCCTGATGGCGGTGCTTGCGCTTGCCATCTTCGTGCCGGGCGCGGTGTGGGCCTGGCAGGACTTCCGCGCCGGGAAAGCCCGCCTGATGCTGTTCAGCCGCGCGCGGGTGAAGATCGAGACGATGCGTGCGGACAATCCGCGCAAGTTCGCCATCTACACCGCCTTCAACTTCGCGCTCTGCGCGGTGGTGGCGGTGTTCGCAGTCTTGCTGTTCTTCAAGCCGGTGGAGTGAGGCCATGACCGTACGTATCCGGGTCATCCCCTGCCTCGACGTCCGCGATGGGCGTGTGGTGAAGGGCGTGAACTTCGTCGACCTGAAGGACGCCGGCGATCCCGTCGAGCAGGCGCGCGCCTATGATGCCGCCGGAGCGGACGAGCTGTGCTTCCTTGATATTTCAGCCAGCCACGAGGGACGCGGAACGCTCCTCGATGTGGTGCAGCGGACGGCCGAAGTCTGCTTCATGCCCCTGACCGTCGGCGGCGGCGTGCGCACGGCCGAGGACGCGCGCGCGCTCCTGCTGGCGGGTGCGGACAAGGTGGCGGTCAATTCCGCTGCCGTGACGCGGCCCGAAGTGGTCGCGGACATCGCGGAGAAGTTCGGATCGCAGTGCATCGTGGCGTCGGTGGACGCTCGGCGCACGGCACCGGGCAAGTGGGAAATTTTCACGCATGGCGGCCGCAAGGCCACGGGCATCGACGCCCTCGAACACGCCATGAAGCTTGCGCGTTTCGGAGCCGGCGAACTTCTCGTGACCTCGATGGACGGGGACGGCACGCAGAATGGGTATGATCTTGCTCTCACGCGCGCCATCGCCGAGGCGGTCTCCGTGCCGGTGGTGGCGAGCGGCGGCGTCGGCAACCTCGATCATCTGGTTGCCGGGGTGACGCAGGGGAAGGCGAGCGCGGTGTTGGCCGCCTCCATCTTCCACTTCGGCAAGTATACCGTTGCAGAGGCTCACGCCGCCCTGCGCGCGGCCGGATTGCCCGCCCGCGGCTGAGGCACGGCGTCCCGTTGCGGGAATCCGAAACCGGGGAGCGGCCATGAGCGCGCTTGCCCCGGAGCCGTTCTTCACCGAAGGCGGACGTGGCGATTGAGCCGACTGAAGGATTCGCATTGCCCCGGCTGAAGGTCTTGCCCGCCCTCATTGCGGCCTCGCTTCCACCGTTTCCTGCCCATGCGGCGGGTGGCATCCCGCTTCCTGAGCCAAGCGGCCTCATGCTGCTGGGGATCGGTGTTGCAGGCGTGGTGATAGGGCGCAGATTTTCGGTAAAGCGGCGCGATGATTGAAGCCGCCGCTGACGGTTCGGGCGCGCAGGCGCTTGACCACGCTGCCCGTCCGCCGCATTGCCCCAGCATGAGCAGCCCCGATACCCTCGCGCGTCTAGAAGCCACCATCGCCGAGCGGCGATTAGCCAGCCCCGATACCAGCTATGTCGCCAAGCTGACAGCCAAGGGTGTCGAGAAGATCGCGCAGAAGGTGGGCGAAGAGGCGACGGAGACTGTCATTGCCGCGCTCACCGGCAGTTCTTCGGCATTGGTGGGGGAGGCGGCGGACCTTCTTTTCCATATGATGGTGCTGCTTGGCGAAAAGGGTGTGCCGTTCGCGGACGTGCTGGCGGAACTGGATCGCCGTGAGGGAGTGTCCGGGATTGCCGAAAAGGCCGCCCGCCCCAAGGACTGAACCGGAGAAACCGATGCCGATCGACCCGACACTGCCGTACGACGACACGAACATCTTCGCCAGGATCCTGCGCGGTGAACTGCCGTGCTCCAAGGTCTACGAGGACGATCACGCGCTCGCCTTCAACGACATCCGTCCGCAGGCACCCGTGCACGTGCTGGTGATCCCGAAGGGGCCGTATGTCTCGTGGGATGATTTCACCATGAAGGCCGACGATGCGGAGATCGCAGGCTTCATGCGCGCCGTCGGCAACGTCACGCGCCAGCTGGAGCTCGACGGCCCCGGTTATCGCCTGATGGTGAACATGGGGGCGAGCGGCCATCAGGAAGTGCCCCATCTGCATTTCCATATCTTCGGCGGCCGACAGTTCTACCAGATGATCGCCGACTGATCGCCGCAATCCACCGGAAATTTACCTCGCAATACAGGTAGCGGGGGTGGTTACTGGTGGGGCGGGCTTGCAGTCATGTGCCCTGCCGTTACACATCCGGGCATGATGGACGCACCAGCCTCCTTACCCGCGCCCGCATCCGGCGTGATCGCCGGCGACGTGCACCATTATGCTTTGCGCGTGTTCTACGAGGACACCGACGCCGGCGGAGTGGTGTACCACGCCAATTATCTTCGGTGGTTCGAGCGGGCACGATCGGATCTCCTCGACGTCCTTGGCATAGACCAGCGGGCCGCGCTTGAGGCAGGTACCGGCCTCTACACCGTAGCCGAGGCGAACCTGCGTTACCTGGCTCCCGCACGACTGGGCGATACGATCGTCATCGAGACGAGCGCCGTCACCGTCGGGCGGGTTGCCTGCACCCTGCGGCAGGTCGCGTTGCGCGACGGCGTTCGGCTTTGCGAAGGGCTCGTAAAGGTAGGGTTCATCAGCCCTGAAGGACGACCACGCCGACAACCTGAAGCCTGGCAACAGGCTTTTACCTCACTTGTTCCCATCGCCAATCCGGCCCCGGAAGGACCAGAATGACGCTCGATCTGCTTGCCTCGACTATCAGTTTCGCCGGCGACAATGACCATCTCAATCCGGTTAAGCTGTTTCTCGACGCCGATATCGTCGTTCAGGCGATCATGGCCGGGCTGGTTCTGGCCAGTGTCTGGGTGTGGATGATCATCGTCACCTTCACCCTTCGCATGGGTGCCGTGAACCGCCGTTGCGACGAGTACGAGGAAGGGTTCTGGGAGGCGCAGAACTTCGATGTCTACCAGAAGGAACGCCGTCGTGGCGACGTGCCGATGGGCAAGGTCGCCGGTGCCGGGCTTGGAGAATTCAAGCTCAACGCGGCGGCCAACATCGACCTTGAGGGCGCCCGCCAGCGCATCGCCGGCGTCATGAACTCGGCTGTGGGCGAAGAGGCCGACAAGCTGTCGGACCGCCTGAACTTTCTCGCCACAGTCGGCTCGGTGGCCCCTTTCGTGGGTCTGTTCGGTACGGTCTGGGGCATCATGAACAGCTTCTTCCAGATCGGTCAGCAGCAGAACTCGTCCCTGGCTGTCGTGGCGCCGGGTATCTCCGAGGCGCTGTTTGCAACCGCAATCGGCCTCTTCGCCGCTATCCCCGCAGTGATCGCCTACAACCGCTTTTCGCATCGCGTTAATGGCTTCGAGGCCCGCCTGCAGCGGTTCGCGGACCACCTGCACGCCGCCCTGACGCGTCAGCTGGAGCAGCGCTGATGGCGATGGGCCTCTCCGGAGGGGGCGGCCGCCGGCGCCGGCGCGGCGCGCGCGGCCCCATGGCGGAAATCAACGTCACACCGCTCGTGGACGTGATGTTGGTGCTGCTGATCATCTTCATGGTCACGGCGCCGCTATTGAAAGCGGCGGTCCCCATCGAGCTCCCCGAAAGCCGGGCCAAGGCGATGAGCGAGGAGCAGGGCCAGATCACCATCACCGTGCGCAGTGACGGCGCCGTCTTCTATGAAGAAAACGAGCTCGCCCCGGGTGAGCTGCCGGACCGGCTGGCTGCCACACCGCGGGGGCCGGATGGCAAGCCGCCGCTCGTCACTTTGCGTGCCGACAAAGCGCTGGAATACGGACGCGTGATGGAGGTCATGGGCGAACTCAATCGCGCGGGCTTCAGCTCCATCTCCCTGGTGACAGATGTCAGCGGCGGTTAAGGCGCTCAGGCTAGGTTCCGGCTGATGGCTGCACTGGGATTGCGCAAGGATGAAGGGGTCGGCCTGGCCGTTGCCGTGGCACTGCATCTGGCGGTGCTGGGCGCGATCCTGTTCAGCCCGCGCTCGAATGACGTGGTGAAGCCGCCAGAGCGTATCGCCGTGACCATCAGCGATCAGGTGGGGATGACCTCGACCGCGCCCGACCCCGGCAAGGCGGCGCCTGACGCCGGACCGGAGCAGGGCGAGCCGGCACCGCCCGCTGCCGCCGCTCCGCCGGAGCCTGCACCTGCGCCCGTCGCGGATCCGGAACCCGCGCCCGCCCCGGCGCCTGCACCTCGTGTGACCGAGAAGCCGCGTCCGGAGCCCGCGCCGAAGCCGGAGCCGCGGCCCACGCCGAAGGCAGTTCCCAAGCCCGCGCCGAAGCCGCAGCCGAAGTCAACTCCCAAGCCCGTGCCGAAGCCAAAGCCGAAACCTGCACCAAAGCCTTCGCCCTCGCGCAAGACCAGCGCAATCGACGACATCGTCAGCAAGAAGACGACCGCGAAGCCTGCGGCCAAGCCTGCGACTAAGCCGTCCGCAGCCAAGCCTGTGGCCAAGCCGGCCGCGAAGCCCGCTTCCGGCAGCAGCGGCGCGTCGGCTTCCAAGGCCACTGCCGCGCCGAAGAAGGCAGGAAGCAGTGCCTTCGATGATGCCTTCAAGAACGGGACGCCGGGAGCCACTGCCACGCGGCAGACGGGAACGCCCGCTGCCCAGATCGGCGCGCAGGCCCGCTCGGCCCTTGGCGCGGCGATCAATCGGCAGCTCAAGCCGCACTGGCAGGCGCCACAAGGCGCCGACGTGGAACTGCTGGTGACGAAGGTGCGCTTCCGCCTCAATCGTGATGGCAGCCTGGCCGGTGCGCCGCAGGTGGTCAGCACGACGGGGCAGAACGCCACGAACCAGGCACAGGTGACGCGTCACCAGGAGCAGGCCGTTCGCGCAGTCCGGCTGGCCGCTCCCTTCAGCTTGCCCGACGACCTTTACGAGGGCTGGAAGGTCGTCACGACAAACTTTGACAGAAGGCTATCGCAATGAAGATAACCCGCATCCTCGCACTTGGTCTGCTGCTGTCCGCCGCAAGTGGGGTTGCCGCGCAGGTGCCGACCCCGGTCGAGCCTCAGACGGAGGGTGGCCTCGAGGTCACCGTCTCCGACGAGAGCGAGTGGCAGGATCTCGGCATCGCCATCACGACCTTCGCCACCGATGCGGATGTGCCGACCCGGACAAATGCCGGCTCGACCGTGCAGCTCGGCCGCGCCCTGGCGCAAGTGGTTGCCGGTGACCTCAAGAACAACGGTCTGTTCAAGCCCTCAGGGCCGGACGGCCTTCCGCAGCCGTCTTATCCGCAGGTTCAGTCACCGGACTATGCACCCTGGGTATCTCGCGGGGCCGACATGCTCGTGCAGGGCTATGTGCGGGCCGGCGGCGACGGCAATCTGACAGTTGGCTGCTATCTCTATGACGTGCAGCTCAAGCAGCAGCTGGTGAAGGGCGGCTGGCAGGTGCCGCCTTCCGACTGGCGCCGCGCGGCACACAAGTGTGCCGACATGGTCTATTCCCGCCTGTCCGGAGAAAGCCCGTTCTTCGACTCCAAGATCGCCTACATCGCTGAAACCGGTCCCAAGGACCGCCGCATGAAGCGTCTTGCGATCATGGATTCCGACGGCGCGAACCATCGCTATCTCACCAGTGGGCAGTCCATGGCGCTGACGCCGCGCTACTCGCCGGACTACCGCAAGATCCTCTACCTGTCCTATCTCAACGGACAGCCGAGCATCTACGCGTACGATCTGGCGACTGACCGGCAGACGCTCATCGCCCGCACCGGCGCTCCGACCCTTGCACCACGTTGGTCGCCGGATGGCAAATGGGTGCTCTATTCAGTGGCGAAGGGCGGTACGACGGACATCTACCGCATCTCGTCGGCGGGCGGCGGCACCCCGCAGCGTCTGACCAATGGGCCCGGTATCAACATCGGCGGAAGCTATTCGCCCGATGGCTCGCAGATCGTCTTTGAAAGCGATCGATCGGGCAGCCAGCAGATCTACGTCATGAATGCGGACGGATCCAACCAGCGGCGCATCAGCTTCTTCGGAGGCCGTGCGGCCACGCCGGAGTGGAGCCCGCGCGGTGACCAGATCGCCTTCACGCACATCGCCGGGAACCTGCGCGTCGCGGTGATGACGCCTGGCGGGGGCGGCATGCGCCATCTGACCAACTCCTGGCAGGACGAAGCTCCGACCTGGTCCCCCAACGGCCGCATCGTGCAGTTCTTCCGTACGGAACAGCGCTCCGGCCTGGCGTCGATCTGGCAGGTGGACCTCACCGGCCGAAACGAGCGCAAGCTGCCCACTCCGGTTGGTGCATCGGACCCCGCATGGGGGCCGGTTCGCCCCTGAAGCCGGAGATGAGACGCGTACGCGCCGCCTGGATTCTCCAGACCCGACCGGGTGTGCCGGGTTGCGCAGCGTTCATCTTGCTTGTGTAGGAAATTGAACGGAACCAAATTACCATGCCGCCCATTTCCGGGGCGAGCTGCATAGGAGTCTGCCGATGCCTTCTTTCCTCTCCACTCTGCGCGTAAGCCGCACGGGCGCGGTCGCGCTCGTCGCAGCCGGCGCCTTGGCGCTGTCCGGGTGCGGCAAGAAAGCTCCTGCGCAGCTGCCGCCCGATCCGGTTTCGGCCACCGCCGCGCCCACCGGTCCGACCGACAGCTACGGCGCGCAGCCCGGAAGCCAGGCCGACTTCGTCGCGAAGATGATGGGCTCGGATACGATCTACTTCGGCCTCGACCGGACGGACATCGACGCGGAAGATCAGGCGGCGCTCACGAAGCAGGCGCAGTGGCTGCAGCAGTATTCGGCCAAGCGCGTCACCATCGAAGGTCACTGCGACGAACGCGGAACCCGCGAATACAACATCGCGCTGGGTGAACGCCGCGCCAATGCCGCCAAGAACTACCTGGTCAGCCTCGGCATCGATCCTGCTCGCGTCACCACCGTAAGCTACGGCAAGGAGCGCCCGATCGCTCTCGGCTCCGACGAACAGTCGTGGGCCCAGAACCGCCGCGCTGTGACCGTCACCATCGATTGAGGAACGTGGAGGACCCGGCGGGCCGCCGGGTCCTTTCCGAACAGTATGATATTTCCCTTCCCAAGGCTTGAATCGCAGGGCGTTCGGAGCATATCGCTCATCTGATGAGCCGCGCACGCCGATCCACTGACTGGGGGTTCCCACGCTGGCGCGGCTATGGCAGTTCGCGCGAAGCGGCACAGGTGCGCCTGTGCGATCGCCACGGCTGTTCCGAGCCCGGGAACTGCCCCGCGCCCAAAAGCCCCAACAGCCCGGACCGCTGGATGTTCTGCCAGCGCCACGCCGCCGAATACAACGCGGGGTGGGATTACTTCGCCGGTCTTGACGCGGAGGAAGCCGCCGAACGCGAGGCGAGCGAACGTTCCGAAGCCTCCGGCTTTCGCGAATCGGCGCACTATGGATGGGCCGGTTCTGGAGACGGGACCCGCAGCAGGGACGAATTGCGGGCTCTCGAAGCTCTTGGGCTCGATCCCGATGCCGATTTCGATGCCGTGCGCAAGGCCTGGCGCAGCCGCGCCAAGGAGGTCCACCCCGATGTTCGGCCTAACGATCCCGAAGCCGCCAAGGCGTTCCAGACCTACCAACTTGCCTACGAAGTCCTGCGCGCGGCGGAGGAGCGCCGGGAATGGCGGGGCTGATCGGCGTTTTGACGCTATCGTGAGTTGAAACGACAAAGGGCGCGGCCATCGGCCACGCCCTTTGTGTTTCGTCAGCTCCGGACGGCGGCGCTTACTTCGGCGCCAGCACCATCAGCATCTGGCGGCCTTCCATGCGCGGGTAGGCTTCGACCTTCGCCACTTCCTCGACGTCCTGCTGGACGCGGCGCAGCAGGTCCATTCCCAGCTGCTGGTGCGAAAGTTCGCGGCCGCGGAAGCGCAGCGTCACCTTGACCTTGTCACCGTCACCGATGAAGCGCACGACGTTGCGCATCTTGGTGTCGTAGTCATGGTCATCGATGTTCGGACGCATCTTGATCTCCTTGATCTCCTGCGTCTTCTGCGTCTTTCGTGCGGCGTTGGCCTTCTTCTGAGCCTCGTACCGGTACTTGCCCACATCGAGGAACTTGCACACCGGCGGATCCGCGTTCGGGGAAACCTCAACGAGATCCAGACCCACATCCGCAGCCTGCTCGATAGCCTGGCGCGTGTACATGACGCCCAGATTTTCGCCATCCTGGTCGATGACGCGGACCTTGTCCGACTGGATCATGTTATTGTAGCGCGGTCCACTCTTGACCGGTGGCGTCATCATGCGCCGGGGTGGGGGTGCTATAAGCGTTCTCCTGAGTCGTTACTGTCGACGTGGCTGAATTCGGCGGTCATTAATGCGAATCGGCGTCCCGCGCAAAGCAGGATTTCGTCACGATTCGCATGATGCCCCGGCCGAGGGTGCGGCCACGGGCGCTATATAGGCCTTCAGGCCGCTTTACGCCAGAGCGGATAGCGAACCAGCTGGCCACGTGCCGGCACGAGCGCTTCGATCGCGTCGGCAGGCTGAAGGGCCGATAGGATAACCGGATCGCCTGCATTCATTCCGCCGGTCAGGGCGCCGAACGCAGGAAGGATGAGCCGGTTCTCGCTGCGAACGGCACAGGGGCGAGCGATCCGTCTTCCGCGCGCTTCAACCACGAGGCGGGGATGGAAATGGCCGGAGACTTCGGCTTCGCGCGTGCCGGGCAGCGCCTGATGACGCAGCATCAGCCCGTTCACGGCCATCTCCTCCACCCGTGTTCCCCCGGCTTCGGCACCGAGATGAGGATCGTGGTTGCCGGTGATCCACACCCAGTCGAGCGCCCTCGTTAGAGCGGAGAGCATGCCAGCAGCGTGCGGTTCAAGCCGCGCCGGTCCCTTGCTGTCATGGAAGCTGTCTCCCAGCGCAAAGACGCGGCGGGCCCCCGTCACACGGATGGCGGAGGCGACGCGCTCCAGCGTTTCGCGCGTGTCGTAGGGTGGCAGCATCTGCCCTGTGCGGGCAAAGAAGCTGGCTTTCTCAAGGTGCAGGTCCGCAACAAGGAGGGCCTGCTCACGCGGCCAGAACAGCGCGCTGGGGCCTCGGCTGCCTTCATCGACGAGCCGCATCTCCTCTGAGCAGAACGAAAAGGGAACCATGGCTTTCCCTTGCCGCAGCCGGTTCGATTTGGCAAGCGCGCCATGGACTTTGACGGCGCCAAAGCGACGCCGCCTTGCCATGAGGACACGGATGACTGACTGGACTCCCTACACCGCGCGCGCCAGCGACTGGTTCCGTAGCCTGCGGGACCGTATTTGCGCTGAGTTCGAGGCGATCGAGCGCGAGGCGGGTTCGGAGGCGGTGTTCGGTTACACGCCATGGCAGCGCACCGCCGTCGAAGGGGAAGGCGGCGAGACCGGCGGCGGGACGCGGGGCCTCATGAAGGGCCGCGTCTTCGAGAAGGTCGGCGTCAACATCTCCGCCGTCTCCGGCGGGCTGGCGAAGGACTTTGCCGCGACCATCAACGGCGCCTCGGCGGAGAACAACGCGTTCTCCGCGACGGGCATCAGCCTCGTCGCGCATATGGCCAACCCGCACGTCCCGGCGGTCCACATGAACACCCGCTTCCTCACCACTACCAAGGCGTGGTTCGGCGGCGGCGCGGACCTCAACCCGCCGCTGCCCTACGCCGAGGATACCGCCGAGTTCCACGCCGCGTTCAAGGGCGCCTGCGATGCGCATGGCGCGGATTACTACGACCGGTTCAAGGCTTGGGCGGACGAGTACTTCTACATCCCCCACCGCAAGGTCCATCGCGGCGTCGGCGGCATCTTCTATGACCATCTCGAGTGCACGGACGAAGCAGCCTGGGAAGCCAACTTCGCCTTCACGCAGGCCGTGGGGGAGGCGTTCCTTGCCGTGTTCCCGCGCCTGGTCCGCCGCCGCATGGGCATGGCTTTCACGCCGGAAGATAAGGCACAGCAGCTCGAATGGCGCGGCCGTTATGCCGAGTTCAATCTCGTCTACGACCGTGGCACGCTGTTCGGCCTGAAGACCGGCGGCAACATCGACGCGATCCTGATGAGCCTGCCGCCCGAAGCCACCTGGAGCTGACGACCGGGCCTGCGCTGCGTACGTGCGCGACCTGGGAAGTGAAGGAGCCCAGCGGCCTGCGCGGGGAGGATCGTGCCGCATGCAGCCGCAGCAGGGCGATTGCGTTGTAAGCGCCATGCCGCCAGCACCACCCGCTTCGCTCGACCGCCGCTCCCTTACCCTCGCGGCCTTGTCGACCGTCGTGGAGTGGTACGACTTCACTCTCTTCCTTTACCTCGCCACGGTCCTGTCCCGCGTGTTCTTCGTGGGCAAAGGAGCGGTGCTCACCACGTTGCTGGGATTTGCGATGGCTTACCTGATGCGCCCCGTGGGTGCAGCGGTCTTCGGCCACTTCGGAGACCGGCACGGGCGGCGGGCGACGCTGCTCGCGTCGATGGCGCTCATGACGGTGGCGATGCTGCTCACCGCGTTGCTGCCGACGGCGGCGCAGATTGGGCCGGTGGCCGGCGTCCTGCTGCTGGCTTTGCGCTGCGTCATGGGATTCGCCGTCGGGGGCGAGTACACCGGCGTCGTCGCCTATCTCCTCGAAGGCGCGCCCGTACATCGGCGCGGCCTCGTCACCTCGCTGGCGGCGGCAACCAGCGAGGTTGGCGGGCTCCTTGCGGCCGGGGTGTCGGCTCTGGTCGTGACCTTGATGCCCACCGCCGTACTCGATGGTTGGGGCTGGCGCATCCCTTTCTTCGTCGGAGCCGCACTGGCCGGACTGATTCTTCTTGCCCGCGCGGCCATGGCCGAATCGCCGGAGTTTGAAGCGCAAAGGGAGGCGGGTGCCCTGGTTCGGCGACCGCTTCGCCGCGCCATGACTCATTACCGGTCGGGTATTCTGCGCGGCTTCGCCATCTCGGCTCTGGGCTCCATCACGTACTATGTCGGCATCACGTATGTGCCGGTATTCCTGACTACTGCGGGAAGCCTGAACGAAGCACAGGCCCTGCAACTCGCCACCGGGGCAGGATTGGCCGTAATACTGGTTACCCCGGTTGTCGGGCTGTTATCCGACCGCTTCGGCCGCCGCCCCGTCCTCGTCAGCCTGGCCGTGCTCTCTGCCGCGCTGCCTTACGCATTGTTCCAGTTGCTTGCAGGAGCCGCCCCTGCGGCCGTGTGGTTGGGCGCCATCCTGCTGGCTTCGCTGGCTGGCGGCGTCAGCGCGGTCGGAGCGGTCGCAACGGCCGAGCAGATGCCCGCCGAAGGCCGCCTGAGCGGCCTGGCCCTCGGCGCCACGACCGCGACAGCGATCTTCGGCGGCCTGACTCCCTGGCTGGCGCAAGTGCTGACCCTGCGCACGCAAAGCCCGAGTGCTCCCGGCGTCATGATCGCGCTGGTGGCGATAGGCGTGCTGCCGGTGCTGCTGAAACTACCGGAAACGCGGCCGCGATGATCAGGCCGCGCGAGGCGTTATGCGTTCGGGATCGCCCTCGTGGCCCCGCCGGGCGAGGCATTTCGCAAGCGCCCCCATCTCTTCATTAGGTATCTGCGATTGCCTCCAGAGCGGACTTCCCGGTTCCGCCCCATTGCGGAAGTTCGCGAGGTAAGGTCAGCATCCCGAAACCGGCCATTCGACGCGCGCAAAGCAATGGGCAGAGCGACGACAGGTCGGGATAGCCATTGACGGAATTATATGCGTTTCATAAACGAATCGTATATCAACAAGACGGGTGTTGGCTAATGGGTTTGGTAAAGATTGATGACAAACTGCATGAGGAGGCCCGCCGCGCCAGCGCCGTGATGTGCCGGTCGATCAACGCCCAAGCCGAATTCTGGATGAAGATCGGGATGCTTGCCGAGGCCAATCCCACCCTCGCCTTCAATGATCTCGTGAAGATGCAGCTCGCGGAAGCGAACGTCTGCCTCGCCCAGCCGCGCGTCGCCTGATCGAGCGCTGCCATCACTTCCGCTACCGCTAGGACGGACATGACCTTTCATGACGAAATCACGGACTTCTTCAGCCGCTACGTCGATGCCTTCGCTCGCGAGGACGCCGACGCGTTAAGCGAGCTGTGGGACGAGGTTGGGCTATTTCCCGCCCCCAACGGCAATTTCGCCATGGCGCGATCCCCGTTCCGCGATCATTGCATCTCACTGTTCGACTTCTATCGAGCGCAAGGCATCGTGCGACCGGAAGGTGCCCTGCTGTCCGCCGAGGAGTTGTTCCCGAACGTTGCCCAGGCACGCATGGTTTATCGCATGATGGGGGCCGACGGCGCTCCTGTGGCCGAGTGGGAGCATGTCTATATCCTGCGCCGCACCGACACCTGGCGCGTATCGCTGACCCTAGCCGATGGTGAGATGGCGGCTTGGACGGCCAAGGGCGTTCAGCTCTGATCGGGTTTGCTACCGCTTGGCCATTCCCGGAACGCGATCGTTTTCGGGACGGCAGCTATCGCAACCTACTGGCCAGAAGCTGACGGCTGCAAATCCACCCTTACTCGCCATGAGAGTTGCTCGCGAAGCGGGTTGATAGCGGACAGTCGTGCTGTTTGAAGATTTTGCCCCGCGGGCTGGGCAAGCGAAATGGCGGCCCAGCCCTATTTCCCGAACTTCCTTTGCGTCTTGCCGTACCGCAGCTTGCGTGTTCCGGGCTTGCCTTCGTTGCTGCGGCCGACGCGGGGGGCTTTATGTTCCGCCTCGGGCAACCCAAGTTCGCTCTGTTCGAGACGTCGGATCTCGTCGCGCAGGCGGCCGGCTTCCTCGAATTCGAGGTCGGCGGCTGCGGCGCGCATGCGCTTTTCCAAGTCTTCGATGTAGCCGCGCAGGTTGTGGCCCACGAGGTTGTTGGTGCTGTCGTCCTCTAGGTCGATCACCACGCCGTCGCGGCTGGCGGTGTCCGCCACGATGTCGGCGATGCGGCGCTTGATCGTCTGCGGGGTGATGCCGTGCTCGGCGTTGTACTCCTCCTGCTTCGCGCGGCGGCGGTCGGTTTCGGCGATCGCCCGCTCCATGGATCCGGTCATGCGGTCCGCGTAGAGGATGACGCGGCCATCCACGTTGCGCGCGGCGCGGCCGATGGTCTGGATCAGGGAGGTTTCCGAGCGCAGGAAACCTTCCTTGTCGGCATCAAGGATGCAGACGAGGCCGCATTCAGGAATATCGAGGCCCTCGCGCAGCAGGTTGATGCCGATCAGCACGTCGTAGACGCCCATGCGCAAGTCGCGGATCAGTTCGATGCGCTCCAGCGTCTCGACGTCGGAGTGCATGTAGCGCACCCGCACGCCCTGTTCGTGCATGAACTCGGTCAGATCCTCGGCCATGCGCTTCGTGAGGGTGGTGACGAGGGTGCGGTAGCCCTTGGCCGCCGTTTCCTTGCACTGGGCGATGCAGTCCTGCACCTGGTCCTCGACCGGGCGGATCTCCACCGGCGGGTCGATCAGGCCGGTGGGCCGGATGACCTGCTCGGCGAAGACGCCGCCGGTCTGCTCCATTTCCCAGCCCCCCGGCGTGGCCGACACGGCGAAGGTTTGCGGGCGCATCGCGTCCCACTCGTTGAAGCGTAGCGGCCGGTTGTCGATGCAGGAGGGCAGCCGGAAGCCGTACTCGGCCAGCGTGATCTTGCGCCGGTGGTCCCCGCGCGCCATCGCGCCGATCTGCGGCACCGTCTGGTGGCTTTCATCGATGAAGAGCAGGGCGTTGTCCGGAAGGTACTCGAACAGCGTCGGCGGCGGCTCGCCGGGCAGGCGGCCGGTCAGGAAGCGGCTGTAGTTCTCGATGCCGTTGCACGATCCCGTGGCGGCGATCATCTCGAGGTCGAAGTTGGTGCGCTGTTCCAGACGCTGCGCTTCCAGCAGGCGGCCTTCGGCTTCCAGTTCCTTCAGGCGTTCCGTCAACTCGAAGCGGATCGCCTCGCTGGCCTGGCGCATCGTCGGCCCCGGCGTGACGTAGTGCGAATTCGCATAGACGCGCACCTTGGGCAGAACCGCGCCCTTCTTGCCGGTCAGGGGATCGAACTCGGCGATCTCCTCGATCTCGTCGCCGAAGAAGCTGATGCGCCATGCAACGTCCTCCAGGTGGCTCGGGAACAGTTCGAGGTTATCACCCCGCACGCGGAAGTTGCCGCGTGAAAACGCTACGTCGTTGCGCTTGTACTGGAGGGCGACGAGCTTGCGGATGATCTCGGTCTGGTCCTGGGCCTTGCCCGTCTCCAGGTCGAAGATCATGGCGGAGTAGGTCTCGACCGAGCCGATGCCGTAAAGGCACGATACGGAAGCGACGATGATGACGTCGTCGCGCTCCAGCAGTGCGCGGGTGGCCGAGTGGCGCATCCGGTCGATCGCCTCGTTCACCGAACTTTCCTTCTCGATGTAGGTGTCGGACCGGGGCACGTAGGCTTCGGGCTGGTAATAGTCGTAGTACGACACGAAGTATTCGACCGCGTTCTCCGGGAAGAAGTCCCGGAACTCCGCATAGAGCTGCGCGGCGAGGATCTTGTTCGGCGCGAGGATCAGGGCGGGGCGCTGCAGTTCCTCGATGACCTTGGCCATCGTGAACGTTTTGCCCGAACCGGTGACGCCGAGCAGCACCTGCGTCTTTTCCCCCTCGCGGGCGGAGGCGACGAGATCGGCGATGGCGGTGGGCTGGTCGCCGGCGGGTGCGTAATCCGAGACGATCTTGAACGGCTTGCCCGGCATCGACTTGTCGGGCCGCTGCGGCTTGTGAGGGACGAAGGCGCCGGTCGTATCCGGTTCTTCCAGGCCGCGACGAATGATGAGCTCTGCCATGGCGGAACATATGGGGTCTGCCGTTCGTCACGGCAACAGCTGCCGCAGCATTGTGCGTTGGCGTGGGGGCGAGCGGGTGTTAGCGCTGCGGTTTGTACACTGGGAGAGAGAGCGGTGAAGGCAGGTATCATGATGGCGGCGCTGGCCGGGCTGGCGCTCTCGGGTTGCGGTTCCGAGGACACGGCCGATGGTGCGCCACGCAGCGAGGCGGACCTGAAGAAGGAGGTCGCGAAGCTCGACGCGCCGGAACCGGGCCAGTACCGGCAGGTTCTGGAAGTGACGCGGCTCGACCTGCCGGGCCTTCCCCCCGAAGCGGCGGAGCAGATGAAGACGGCGATGGCGGACAAGCAGGAGACCCTCGTCTGCATAACGCAGGCCGATGCCGACAAGGGCTACCGCGACATGTTCAAGGACGTGCGCAAGGGCAGCGAATGCGCCTATTCCCGTTTCGAGGTGAACGGCGGAAAACTGGACGCGCAGATGGACTGCAAGGCGGCGGGGCAGGGCCAGATGGTTATGAAGCTGGCCGGTACGCTCGGGCCGAATCGTTCGGACGTTACCATCGACGTGGATCCCGTGGGCAACCCGTTACCTGGTCAGGGGATGAAGATGACCCTGCGCCTGACCACCACGCGCGTGGGCGACTGTCCGGCGTCCTGATGCTGACGGAGGCCTGATGGAGCGACTGAACGCGCAAGTTCCTCCGGCCGGCGAAAGCCTGCGCGATGCGATAGCCCGGCGTATCGCATTCGTGCGCGAGCAACACCCGCAGGGCGTCCGCGCTCCGTCGAAGCGGTTGCTGCTGGGCGAACTTCGCTCGCTCTATCGCGGCGGCTATCGAGGGCAGGCGGTGACGGCCGCTGCGCGGCCGATGCCGGTCATGCTCCTGCCCGGCTTCTGCACGCACCCGCTTCGCATGAAGCCGATGGCCGATGCGTTGCGGGCGGCCGGGCACCGCGTCTACGACTGGGGTCTCGGCTTCAACATGGGGCCGAGCGCCCGCAGGTTCTCCCTCCTCCTGGACCGCGTCGCCCGTATAGCGTCCGAAAACGCGGAACCGGTCGCGCTGGTCGGGTGGAGCCTGGGCGGCGTCTTCGCGCGGGAGGTGGCGCGGCAGCAACCGGAATTTGTGGCGAAAGTGATCACGATGGGCTCGCCCTTTTCGGGCGATCGGCACGCGAACAACGCGTGGCGAGCCTACCAGATCATCACCGGGCACACGGTGGACACGCCGCCCGTCGAGTGCCACGCATCCAAGCCTCCCGTGCCGACCGTGGCGCTCTGGAGCCCACGGGACGGCATCGTCGATCCCCGCGCCGCAGCGGGTTGGCCGCAGGAGCGCGACCGCGCCGTCGCGGTTCGCTGCACGCACCTGGATTTCGCCGGAGCGCCGCAGGTCGTGGCCGAAGTCCTGCGCCAGCTCGACGTGGAGGAGTGAACGAGGCGTCCGGTCAGGCGCGCGGAGCCTGGCGCCTGTAGCTCAAAGCCTCGGCCACGTGGATGCGCTGAACTCCCTCGCTTCCGGCGAGATCGGCGATCGTGCGCGCCACCCTCAGGATGCGGGTGTAGCCGCGTGCGGAGAGCCGCATCGCCTCCGCAGCCTGGAAGAGCAGGCGTTTCCCGCCCTCGTCAGGTGTGGCGTGCTTTTCGAGACGGTCGCCGTCCATTTCGGCGTTCGTCCTGGTGCCGGTGCCGGCAAGGCGTTCCGTCTGCACCCGCCGCGCCCGCGCCACGCGTGCGGCCACTTCGGCGCTGCCTTCCTCGGGCGGGGGCAGCGCGAGATCGGCGGCGCGCACGGGGTCGACCTCCACGTGAAGGTCGATGCGGTCCAGCAGGGGGCCGGAAACCTTGCTCTGGTAATCGGCGGCGCAGCGCGGCGCGCGGGAACAGGCGAGTGCCGGGTCGCCGAGATGCCCGCAACGGCAGGGGTTCATGGCGGCCACGAGTTGCACCCGGGCCGGATAGGTGAGGTGCGCGTTGGCCCGCGCCACCGTCACTTCCCCGCTTTCCAGTGGCTGACGCAGCGAATCGAGGGCCTGCCGCTGAAACTCCGGCAACTCATCAAGGAAGAGGACGCCCAGGTGCGCCATGGAAACCTCGCCGGGCCGAACCTTGATACCGCCGCCGGTTAGAGCAGCAATCGACGCTGAGTGATGGGGCGAGCGGTAAGGCCGCGCGCGGCTGATGCGCCCGCCTTCCAGCGTGCCTGCGACCGAGGCGATCATGGACACTTCGAGGGCCTCTGCCGGGGTGAGTTCCGGCAGCACTCCCGGCAGACAGGACGCGAGGAGCGACTTGCCGGCTCCGGGAGGACCCACCATCAGCAGGTTATGCGCGCCCGCTGCGGCGATCTCCAGCGCGCGGCGGGCGGTTTCCTGCCCTTTTACCTGCCGCAGATCCGGCCCGCGCGGCGGGGGAGCGACTTCGCCCATCGGCGGGGTTTGCAGCACCTGCTGGCCCCGCAAGTGATTGAGCAGGCTGATGAGATTGGGCGCGGCAAGCACGGGCACGCCGCTGGCCCATCGAGCCTCGGACCCTTGCGACGCGGGGCAGATGAGACCCTTCTCCAACTCGCTCGCATGGAGGGCGGCCAGCAGAACGCCTGGGGACGGGATCACCCGTCCGTCCAGCGCAAGCTCCCCCACGGCCACGAAGTCGCCAAGGTGCTCGGCATCGATGACGCCCATCGCGGCGAGAAGAGAGAGCGCGACGGGCAGGTCGAAGTGCGAGCCTTCCTTGGGCAGATCGGCAGGCGACAGATTGACGATGATCCGCTTGGGCGGCAGCGCCAGCCCCATCGCGGTCAGAGCCGCGCTGACGCGTTGCTGGCTTTCCCGCACCGCCTTGTCCGGCAGGCCGACAAGGGTGAAGCCCGGCATACCGGGGGCAATCTGGCATTGCACCTCAACGGCGCGCGCCTCCAGCCCGAGGTACGCGACGGTCGAGACAATGGCGACCACGGTGTAAGCCTTTCTTCAGGAAATCCTTGCAAGAGGGGGGCTTAGTACCGGGGAGGGCCATAGCGCCATTTCCAAAATCATGGCTTACAGCACTTTAACCTTGTTTCTCAGGAAGTGGGTAAGGGGGGCGGCCGCACTTTTTGCGCATGCGCCCGTTCCTCATCTGCCTTGCATGTGCCGCGTTCGCTGCCGCACCTTTGGGCAAGGCGCAAGACATCGCTGATGCTCCCGCGGGAGAGGCCGGCACCGCCGCTTCCGTTTCGTCTGCCGGCAGCGAGCGCCGCCTCGCCGGCGCTCCCGCCCGGACCAGGCCGGCGGGCGCCGCATACGGTCCGTTTCGCGTGCTTGACGAAGGACGGGCGGCACTTGTCGATGCGACCGATAGCCACACGCCGCAGCAGTTCGCGGCCATGCTGCAAGATCATCCGGGAATCCGGATATTGGAAATGATCGACTGCCCGGGCACTGAGGACGATCTTGCAAACCTGCAGGTCGGCCGCATGATTCGCCAGCGTTCGATCTCGACTTACGTGCCGACGGGCGGTTCCGTCCGATCCGGCGGTGTCGAGCTTTTCCTCGCGGGTGTCCGGCGCTACGCCGATCCCGGCGCGGAGTTCGCGGTCCATTCGTGGCAGGACGAATCGGGGTTGGAGGCTGCGGACTACGCGGCTACTTCACCCGAAAACCGGCGTTATACGGACTATTACCGACAGATGGGAATGAGCGCCGCCGAAGCGATCGCGTTCTATGCAATGACCAATGCCGTTCCTTTTTCCTCCGCCCGCTGGTTCGGGGCCGGTGAGATGGCTGCGTGGGTGCCGCTGGACGATGTGCAGATCGAGGTCGCACCGCGCTTTCAGTTCGCCCGGTACGCGCCTGTTCTTGACTCTGTGCCCTCGCTCCAGTAACGGCGCCCAACGATTTCCGTGGTCGTCCGGTTCGGGCGGCCCTTATTTGTTCAAATTTCCGAGGACTGACATGAAGCGCACTTTCCAGCCCAGCCGCCTTGTCCGCGCCCGCCGTCACGGCTTCCGCGCTCGCACCGCGACTGTCGGCGGTCGCAAGGTGCTTCGCGCTCGCCGCGCTCGCGGCCGCAAGAAGCTCTCGGCCTGATTCGCCGGTATGGCAGGGGCTTCGTGCCCTTGCCGGAGCGGCGCCAGCCCACGCTTTCGCCTGTGGCGAGGGCATGGGCTGGCGCCGTTTTGCTTTGTTGCGAATCGCCCTCGGGACATTCGCGCCGAGCCGTGCCTAGCTTGCCGACATGGCTGACGCCTACACTATCCTGAGCCGTCGTTCGGACTTCCTGGCCGCCAACCGCGGCCTGCGAGTCGCGCGTCCGGGTTTCGTGCTGCTGGCCAACCGCAATGATGGTCTTGGCCGACGTGCCGGCATCACGGTGACGAAAAGGATCGGCAACGCCGTCGTCCGTAACCGGATGAAGCGGCGGTTCCGCGCCCTACTGCGCGAACTCCTTCCCGAACACGGGCTGGCGGACACCGATCACGTGCTGATCGGCCGCGAAGGCGGGGTGGAACGCGATTTCGCCCTGCTGCGCGCCGAACTCATCGCCGCCCTTGGCCGGGCGCGGGACGGAAAGGGCGATTCGCCTCGCCCGCAGGGCCGCAGGCGCGGGCCTCGCAAGTGAAACGGTTACTCGCCTTCCTCGTCTCGCTTCCGGGGCTGGCGATCATCGGTGTCGCGCGGCTCTGGCAGATCGGCCCGTCCGCGATCATGCCGCCCACCTGCCGCTACACCCCGTCCTGTTCGCAGTACGCGATCCTGGCGGTACGCAAGCATGGTGCGATCAAGGGTGGATTGCTGGCGCTGTGGCGTCTATTGCGCTGCCAGCCGTGGGGCGGGCACGGTCACGATCCCGTACCGGACTGACGCGATCTAGAGAATAACCGGTGGCGCCGCGCCGCTGCTGACCGGAATACGAGCAGGAAACAAGCCTTCGTGGAAAACCAGCGCAACATCATCCTAGCGGTCCTGCTGACCGCGCTCGTGCTCTTCGGCTGGGAGGCCGGGGTCGGCTACTTCTATCCGCAGGCCAAGACGCCGACCCAGGTCGTGGCGGCAGGCGGCGCGGAAAAGGCGTCGAGCCCCACCAAGCCCACGCGCGAAGGCGGTCTGCGCGATGCCGCGGACGTGGCGCTGGAACGCAAAGACCTCCAGACCGAGCTCGCCTCGGGCGGACGTGTCCGGATCGCGGCGCCCGGACTTTCGGGCTCCATCAACCTGACCGGCGCGGTCGTCGACGATCTCGTCATCAACCGCCACCGTGAGACGGTCGAGAAGGATTCGGGTCCGGTTCGCATCTTTTCGCCGGCCGGCACGCCCGCGCAGCAATTCGCGCAGGTCGGCTGGGTGGGTGAGGGCGGCCTTGCGGCGCCCACGGCCAGCACAGTCTGGACCGCGCCTGCCAACGCCACGCTGACGCCCGGCACGCCGGTCACGCTGACCTGGTCCAATCCGACCGGCCAGCGCTTCGTCATCACGTATTCCATCGACGAGAACTACATGATCTCGGCGGTGCAGACGGTCGAGAACGCGGGCGGCGCCCCGGTCGTGGTCAAGCCCTTCGCGCTTGTGAACCGTACCGAGAAGACCGCCAGCCTCGACACCTGGAACGTGCACTCGGGGCCGATCGGCGCGTTCGACGGTTCGGTGACCTTCGGGAACGACTATTCGGACGTGGCCGAAGCCGGCACCATCACCGAAGCGGGCAAGGCGGACTGGATCGGCTTCACCGACATCTACTGGATGTCCGCCCTGATCCCCGTGAACGCGAAGGCGGAAAGCACCTTCCGTTCGCTGGGTAACCAGATCTTCCGCGCCGACGTGGTCTACGACCAGAAGGTCGTGCAGCCCCGCACCCGGCAGAGCGTGACGACCAAGATCTTCGCGGGCGCCAAAGAGCACACCGTGCTTGACGCCTACGAGAAGCAGGGCATCGCCAACTTCGGCCTCGCGATCGACTGGGGCTGGTTCCGCTGGTTCGAGAAGCCGATCTTCTGGCTGCTCACCAAGCTGTTCAGCCTCGTCGGCAACTTCGGCGTCGCGATCATCCTGCTGACCGCCATCGTGCGCGGCATCATGTTCCCCGTCGCCCAGCGCGGCTTCGCCTCGATGGCGGCCATGCGCGCCATCCAGCCCAAGATGAAGGCGATCCAGGAGCGCTACAAGGACGACAAGCAGAAGCAGCAACAGGAGATCATGGCCCTCTACAAGCAGGAGAAGGTCAATCCGCTGGCGGGCTGCCTGCCCATGTTCCTGCAGATCCCGGTCTTCTTCGCGCTCTACAAGACCCTGATCCTGGCGATCGAAATGCGCCATCAGCCGTTCGTGCTGTGGATCAAGGATCTTTCCGCGCCCGATCCGTTGCACATCCTCAACCTGTTCGGGCTGCTTCCCTTCGATCCGCCCAGCTTCCTTGCAATCGGCGTGCTGGCCCTCCTGCTGGGCGTGACGATGTACCTGCAGTTCCAGCTTAATCCGGCCCAGATGGACCCGGCGCAGCAGCAGATCTTCAAGCTTATGCCCTGGTTCATGATGTTCATCATGGCGCCCTTTGCATCCGGCCTGCTGGTGTACTGGATCACGTCCAACATCCTGACGATCGCGCAGCAGAGCTATCTCTACAGCCGCCATCCGCAGCTGAAGGCGCAGGCCGAAAAGGACGCCCAGGACAAGAAGCGCTCGGCGGCGCGCGCCAAGTGAGCGACGATCATGACGACCTGACCGAGCGCGCGCGCAAGCTCTTTTCGGGACCGGTGACGTTCCTGAAGAGCGCGCCCGCGCTCAAGTTCCTGCCTGATCCCGAGGTTCCGGAGATCGCTTTCGCGGGACGGTCCAATGTCGGCAAGTCGTCGCTGCTGAACGCGCTGGTCGGCCGCAAGGCGATCGCGCGGACTTCGGTTACGCCGGGCCGCACGCAGGAGTTGAACTTCTTCGAGGTCGGCGAGCCGCTGCGCTTCCGGTTGGTCGACATGCCGGGTTACGGCTTCGCCAAGGCGCCGCCCAAGGTGGTCGAGACCTGGCGGCGGCTGGTGCGCGATTACCTGCGCGGCCGGGTGGTGCTGAAGCGCACGCTCGTGCTGATCGATTCGCGCCACGGGGTGAAGCCCGTCGATCTCGAGATGATGGAGATGCTGGATCAGGCCGCGGTGGGCTACCGTCTCGTTCTGACCAAGGCGGACAAGATCAAGGCCACCGAACTGGACGCCGTCCACGCCGCCACCGTCGCCGAAGCGCGCAAGCACCCCGCCGCATTTCCGGTGGTCCACGTCACCAGCTCGGAAAAAAGCTTGGGCATCGACGAACTGCGCGCCGCCGTCCTCGGCGATTCGGAGCTTTGACGAGGGTTCCCCGCGCCGCCGGAGGGTGGCGGTCCTGATCGCGTGACGGCCGCCCCGCAGCTGCCCGGGCTGATCGTGGTGGCCGTGCACAATCAGAGTGTGATTTGCGGCATGTGACGATTGCGTGACGGCCGCTGGTCCCTTATGGGGCCGACCTTCGCTGGCATGGGGATGAAAGGAGATCTCGCCGATGCGCCAGATTGCCGTTCTTCCTTACCGCACGATCGGCAATGCCGTCGATGCGCCGATCCAGATCCTGCTCATCACCTCGCGCCAGTCGCGCCGGTGGGTCATTCCCAAGGGCGGCCTGATGAAGGGCATCGCCCCGCATGCCGCCGCCTCTCGCGAAGCCGAGGAAGAAGCCGGTGTGCTCGGGGCAACCTGCCCGGTGCCGCTGGGCTCATACCGTTATCGCAAGCAGCGCAATTCCGGCGCGTCGGTCTGGGCCGACGTCGACGTATATCCCTTCGCCGTCACCGACGAACTCGCAACCTGGGACGAACAGCATCAGCGGGAACGCAGGTGGTTTTCGCTTGCCGATGCAGCGGCTGCGGTTGACGAGGAAGATCTGCGCGCTCTCATCCGTTCCTTCGGCGCACGTGAATTCCGCGCCGCCGCCAGTCCCGCCCGCCTGCTTGGCGTGGCCGTGGATACGGTGGCAAGCAAGACAGGGGTCAATGCCATGTTCGCCTGGTTCCAGAAGCTCCTTCCCGAGCAGGGCAACTTCTTCGACCTGTTCGAGAAGCAGGCCGCAACGCTGGTGGCGGGTGCGGATGCGCTTGCCCGCCTCGCCCAGGGCGGGCCGGGCCGCGCACAGCACATCCGCGAGATCGCGGAGCGTGAGCACGATGCCGACGACATCACGCGCGAAGTGCTCCAGACGGTGCGCCGCAGCTTCCTGACGCCGTTCGACCGCTCCGCCATCACCAGCCTCATCAACACGATGGACGACGCCATCGACGAGATGCAGCAGACGGCGAACGCGTCCGACCTCTACGACGTCACGGAGTTCGAGCCCGAGATGATCGACATGTGCGCGATCATCGTCGATTCCGCGCGGCTGACCGCTGAAGCGATCCCGCTGCTTCGCAAGATCGGCGACAACGGTCACCGCCTGCATGAACTCACCGAGCGCCTTGTGCGCATGGAAGGTCATGCAGACGAGATCCACGCAGCCGGCCTGAAGCGGCTGTTCAAGGCCGATCTCAAGGAGCCGATGCACTTCTTCGTGCGTCAGGAAATGTTCAAGCGCCTGGAACGCGTGGTCGACCGCTTCGAGGATCTTGCGAACGAGATCGACGGGCTGGTCATCGACCACTCGTAAGGCCCGACCCATGGACCACAGTCTTGCCCTGCCGCTGCTGATCGGCCTCATCGCGCTCGCGCTCGCCTTCGATTTCCTCAACGGCCTGCACGATGCGGCGAACGCCATCGCGACCGTGGTTGCGACCCGGCTGCTCTCTCCTGTCTTCGCGGTGCTCTTCGCGGCCGCCGGAAACTTCGCGGCCTATTTCTTCGTGGGCCTGCACGTGGCGGAGACGGTCGGCAAGGGGATCATCCAGGTCGACGCGGTGACGCCGGCGGTGGTCTTCGGCGCCTTGGTCGGGGCGATGTTCTGGAATGTGCTCACCTGGATCAAGGGTATTCCTTCAAGCTCCAGCCATGCGCTGATCGGCGGGCTGCTGGGCGCGGGCATGATGCACGGCGGGTTCGGCGTGGTGGAAAGCTCGGGCACGATCAAGACGATCGCGGCGATCTTCGTGTCGCCTCTGCTGGGCTTCGGCATTGCGATGGCATTGATGCTGGTGACGAGTTGGCTGTTCAAGGGCACCAGCCCACGCCAGTCGAACAGCATCTTCAAGAGCCTGCATCTGCTTTCCAGCGCCGCCTATTCGATCAGCCACGGCGGCAACGACGCGCAGAAGACGATGGGTATCATCGCGGTGCTGCTGTACTCGACGGGCTACATGCCGGAAGGCTTTCACGTGCCGCACTGGGTCGTGCTCTCCTGCTACCTCGCAATCGCTCTCGGCACGATGTCGGGCGGCTGGAAGATCATCAAGACGATGGGGTCCAAGCTGACGAAGCTGAACCATCACTCCGGGTTCTGCGCCTCGACGGCGGGTTCCATCGTGGTGTTCGGGGCCTCCGCGCTCGGCATTCCGGTTTCGACGACGCATGCGATCACCGGATCGGTGGTCGGCACCGGCGCCGCGCGCCGCGCCAGCGCGGTGCGCTGGTCGGTCGCCAGCCGCGTGATCGTGGCCTGGTTCATCACCATCCCCGCAAGCGCGATCGTCGGTGCCCTGTTCTACCTGCTGACCCGCGCGTTCTGAGGCAGGGGGCGTAGTCGCCCTCGACAGGCTGCGTGGTAGCCACTAGGCCCGGTCTCTAGCCACTCGAGGAACGCCGTCCCGTGAAGCTCATCATTGGCAACAAGAACTATTCGAGCTGGTCGCTGCGTGGCTGGCTCGCCTGCAAGCAGTCGGGCCTGCACTTCGACGAGATCACCGTCCCTCTTTTCGGGGAGGAATGGGAGAGCCTGAAACGCAGCTCGGACGATCTGGCCCCCAGCCAGGGCAAAGTGCCGATTCTTTGGGACGGCGACGCGGTGGCATGGGATTCCCTCGCCATCGTCGACTATCTGGCCGACAAGGTGGGGCGCGATCGTTTCTGGCCGAAGGAGGACGCGGCGCGCGCCATGGCGCGCTCGATGGTGGCGGAGATGCATTCCAGCTACCTGTCGCTGCGCCGCCACTGCCCCATGAACATCCGCGCCCGCGTGCAGTTGCCGGGCCTGGAGGACGAGACCCGCACTGACATCGTGCGCATTCTCACGCTTTGGGCGGAGGCGCGTGCACGGTTCGGCAAAGGAGGGCCGTTCCTCTTCGGCACGTTCGGCGCGGCGGACGTTTTCTACGCCCCTATCGTCAGCCGCTTCCTCACGTACGGGATCGGCGTACCCGGTTTCGCCCAGGCCTACATGCAGGCGGTATGGGAGCACGAGTGGATGCAAGCCTGGATCGCCGCGGCCGAAACGGAGGAGTGGGTGATCGAACAGTTTGAGCATCCCGTTACCTGAGGTTGAACGCTTTCCCATGCGCAAGTTGCTGATCATCGCCGCCGCCGCGGCGAGCCTTCTGTCGAGCCAGGCCATGGCTTGGGGCAGCTACGGTCATCGCACCATCGGTTCCATCGCCATGGCCAACGTGAAGCCGGAAACCCGCGCGGCGATCGGGCGGCTGCTGGCGCACGAGGCCGAGATCGATACACCGCAATGCTCAATGCGCACGATCGAGGATGCCGCGACATGGCCGGATTGCATCAAGGGTGAGCGCTGGCGTTGGGCCTACCAGAACTCCTGGCATTACCATGACCAGCCCATCTGCGGCACGTTCGACATGAAGCAGCTGTGCCGCGACGGCATGTGCGCGACCGCGCAGATCGAGCGTGATGAAAAGCTGCTGGCGAACCGCAAGCTCGCTCCCGTCCTTCGCCTCGAGGCGCTGGCCTTCCTGGTCCACTTCGTCGGTGACCTGCACCAGCCGCTTCACGTCGGCGAGAACGAGGACCAGGGCGGAAACGCGGTCAAGGCGGACTACGGCGACGCGCCGGGCCGCAACCTGCATTCGATTTGGGACAGCACGCTGGCAGAGCGGGCGATCACCTCGGCATCGCCGCCGCTCGTGCGGGTCTATTCTCCTGCGGAGAAGGGGCGACTGGCGACCGGAAATCTCGAGGACTGGACGCGCGAAAGCTACGAGATCAGCCGTGACTTCCTCTACCCGCTGGCCTTCGGCGGGACGCTGCCGTGCGACGTCAAGGAGCCGCCGCGCATCGTGTGGACCAACGCCGCGATCGAACAGGCCATTCCGGTCGTCGACGAACGCATCCAGCGTGCCGGCCTGCGGCTCGCGCGGATGCTCGACAAGGCGTTGGGCTGATCCCCGCAATGGCGGCTGCCGGGAAGGAGCGTCCCACGATCCGGGCCTTCGTGCTGCTGGGGCTGGTGATGCTCTTCTGGGCCGGCAATTCGATTACCGGCCGGGCTGTGAAGGACGAGATACCGCCGTTCACACTGGCATTCGGCCGATGGCTGATCGCCGCGCTTATCGTCCTCCCGTTCACGGCGCGGCAGGCCTGGGCAGAGCGTCGCGCGGCGCTTGAAGGATGGCGCCCGATCCTGGTGCTCGGCTTTCTCGGCATCGTCTGCTTTAACGCGTTCATCTACTCGGGTCTGCGCCATACCAGCGCCACCAATGCGCTGCTGCTGCAGGCGTCCATCCCGGCGCTCGTTCTCGTGTTCAACCGGCTCATCTTCGGGGCGAGGGCGGGGCCGCTTCACCAGCTCGGCGTGCTCGTCTCCAGCATCGGCGTGGTCTTCATCGTGTTCAGGGGCGATGTCTCGGCCCTGCAGGCGCTTCACCTCGGCGCGGGGGATGCGCTGATCCTCGCGGGTGTGGTCGTCTGGGCCCTCTACACGGTGCTGCTGCGCACCAGACCGCCGATTTCGCCGGGTAGTTTTCTGCTTCTGGTGTTCATCATCGGTGCGCTCGCAATGGCGCCGCTGGCCGCCGGGGAATGGGCGCGTGGCCACGTGGTTGCGTGGAGCTGGCCGGTCGTTGGCGCCTTTCTCTACGTAGGTGTATTCCCCTCGGTCCTGGCCTACTTCATCTACAACGCCGTCACGGCGCAGCTTGGGCCCGCCACGGCGGGGCAGGCGATCACGCTGATGCCGCTGTTCGGCGCCTTGCTTTCGGCCCTGCTGCTGGGAGAGCTGCTGGAGGCCTATCACCTGGTCGGCATGGCGCTCATACTGGCCGGGATACTCCTGTCGGCAAGCGGGCTGGCACTGCGGTCCGCTACCTAGCCATGCGCTTCATGCTCTCTGCCATCGCGGCCAATGCTTCGCGGCGCGGCTGCGCCCGTATCGCCTGGAACATCGCGCGGTAGTGCTCATGCGGGACGAAGGTGGGGCCTTCGCGCAGATTGTCGAGCGCAAGGCGGGCCACGTCGTTCGGGCTTTGCAGGTTCGCCAGCCCCTTCATGCCCGCGGTAGCCTCGGTATCGGTCGCGCCGGGGCACAGGGTGAGCACATCCACGCCTGTGCCTTGCAGTTCTCCCCAGAGCGCCTCTCCAAGCGCCACGACAAGCGCCTTGGTGGCCGAATAGGCGGCCGAGTAAGGGCAGCCGATGAGACCTTCGACCGAGGCGGTGAAGACGATGCCGCCCTTGCCGCGCCGCTTGAGGTGCGGGAGGAGGCCGTGCGCTAGCTGCATCGGCGCGTGACAGTTCACCGTCAGCATCCCTGCCATGCGCACGGGGTCCTGCAGTTCGAACCCGCCCTTGATGTTGAATCCCGCGTTGCTGAGGAGAACGCCGATGTCGGCATGACCCGTGCGCTGGAGGATGCGAGCGGGCGCGTCCGGCTCCTGAAGGTCAGCGCCGATGACGCTGACAGCCACGCCGTGGGCGGCAGTCAGCCGGTCCGCAAGCGCTTTCAGCCGATCCGCCCGGCGCGCGGTGAGGATGAGATCCAGTCCGCGCCGCGCCAGCTCTTCGGCGAAAGCCAGTCCAATACCAGACGATGCGCCCGTAACGAGGGCGGTGGGGCCGTAGGTTTGGCGGAACAGGTCCGTCATGCAGGTCTCCTCTCCCGTTGAGAGAGACCCATGCCGCGCCCGCTTGTCCAGCGCGCGCGCAAAGCATCGCCCTCCGGATCGGAAGGAAACCCGTCAGGCGAGGGTCAGGAACAGGCCCGCGAGCGCCGCGCTCATCAGGTTCGAAAGGCTGCCTGCGGCGAGGGCGCGGATGCCCAGCCGGGCGATCACGGGGCGCTGGTTGGGCGCAAGGCCGCCCGTCACCGCCATCTGGATGGCGATTGAGGAGAAATTGGCGAAGCCGCACAGCGCAAAGGTCACCACGGCCACGGTGCGGGGCGAAAGGCCGGTGTCCTTGCCCAGTTCGATAAAGGAGACGAACTCGTTGAGGACGATCTTGGTGCCGAACAGCCCGCCCGCGTGCATCGCCTCGGTCCAGTCCGGCGTGGCGAGAAGATAGAACACGGGAGCGAAGAGATAACCCAGCAGGGACTGGAAGGTCACCCCCTGGAAGCCGAAGAGACCGGCGGCCCAGCCGACGAAGCCGTTGGCCATGGCGATGAGGGCGACGAAGGCAAGCACCATCGCGCCGACCGCCACCGCCAGCTTCACGCCTGTTTGTGCGCCCTGCGACGCTGCCATGATGATGTTCGCCGGCTTCTCCTCGTCGTGCTCGACCGCTTCCAGTTCGTCCACGTGAACGCCGGGGAGGTGAGTCACGTCCGCGCGGTTCAACGCCGCGGCCACGGCGCCGGCGGGCGGCACGGTGGTCTCATGGATGTCCTCGTCGGCGGGCGAGGTGCCGGGGCGCGGGTCCGGCATGATCATCTTGGCCATGAAAATGCCGCCCGGCGCGGACATGAAGGCGGCTGCGACAAGATAGTCGATGCGGATGCCCATGGAGGCGTAGGCGGCCAGGATCGTGCCTGCCACGCCTGCGAGACCGACGGTCATGACGCAGAACAGCTGCGAGGGATTGAGGGAGGCCAGATAGGGCCGGATGACCAGCGGGGCTTCGCTCTGGCCGACGAAGATGTTGGAGGCCGCGCACAGGCTCTCGACCTTGGAGATGCCGGTGACCTTCTCCAGCGCACCGCCGATCCAGCGCACCACCAGCGGCATGATACGCAGATAATAGAGGATGGAGATAAGGGAGGCGAAGAAGATGATGACCGGCAGCGCCGCGATCGCGAAGCTGGTGCCGCCAACTTCCGGCGATGCGAGCGGGCCAAACAGGAAATCCACCCCGGCATGGGCGTAGCCGAGCAGGCTCTCCACGCCCGAGGCCGCACCGCGCAGCAGCCGGTTGCCGAAGGGCACATAGAGCACCAGCGCCGCAAGCCCGGCCTGAAGGGCGAACGCCGCGCCCACCACTCTCAGGCGAATCGCCCTGCGGTCGATGGAGAGCAGGAATGCTGCCGCCATGATGAGAACGATGCCGATCAGGCTATAGGCGACAGTCATCGAGGCGTTTGGCTCCGCGGGAAAAACGGTTGAGAATAACGTGAAACCCTACTTGCGCGGGCGCGGGACGACTAGTGCAATTGTCTGATCGCCGCTAGGGGGTGTGGATGGATCGTCCGGCGCCTGTAATCACCCGCTCTCTTTTCGTCTTCTCGCTGCTCTACGGTGGCCTCGTCGTCCTGGCGGGCGTGCTGGGTACAAAGCTGGCCTCATTGGGCACCTGGCCGGTGCTGGGTGACCTGGCCGTCGAATCGGGAATTTTCGCGTTCCTCCTGCTCGTCGTCCTGTCGAGCGCGATCGCGGAACTGCACGGGACGCAAACCGCCAACCGACTGGTGCGTTTCGGATTCATCCCGCTCATCGTCTCGATGGTGCTGCTCACCCTTGTCATCCACGTGGTGCCGCCCGCGACGTTCTGGAACGATCAGGAGGCTTACGCCCGGCTGCTGGGGCAGGGCGCGCGGATGCAGTTCGCGGGCCTCATCTCCTACGGCGTGTCGCAGACGCTCAACGTGCTGATCTTCTCCAAGCTGTCGCAAGGCGGGGGACGACTGCTGCTGGTTCGGGCCTGGGTCGCCTCGATGCTGTCGCAGATCATCGACACGTTCCTGTTCATCACCATCTCCTTCGCGGGCACCGGGTTGCCGATCGTGCAGATCATGGAAGGCCAGATCATCTCCAAGCTGGTGCTTTCGACGATCATGGTGCCGCCCTTCATCTGGTTTTTCGTGAAGCTTGGGCGCAAGCTGGACGCCTGACGCTACGGGCCACGCGAAAAAGGGCAAAAAAACAGCCGAGACGGGTTCAAAATCGCGCGTACGAGCGTAATAGCGCTTGCATGTCGAATCCGCACCACGCCGCTCTGCTGGCCAAGGCCAAGACCCTCGTCGACGCGCTGCCGTACATGCAGCGGTACGCCGGTCGAACTTTCGTGGTCAAGTACGGCGGCCATGCGATGGGCGACCCGGAAAAGGCGGTGGACTTCGCCGAAGACGTGGTGCTGCTCAAGGCCGTGGGCATCAACGTCGTCGTCGTCCATGGTGGCGGTCCCCAGATCGGGGCCATGCTCAAGAAGGTCGGCGTCGAAAGTCAGTTCATCGATGGTCTGCGGGTCACCGACAAGGCAACGGCAGAAGTGGCCGAGATGGTCCTGTCCGGTGCCATCAACAAGGAAATCGTCGGCTGGATCGCAAAGGCCGGCGGCAAGGCGATGGGCGTGTCCGGCAAGGACGGCGGCATGGTCACCGCGCGCAAGGTGCAGCGCACCCGCAAGGATCCCGACAGCCGGATCGAGCAAGTCGTCGATCTGGGCTTCGTGGGTGAGCCGGAGACCATCGACACCAAGGTGATCGAGACGATCTCGAACTCCGGGATGATCCCGGTCATAGCGCCGATCGCCGTCGGCCCCGAGGGCGGCACGTACAACGTCAATGCCGATACGATGGCGGGCGCCATCGCTGCGGCTCTGGGCGCGTCGCGCCTGTTCCTTCTCACGGACGTGCCGGGGGTGCTCGACAAGCAGGGGAATCTCCTCACGGACCTCACGCCCGCCGCGATCGAGGGGCTGAAGGAAGACGGCACGATTTCAGGGGGCATGATTCCCAAGCTTGAGACCTGCATCCACGCCGTCGAAGCGGGCTGCGAGGCTGCCGTTGTGCTTGACGGACGGGTTTCGCATGCCATGCTGCTCGAAATCTTCACGCAGGAGGGCGCCGGAACGCTCATCCGGGCAGCCTGAAGGAACTGGAAATCGGGAACTGAAAGGCCACACTGACCGCATGCGTACAAAAGCCGCACTTGCCATCCTTCTTACGGGCTCGCTCCTGGCCCTGACCGCGTGCGGCAAGGCTGGGGAAGATCCAGCCGTGCTGGAAAGCGCCAGCGCCGAGGTGGACGCAAGCGAGGCGGTGGTCGACGCGGGTCCTGTCAGCGAGGCTACCGATGCGACCAGTCCGGCAGCGATCGCGCTGGACATGGGCGCGCTGAGCGAGCGCCGCGATCCGGAGCGGCTGCTGCGTTACTACGTCAGTGCGCTGCGTGCGGGCGAATGGGAGGCGGCGTCGCGCGCGTGGAGCCTCGATGCGCAGATGACCCCGGAAAAGCTGCAGGCGGAATTCGGCGGAGCATCGCCCCGTCTTGCCGTCGGCAAGGGTGACACCGGCGGAGCGGCGGGCTCGATCTACTACGAGGCGCCTGTGGTGGTCGATTACGGCGGCGGCCGGGAATCGAAGCGCGGCACCATCGTCCTGCGCCGCGTGAACGATGTCCCCGGCGCCAGCGAGGAACAGCTGAACTGGCGGATCGAGCGAAGCTCCACGCTCGCGCAGTAACCCCTGTCTGCTCGGCGGCAGGTTCCCCGCCGCCGACGCGGGAGCAGGACATGCGGTGCACGCCGGTCGATCTCTCTTGAGCGCCTGCAGACGCGCCCTTGCCCCGATGGCGTCTGCTCGGCTATCAGCCCGACCATAGACATTGCCGCGAGCGCCTTCGTGTGAGGCGGCTGGCGGAGCCTCAAGCCTCCAAGGAGCCGGTGTTGCTGTTCCTCACCATTTTCCAGATCATCAGCTACCTGATCGACATCATCGTCTTCGTGGTCATCGTGCAGTTCGTTCTCGGTCTGCTGATCGCGTTTAACGTCGTCAACACGCAGAACCAGTTCGTTGCGGCGGTGTTCACGGCCCTCAACGCCATCCTTGATCCGCTCCTGAAGCCGATCCGGCGCATCATGCCCAATACCGGCGCGATCGACTTCTCGCCCATGGTGCTGATCATCGGGCTGAAGATCCTCCAGATCATCTTCGGCAACCTTGCCATGGCTGGCTACTGATGGCGCAGATCATCGACGGAAAGGCCTTCGCGGAAGGCCTGCGCGCGCGCGTGGCGACGGCTGCCGTTGGCTTCGAAGCGAAGACCGGACGCAAGCCGGGACTTGCGGTGGTGCTGGTGGGGGAGGATCCGGCCAGCCAGGTCTATGTGCGCAACAAGGGCAAGCAGACGCTCGCCTGTGGCATGGCGAGCTTCGAACACAAGCTGCCGGCCGACACGTCGGAGGAAGAGCTGCTTGCTGTGGTCGAGCGGCTGAACACCGACCCGGCCGTGGACGGCATTCTCGTCCAGTTGCCGCTGCCGTCGCACATGAACGAGCAGAAGGTCATCGCCACGATCAACCCCGATAAGGACGTGGACGGGTTCCACGTCGTCAACGTCGGCCGCCTCGCCACCGGTCTGCCGGGATTCGTGCCCTGCACGCCGCTGGGCTGCGTCATGCTGCTCAAGGACAGGCTGGGCTCGCTGTCCGGCCTGGATGCGGTGGTGATTGGCCGTTCAAACATCGTCGGCAAGCCGATGGCCCAGCTCCTTCTGGCCGAGAGCTGCACGGTGACGGTCGCCCATAGCCGCACCCGGGACCTTCCCGAGGTGGTGCGCCGCGCCGACATTGTGGTGGCCGCCGTGGGCCGTCCCGAGATGGTGAAGGGCGATTGGCTGAAGCCGGGTGCGACCGTGATTGACGTCGGAATCAACCGCGTGCCGGGAAGCGAAGAGGGCAAGACCCGGCTCGTGGGCGACGTCGACTTCGCCTCCGCAAGCGAAGTGGCGGGGGCCATCACGCCCGTGCCCGGAGGTGTAGGTCCGATGACCATCGCCGTGCTGCTGCGCAACACCATCGTTGCCGCGCATCGCAACGCCGGGCTCTCCTTCGACGAGGGATCGCTCTGACTGTGGTTCCGACCTCGCGGGGTGGTCGATGAAGCGGCTGGCGTTCGGCCTGGTGCTGGTGGCGGCCGCTGTCGCGCCGCTCCAGGCGGACGCCCGGTCCCGCGGCAGGCCGCCGCTGCCGCCAGGGGCCGGCACCGCCAACCCGAGCGCTTTGGTCGCCGCCGAGATGGCGTTCGCCCGGATGGCGCGGGAAAAGGGGCAGTGGACGGCGTTTCGCGAATATGCGGACGATGCCGCGATCATGTTCGTGCCTCAGGAAGTGGAGGCACGGGAGTGGCTGAAGCGGCAGGAAGACCCGCCGGCTCCAGTCCAGTGGCAGCCGCACGAGGTCTGGATGAGCTGCGACGGCTCGCTCGGCGTGACGAAGGGTGCATGGCAGAGGCCGGACGGCTCGGTTGGCTGGTTCACCACGATCTGGAAACAGCAGAAGAAGGGAGAGTACCGTTGGGTGCTCGACCATGGCGACAGCCTGCCCGAGCCGTTGCCGGAGCCCGAGATGCTCTCTGCCAAGGTCGCCAGATGTCGCGGGGCTTCGCAGGCGGCGCCGCCACGCACCGATGCCCTTCCTGCCGACGCTGCGGCCGATGCGCGCACGTTCATGGGGGGCACTTCGATGGACGGCACGCTGCGCTGGCACCTGACGGTGCGCAGCGGCGACGATTCTCGGACAGTGGCGATAGAAATGTGGAACGGTGCACAATTCGACACAATCGTAGAGGACAACGTCGTTCCGGGAAGCTAGGCTCACGCCGATGTACGAACTCTTCCTGAGCGCCTTCATTACCCTCTTCGTGGTGATCGACCCGCCCGGCTGCGCGCCGATCTATGCGGGCCTCTCCGCCGACGCAAGCCGAAGACAGGCCGTGTCGATGGCGTTGCGAGCCTGCGTCATAGCGGCCGCGATTCTCGTCGTCTTCGCCCTGTTCGGCAAGACGTTGCTCGGCGCGTTGCATATCGAGCTGGATGCCTTTCGTATCGCAGGCGGCATCATGCTTTTCATGATCGCGATCGATATGGTGTTCGAGAAGCGCACCCAGCGGCGAGAGGAGCGTGCGGAGAAGATCATCGCGCACAACGCCGAGACGCCTGAAGTGGAGGACGTGTCCGTATTCCCCATGGCCATGCCGATGCTGGCAGGGCCGGGCTCGATCGCGACGATGATGCTCCTCGCCAGCCGTGCGCATGAGACGCAGCAGATGGTTACGATCCTGGCGGCGATGTTAAGCGTCATGGCGCTCGCCTTTGCGGCACTGGCGGCGGCAGGCCCGCTTATGAAGGTGCTGGGCGACAAGGTGGAAGCCGTCATCACCCGGCTGTTGGGCGTACTGCTCGCCGCGCTTGCTGCCCAGTACGTGATCGACGGCATCAAGGCATCCCTGCTTTCCTGATGATCCCGGCGCCGCTTCTCACCGGCGCCGTCTATGCCTCCGCCGCCCTGGCCGAAATCGCCGGCTGCTTTGCATTCTGGGCCTGGCTGCGCCTGGGCAAACCCGTGTGGTGGCTTGTGCCGGGCGCGGCTTCGCTGGCGCTTTTCGCCTGGCTTCTGACGCTCGTCGACACTTCGCAGGCGGGCAGGGCCTATGCCGCCTACGGCGGCGTCTACATCACGTCGGCGCTCGTATGGCTATGGCTTGCCGAGGGCGTACGCCCGGACCGATGGGATCTGGCGGGCGCGGCCCTTTGCCTGATTGGCGCGGCGGTCATCCTGCTGGCACCGCACCGGGCCTGAGTCCTGCAATGATCGCTCCTGCGCGTTGCCGGGCGTCGCTCATGGTCTAGGGTGCGGCCGACGTGGGGAGGAGTGGCGATGGCCGGCAGTTTGAGCTTCAGCTACCTGTACGATTTCCGCAATCCGGAACCCTGGAGACGGCCGTTCGAGGGTCTCTACGCCGAGACGCTGGACGTTGTCGCGGAAACGGAGGCGCTGGGCTTCGACGGAGCCTTCGTTCCGGAACACCATCTTGCCGATGACGGCTACATGCCGTCTCCGCTTGTCACCCTGGCTGCCATGGCCGCGCGGACAAGGCGGATGCGGCTGGGCACCGGGATCGCGCTTGCCCCCTTGTACGAGCCGCTGCGCTTCGCCGAAGATTGCGCCGTCCTCGACATCCTTTCGCAGGGGCGGTTGCAACTGGGCCTCGCCCTTGGCTACCGGCGCCGGGAATACGACGCGCACGGTTTGGATTTCAGCCGTCGCGGCGCTCGCTTCGATGCCTTTCTGGACATCGTTCGCCGATTGTGGGCAGGCGAAACCATCGATCGGGGAGGGCCCTTCTTCACCCTCTCCGGGGGGCGAGTAAGCCCCCGGTCGGGGCGCTCGCAAATACCGCTCTACATCGGCGGGTTCGCGCCCAAGGCGCTGGAACGCGTTGCCCGGTATGCCGATGGCTACTTCGGCAATATCGAGATGTGGCCCCTTTACCGGGAGAAGCTGGAGGCGGCCGGCAAGGATCCGGCGGCGGCGCGGATCTGGCTGCAGGGGCTGATGCTGGTCGTGGCGCACGACAAGGCCGCTGCGCTGGAGGAACTGGCTCCCTACTTCCACTACGTGAACAACAGCTACGGCGCCTGGATGAGCGAGGACAACGCGATCGGGATGGATGATCCGGCGATGGCGCCGATGAGCCTGGAGGCATTCAAGCGCAGCGGCATCCTCCAGATCCTCACGCCTCAGGAGGCCGTCGCTCATTTCCGGCGCCTTCAGGACAAGGCGCCGTTGGAGCAATTCACGATGATGAAGCCACCCGGTCTTCCGGCGGAACGCTTCCTCGCCTATGCGAGCCTCTTCGCGCGGGACGTTCTCCCGCACTTCAAGTGAGGGTGGCTTGGGCGAGAGCGAGCGTAGGAGTGACGAGCGGCGGGGTGGCTCTCCGCAATCGGTAACGCGCGTCATCCGTCTGCTGGAAGCGCTCTGCGCCAGCAACGAGCCGGTTTCGCTGGCGGATCTCAGCCGCCGCCTCGCCACGCCGAAAAGCAGCCTGGCGGCGCTTCTGCGCGGGCTGGCTGACGAAGATCTGGTACTCGGCGCGGAAGGTGCCTGGCGGCTCGGCCCCGGCGCTTTCGGGCTGGGCAGCGCTCTGATGGAAGCGCGGCGGCGGTTGCAGAGCTCCGACCTTGTTCGCGAGGGTATGCGCCGCCTTTCTGCCCGAAGCGGTGAGACGGTGCTGCTGGCGGTGGGGGACGATGAGGGGGATATGGTCACCTATGTGGACCTCGTCGAAAGCCGCAATGTGGTGCGCTATTCGGTTTCGGTGGGGGACCGGCGGCCGTTCTATGCCACCGCCAGCGGCAGGGCTCTGCTGGCGACATGCTCCCCTGCGGCGGTGGAGGCTTATCTCAAGCGCATCGTTCCGGCCCGGCTTTCGCCACGGACAGTGCTTGGCCGCGAAGCGCTGTCCGCAGCCGTCGAGCAGGCGCGGGCGGATGGCTATGCCCAGACCGTTGATCAGGCGGCGGAAGGGGTGACCGGCACCGCGGCGGTCGTGCGCGACGCGGCCGGGGGGCTCGTGGGCGCTCTCGTGATTGCCGCACCCACGGCGCGGGCGAGCGGGCGCCTCAATGAGCTTGCCCGCATGGTGCAGGAAGAAGCCGCGGCGATCTCGCGCAGCCTGGGCTTTCGATAGGTCCTCCCGGCACCCGTCCTCAAGTATCTGCACCTTTCACGGTCTTGTCGCCTGTTTGTCACCGCTCCGTCACAGAGGGGCGGCAAGAGTTCCCGCAGTCAGGAAAGCACCAGATGAAGGGCGGGCCGAGGGGCGATGCGGCGGATCGACATATTGCTTGCAAGCGAATTATCCGGCGGGCACGCGCCATTCCGTCATGGAGAGTTCGACGTCGCCTTCCATCCCTGGACCGACGTTGCCGAACTGCCGCTGATCGAAGGCGCGCTCTGGATCTTCATCGACTGGGTGTTGCCGGAAATGTCTGGCCTTGAGCTGTGCCGCCGGGTGCGGGCAGACAGCCTGACGTCTCACGCGCATGTGACGATGGTGCTGGAGGAGGATAATCTCGAGGATCGCAAGCGCGCGCTGCGGACGGGGGCGGACGATTACATGGTGGGTCCGCTGGCGCGGGGTGCCCTGCTCGACCGGGTCCTGGGCGCGCGACATGGCGAACAGGACAGCACCGGTATCCGCCTTCTCGCCCAGGGCGACCTGATGGTGGACGTGGCGGCGTTCCAGGCCCGCTTCAAGGGGAAGCCCATATCGCTGATGCCGAACGAGCTGCGGCTGTTGCGCTACTTCATCGAACATCCCGGCCGCGTCTTCAGCCGGGCGCAGCTTATCTCCGCGCTGGGCAAGCAGGAGCCGCCGGTGGACGAACGCACCGTCGATGTCTGGATCGGCCGGCTGCGGCGCGCGCTGCGCGGGGCGGGTGCGGGCAACCCACTGCGGACCGTACGGTCGCTGGGCTACGTCTTCGACAGCTTGTAGGCCGGGCCGTTACTGCAGGGTGGTGCCGCCCTCGTCGTCGTCTCCGGCGCGTCCGAAGAACTGCATGAGCTGCACCAGCAGTTCGCAGCGGGCGGAGAGACCGGGAGCTTCCAGCAGGGCCTGCCGGGCAGCGATGTCGAACGGCGCGATCTGCGAGACGCCATTGATGAGCGAGGTGTCGTCCAGACGGCCGACCTGCTCCCAGTCAACCACGTATCCCTGTGCCTTGGCGAACCGGCGGGCCTCCCGTTCGAAGCTGGCGCGTTCGATGGGCGCGAGCACTTCTTCCGGATCCTGAAGGAGTTCGGCCTCGACCTGTCGAAATGGAGTGGTCACGTCCAGTTCGCGCAGGATACGAAACCGCGTCTCTCCCTCGAGCATGATGTTGAAGCGCCCGTCCTCGAGTGCCTCCACATCGCCGATGCGCCCGAGGCAGCCGATGGAAAACAGCGGGGCGCCTTCGTTCGCGCGGCGCGGCTGGATCATTCCGATCCGGCGATCGCGGGCCAGAGCGTCGCTCACCATGGCGCGGTAGCGGGGCTCGAAGATGTGCAGCGGAAGCTGCAATCCGGGATAGAGCACCGCACCGGGCAGGGGGAAGATGGTGATCCGCGCCAACCGCGTCAGCCGAACAGCAGCGTGGAAAGCTTGCGCCGGGTCGCGGAAACCCAGGGATCCTCCAGGCCGATGGCCTCGAAGATCTGCAGGAGCTTGCCGCGTGCCGCGCCCTCGTTCCATTCGCGATCGGCGGCGATCATGCGCAGGAGCGTTTCAGCGGCAGCATCCCGTTCGCCCGCTGCGAAGGCTGCTCCGGCGAAGGCGAACTGCGCGTCCATGTCCGCTGGACGCTCGGCGGCGGCGGCACGCAGGGCGGCAAGTTCCCCATCCTCCGGCTTGTCCTTGGCAAGGGCGAGAGTGTTACGGGCACGCTCCACGTGGGGATCGGTGGAAAGCGGTTCGCCCAGAGAATCCAGAACCTGCTCAGCCTCCTCGATCCGGCCAGCGGCAACGAAGGAGCGGACGAGGCCCGCGAGCACTTCGCCGTTGTCCGGCGCCAATTCCAGGATCTGCATGAAGATGCTTGCCGCCCGCTCGCCATCGTCCTGGGCAAGCGCTTCCTCGCCCATGGCGATAAGCGGCGCGAGGTCGGGCTGGTCTTCGCCAGCAGGCTGAACCGGAAGCTTCGCGAGGAGCTGGTCCAGCATTCCCTTCAGCTGCGATTCGGTCCGGGCGCTGGTCAGGTCCGCGACGGGCTGGCCCTGGAAGATCGCATAGACCGTGGGGATCGACTGTACTCGAAACTGCGCGGCAATGAACTGTTCTTCATCGACGTTCACCTTGGCAAGGAGCACGCCCTTGTCGGCGTATTCCGCCGCCACCTTTTCAAGAATGGGCGTGAGCGCCTTGCAGGGGCCGCACCATTCAGCCCAGAAATCAAGGATCACGAGCTGGGTCATCGAAGGCTCGGCCACCGCCTTGCGGAAACGGTCAACTGCCTTCTGCTCGTCGAGATTGAGACCCATGCTGGCCAAGATTCGTGCTCCGTTTCGTGAAATGTCGGTCATAGATTGGCTCTTCCGCACCGTTTGTGAAGGGCGAATGCGCCATTGTGGCCGGTTTCGCGGCTCAGTGAAAAAACTTTGCTTTTTCCGCTTGCGACGCCCCTGAACCGCTGCTAGTGGGCCGCCTCCACCCCGGACCCGCCGCTTAGGCAGCGGGCTTCGAAGCGCCAGAGCGGGCGTAGCTCAGGGGTAGAGCACAACCTTGCCAAGGTTGGGGTCGAGGGTTCGAATCCCTTCGCCCGCTCCAGTTTCCTTTCATCGCGAACATATTTCCCTTCGGGGTCAGCGCGTGGTTTTCCGGCGCGCGATGAGGGTAAGTTCGATTTGAAACATTCACATTCCGCCGCGATAGTCGCGCGCATGCAGAACCTCTTCCGAATCCTGTTCTGGCTGGCGCTTGTCCTGGCCGTCACGATGGCCGTGCTGCCGCATCCGCCAACCCTGCCGGGTGCGCCTAGCGACAAGCTGCAGCACATGATGGCCTTCGCCACGCTCGCGGTGCTGGCCGTGCTCGGTCATCCGCGCGTGCCCAAGCTGGTTATCGCTCTCGCCCTTGTCGCCCTGGGAGGCGCGATCGAGGTCGTGCAGATGATTCCCTCTCTCAATCGCGATGCGGAGATGGCGGATCTGGTGGCAGACGGCTTTGCCGTGCTGGTCATGTTGGGCGGTGTCACCTTGATTCTCGGAATACGCAGGTCTCGCTGAAGTTTTTGTGAAAGCGCCTCTTGCAGAGGGTGAGAACCGCTGCTAGTGGCCCCTCCACCCGATCGGAAGGCGCTTTCGCCGCCGATCCACCAAACGCCAGAGCGGGCGTAGCTCAGGGGTAGAGCACAACCTTGCCAAGGTTGGGGTCGAGGGTTCGAATCCCTTCGCCCGCTCCAGTTTGCCTTTCAACCGACATCTATAAACACGCCACCTGCCCATTTTTCAGATGGTGCGTTGCGCTTCGCGGGTCGCTCTCAAGTGGCTGCCGGACGGGACGAAGTCCGCGCCCGGCCGGCTGGTGCAGCTCAGTCGCCTGCCACCGTCATGCCATCAATGCGAAGGGTGGGCACGTTGACCGCGCGATGCCATTCAAGGTCGTTGGCAGGCGTCAGCTCGCGGAACATGCGCAGCAGGTTGCCCGCGATGGTGAATTCGGCGATCGGGCCGGCAAGTTCTCCGTTTACGATACGGAAACCGGCGGCACCCCGGCTGTAGTCGCCGGTCACGCCATTGACGCCCTGTCCGATCAGTTCCGTGACGTAGACGCCGTCAGCGATGCCGGCCATCAGTTCGGCAGGCGTCGCGGTCCCCGCCGCGAGGTGGACGTTGCTGGCGGAAATGCCTGGGGCACCGCCTCCATTGCGGGCGGCATGCCCAGTGGGCGCAAGGTTGAGCTGGCGGGCGGAGGCCGAATCAAGGAGCCAGCCGGTCAGGCGGCCATCCTCGATGATGTTGCGCGCGCTCGTCGCCAGGCCTTCGCCATCGAAGGGCCGGGAGCGCAGGCCGCGCGGCATGTGCGGATCATCCACGACCAGCACGCCCGGCGCGAAGATCTGCTCATCCAGCTTGTCGAGCAGGAAGCTGGAGCGCCGCGCGATGGCATTGCCCGTGATCGCGCCGAGCAGGTGCCCGACGATGGAGCCGGAGACGCGCGGGTCGAAGATGACCGGCAGGACGCCGCCCTTCATCTTGCCCGATCCCAGTTTCGCCACCGCTCGTTCCCCTGCGAGGCGGCCGATGTCGGCGGGCGAGGGCAGGTCCGCGTAGTGGTGCGCGCTCCGCCAGGCGTTGTCGCGCTGCTTTTCCGCACCGTCACCGCTGACGACCGATGTGCTGAGGGAGTGGCTTGTCGAACCGTGGGCGCCCGCGAAGCCATGGCTGGTCGCAAGCGCGAAGACCCCGTGTCCGAAGCTTGCTGTGGCGCCGTCCGAGTTGGTGATGCCTTTCAAGGCGCGCGCCGAATCCTCGGCTTCCAGCGCGGCCTCTCGCAGCGCCTCGGGGGAGGGTTCGTGCGTATCGATGAGGTCGAGATGGGGGAAAGGGCCGCGGGTGAGGCGGTCCTGCGGAGCGAGGCCGGCGAATGCATCCTCCGGTGCGGCACGGGCCATGTCGATGGCCCGTGCGGCCAGTTCGTCCAGAGCGGCGGGGGAGAGGTCCGAAGATCCGATGCTGGCAGAGCGCTGACCGATGAACACCCGCAGTGCGATATGTTCGCTCTCCGACCGCTCCACGTCCTCCAGCTTGCCGAGCCTTACCTGGATGCCTTCCGAGGAGCTTGCGCCATATACGGCGTCGGCAGCTTCGGCTCCGGCCCTGCGCGCGCGCTCGACGAGATCGAAAGCCCGATCCCTTGCCTGATCCGGACTGAGCATGCCTGTGAACTCCCGATGATGCGTGTCTTGCGCGTTGCCCTAGTCGCCGTGCCGGCGAAGGGCAAACGGGAGTTTGGAACGGCGCGGCGCTCAGGCGAAGGCGAGGGAGAGCCCCTTGAAGATGGCGGTCAGGGCAAAGGGAAGGCCGATCGCCAGAAGCCAGAGCGCAAGCCGGTCGCGCTTGTAGAAGGGCGCAAGCGCGGGGTCATGCGCTCCTTCGTCGTCCAGCTGCTTCCAGCGGGCCTCGAAGCGGCGGCAGGCCGGGATGATGGCCATGACCAGAACCACAAGCGCGAAGTAGGGCAGCAACGATCCGCCATGGGTCTTGAGCGCGCTTATGGTGACGAAGATCTGGAGGGCGGTGTAAGTGAGCAGCGCGTAGGCGATGTTGTCGCTCATCTTGCGCCGCCAGTCTCCCGTGGGCGCAACCTGCTCTTCGGGGGAGAACGTCGGCGCGGCGCGGGCGCTGGAACCTCGCACCTCCTGGTGCGCTGGGGGGTGTGAAAGGCGGTTCATGAGGGCGGTTCTCCTCGTCGCTGCGACCGTTCCAGTACATCACTGAAAGGCCTTTATGACAAGTTCAGTTCCAATGGCCCTTCGCGATGGCGGCACGCGCCCGGTCGCCTGCGCGGTCATGCACGAAACCTGCCAGGGGCCTGGCGGTATTGCAAATGCCGTCTTGCCGCGCGCTGCCTCCCTGCGGTAAGCCCCGCGCGATGACGGCCGATATCTCGCAGCACCCCACCGCCACCGGCTCGACCGGGGCTATCGCTTCCGCGCTCCTGGCGCAAAACGGCGGGCTTGAGGTAATCTCGATTGCCAAGAGCTACGATAAGCGCGCGGTCCTCACTGACATTTCGCTTTCCGTGGCGAAGGGTGAAGTGCTCGGCCTGCTGGGGCCTAACGGCGCGGGCAAGACGACCTGCTTCTATTCGATCATGGGCCTGGTGCGGCCGGACTCGGGCCGCATCCTGATGGACGGCGTCGACGTCACGCGGCTGCCGATGTATCGGCGCGCGATCCTGGGCCTTGGCTATCTGCCGCAGGAAACCTCGATCTTTCGCGGGATGACGGTCGAGCAGAACATCGGCGCGGTGCTCGAACTGAACGAGCCGGACAAGCACGTGCGGGCGGCCGAACTGGACCGGCTGCTGGACGAATTCGGCCTGACACGGCTGCGCTCCAGCCCGGCGATGGCCCTTTCCGGCGGTGAGCGCCGTCGCTGCGAGATTGCGCGCGCGCTGGCGGCCAAGCCTTCGATCATGCTGCTCGACGAACCTTTCGCCGGCATCGATCCGCTTTCGATCTCCGACATCCGGGATCTCGTGAGGGATCTTAAGACACGCGGCATCGGCGTGCTCATCACCGATCACAACGTGCGCGAGACACTCGACATCGTCGATCGCGCCTGCATCATCTACGGCGGCCAGGTGCTGTTCGCCGGTAGCCCGGAAGCGCTTGTGGCGGACGAGAACGTGCGACGGCTCTATCTGGGTGAGGGTTTCACCCTGTGAATCTGGAAGGCCCTTCGGCAGGCTGGGAACGGACGGGGGCCGATGCGTGTCATCCCGCTTCGCGTGATCCGGGCCTGACGAGGGATCGGTTCATCCCGGACTGCTGAGGGATGGCTCTGGGGCCACGCCTGGATCTCAGGCAAAGCCAGTCGCTGGTGATGACGCCGCAGCTCCAGCAGGCGATCAAGCTGCTGGCGCTGTCAAACCTCGAAGTCGAAGCGTTCATTGGTGAGGCGCTCGACGGCAATCCGCTGCTTGACGTGACTGCAGGGGGAGCATCCACCGATGTGGTGGATGTGGCGTCCGATCTTCGCAGCACCGCTCTTGAAACCTCCGGAGTCGATCGCCTGATCGGCGAAGGGCGCGCCGCTGACGACCGCCCCCTCGACATCGACGCCTCCGCGCTGGACCGAGACCGCGACACCGGTGACGGTGCTGCACGCGGGGACGCCAGTTGGGGCAGTGACATTCGGCTCGGGGGAGAGGACACGCCGGGGTTTGAGGAAAGAGCGGTCCAGGGCGGCACTCTGGCCGAACATCTCGAGGCGCAGATCGGCGCGGTGTGTGGCGACCGACGGGTGGAAGACGTGGCCCGCTACATCATCGGCCAGTTGGATGAAGCCGGCTATCTGTGCGCCAGTGTGCGGGAACTGGCTGGGGATCTTGGCATTGCCGAGAGCGGCGTCGAGGAGGCGCTGCAGCTTGTACAGTTGCTCGATCCCACGGGCATCGGCGCGCGTGACCTGTCCGAATGCATCGCGCTTCAGGCGCGTGAGGCGGATCGCTACGATCCCTTGATGGCGAAGCTGATCGACAACCTCGACCTGCTGGCACGCGGCGACCTGACACGGTTGAAGCGCATCTGCCGGGTCGATGACGAGGACTTCGCTGACATGCTGGCCGAACTGCGCGGCTACGATCCGAAGCCGGGCCTGCGCTTCGGCGGCGAGCCGGGCGCTGCCGTCACGCCGGATATCCTCGTCACGGCCCGCGCCGATGGCGGCTGGGACATCGCATTGAACCAGGATACGCTGCCGCGCCTCGTCGTCAATCGCGGCTATTACGTCGAACTCAGGGGTGAGTGCGACGACAAGGCCGCTCGGGCCTGGCTGTCCGAGAAGCTGGCGGATGCCAATTGGCTGATCAAGGCGCTGGACCAGCGGCAGAAGACGATCCTCAAGGTGGCGGCTGAACTGGTCAAGCAGCAGGAGGGCTTCTTCCGCAAGGGAGTGTCGCACCTGCGTCCCCTGACGCTGCGCTCGGTTGCCGAAGCCATCGGAATGCACGAATCGACAGTGAGCCGCGTGACTTCGAACAAGTTCCTCATGTGTCCGCGCGGCACCTTCGAGCTGAAGTTCTTCTTCAGCTCCGGCGTCGGATCTGCGGAGGGGGAGGGGGGCGCTTCGGCAGAAGCGGTCAAGGCGGCGATCCGGCAACTCATCGATGCCGAGAATCCCAAGGCGATTCTTTCGGACGATGCTCTTGTGGAACTGTTAAAGAACAAGGGCTTCGAGCTCGCCCGCCGGACGGTAGCCAAGTACCGTGAGGCAATCGGTCTTGGAAGTTCGGTGCAGCGGCGCCGTCAGAAGGCGCTCGCCAGCGTGCGGTAGCTCTTCCCCGTGTTGCAATGCAGCGCGAACTTAGGAAGGCAATGATAAACAAGCTGCGAATAAAAGGTTGTCGCGCTTAGTAAATAGTCATTTCCAAGTAGCGATCTTGTGTTATCTTGCCGTCCATAAAGGGTGCTTGACTTGCGGTAAGCTGCTAGATCGGGCCCCAAAAAAATGGAGAGGATGCCCATGTCTTTTGTCGATGGGAGTTCCGGGAGTAAACGCAAGGCCTTGACCGGTGCAGCGGTTGCCGTTGTTCAAGGTGCCTTGGCGGTGGCGATTGTAAACGGGCTGGCTGTCACATTCTTCGAGACCGAAAAACCAAGAAACCTGCCTAGCCAGTTCTTCCCCACTGCGCCCGTCACGCCGCCAGTCGAACCGACACGGGAACCGGAAGCGCAGTCTGTGGTGCCGGTCACGACGCCGGTTATCCCCAAGCCGCGCATAGACCTCGTGCCTGAACTTCCGCAGGACGGTGTCATCATCGATCCGCTTCCGACCACTGCACTGAGCGAGATCAGTCGCGAACCCGCGACGCCCGCGGTGGCCACGAGCGAGCCTGCGTCCCGCTTTGTCGCCGCTAAGGCACGGCCGCGCGGGGACGTTGCACGCTGGGTGACGACGGAAGACTATCCCACTGCAGACGTGCGGGCAGGCAATACCGGCACGGTCGGTTTCCGACTGTCGATCGACGTCACCGGACGCGTGCGGGATTGCAGCATCACGCGAACAAGTGGTCATCCCGGGCTTGATGCCGCTACGTGCCGCCATGTCACGCGGCGCGCGCGCTTCGAACCGGCCACCGACACTGCGGGCCTGCGCGTAACCGGGGTTTACGAAGGAAGCATTCGCTGGGTCATTCCAGTCGACTGACGCACTTGGCGGCCTTCGGGCTGCCCGGCCGGGTCGCGGTCCGTTCCGCCAACCAGTGGACCGCCCCGGCCGCCCCCATAACTGACCGCATCCGCAGAAATGGGGGTGCGACTGTCCTTCCCGGCCTGCCCCCCAAAGACATGGCCGGGAAGGGCTTTCTTCTTGAAGGCGGGCAGATTTCGCATGCGGCGCGGGAACCTGATCCGCCTCTCCGGGTTCTACTATCGTGTCCCCAATACAGGGCGGTCCGCAAGCGGGCCGCCCTTTTTGGTTAGAGCAGGGGCAACTGGCCACTTGCCTCCGATGCGGTGTCATTTGGCCGCTGTTCCAGGCCGGAAAGTGTCAATCCCATCAGCCGGACGGGCTGCGGCAGAGGCAACTGGTCCTGCAACAACGCGTGACCGAGGGTGGCGAATTCGTGCTTGTCCGTGACAGGGTGCGAAAGCGACCGGGCGCGGGTGAGAGTCTGGAAATCCGCATAGCGCAATTTCAAGGTGATCGTTCGGCCACGCGCGCCGGATCGCTCGATCCGCTCCCAGACGACATCGACGATGTGGTCCATGGTCTCCCGCAGAGCCCCGGGATCGACGATGTTCTCTCCGAAGGTGCGCTCGCCACCGACGGATTTGCGCGGGCGGTCGGCGCGGACCTGTCGCAGGTCGACGCCGCGCGCCGCGCGGAACAGGTACTCTGCCAAGCTGCCGAAATGGGTCCGCAGGAAGGCGAGGTCCCTCGCGGCAAGGTCCGCACCGGTCTCGATGCCGAGTCGGGCCATCTTCTCCGCGCCGCGTGGCCCGACGCCGTGGAAGCGCCGAACCGGCAGGCCGGCCACGAAGGCGGCACCTTCCCCCGGCCGGATCACGCAGAGGCCGTCCGGCTTGTTCTGGTCGCTTGCGAGCTTGGCGAGGAACTTGTTGTACGACACGCCGGCGCTGGCAGTCAGCCGGGTGTCCGCCTTGATCCGATGCCGGATTTCCTTGGCGATGCGAGTGGCCGAGCCGATCCCCTTCAGGTCGGCAGTGACGTCCAGATAAGCTTCATCGAGCGACAGCGGCTCCACGTGCGGCGTGTAGTCGAGGAAGATGGCGCGGATTTGCTGGCTCACCTCGCGGTAGACGTCGAACCGGGGCCTGCGGAAGATGAGGTCCGGACAGAGCCTGAGGGCCCGCACCGAGGGCATTGCGGAGCGAACGCCGAAGCGCCGCGCCTCGTAACTGGCGGCCGCCACCACCCCGCGACCTGACGTGCCGCCCACCGCAACCGGTAACCCCCGCAGGGAGGGGTCGTCTCGCTGCTCGACGCTGGCGTAGAAGGCGTCCATGTCGACATGGATGATCTTGCGCAGGCCATCGGCCTCTTCGTCCTCAGCCGGCCCGGAACGGTGATCATGCTGCGGTGACATGCCGATTTCTATAAAGCCGTTGATGATATTTCCGCCACCCGGTTCGTGTTTTAGCTGGAACCGGGGGTGCATCTGCGGCATTCGCTTGCCCATGAAGTCCCCAACCATGCGTGATCAGAACTTTCCCATGGGGGAGTTCGAGTTTGTGGCCATGATGGCTGCCTTTCAGGCGCTGCAGGCCCTGGCGATCGACGTGATGCTTCCGGCGCTCGGCACGATCAGCGCGGACCTTCAGGTGGCGGATCCCAACCAGCGGCAGCTCATCGTCGGCGTCTTCCTGATCTGCTCGGGTCTGGGGTCGTTGTTCCCGGGAGCCATCGCTGACCGCTTCGGCAGGCGCCCCGTCGTGCTGGCGGCGATCACGACCTACGTTGTCCTTTCGCTGGTGTGTGCCTTTGCCGCCAGCTTCGAGCTCCTGCTGATTGCGCGTGGGGTAATGGGATTCGTCACATCCGCCATGGTCGTCATGCCCATGACCATCCTTCGCGACCGGTTCGAGGGGGATCGGATGGCGCGCAGCCAGTCGATGATAGCCATGACGTTCATGGTGGTGCCCATGATCGCACCGATGCTGGGTCAGTCGGTGCTGCTTTTCGCGGGGTGGCGTTGGATCTTCGGGATCATGGGCGCGATTGCCGGTGTGATCTTCGTGTGGGCCTGGGTCCGGCTTCCCGAAACTCTTCATGAGGACTATCGCCAGCCGGTCCGCGCCAAGGTCATCGCAGGAAACATGGCCGTGGCGCTCAAGGAGCGCGCTGCCATCGGCTACTTCCTCGGCGCGGCGCTGGTTCAGGGCGCTCTGTTCGGCTACATCAACAGCGCACAACAGCTTCTGGGCGAGCATTTCGGGGCCGGGACCATGTTCCCGCTGCTGTTCGGCGGCATGGCGTTGGTCATGGCCTCCACCAATTTCGCCAACGCCCGCATCGTCGAGCGCTTCGGCGCCCGCCGCGTGTCTCACGCCGCCCTTTTGGGCTACATCGTCATCGGCGCCGTCCACTTCCTGCTGGCGCTGCGCGGCGAGGGCTTGTGGACGTTCCTGCCGCTCATGACCTTGTCGATGTGTATGATGAGCTTCATCGGCTCCAACTTCCAGTCGATCTCGCTTCAGCCGTTCGCCCGCATCGCAGGGGCGGCTGCCTCGGTCATGGCGTTCGTTCGGATGGTGCTGGGGGCGACGCTCGGCGCCTTGATCGGCCAGGCTTACGACGGGACCGCGCGCCCGATCATGGCGGCCATGGTCATCTGCGGCACGGGCGCGTTGGCGCTCGTGCTCTATTCGGAGCGGGGACGGCTGTTTCGCCGGATCAATCCGCCCGAATACTATCGCAAGGCGCCCCCGCCCGTCGGGCAGTAAGGCGCCTTGCAGCGAAGAACTAGACTCGGCGGCCGCGGAAGAGCTGGACGAGACCGACGATGATGGCCAGCACCAGCAGCACGTGAATGACGGCACTGGAGACATTGAAGACCACCAGACCCAGCAGCCAGAGCACGAAGAGTATGGCAGCAATGGTGAACAGCATGGGCGCTTCTCCTGAGGTTTGTTTCAGGAGAAACACCTGCCGCTGACACAGGCTCCCACTTTTATTTCGGCATTGTAAGCGGGATGTCTCAGCGCGCCATGGCCGCAAGTTCGCGCCGCGATGGCGTCGGCTTGCCGGCTGCGCGGGGAGCGCGGCGGGCCTCGGCAAAAGCTGTGCCGATCAGGCGCAGTTTCTGCCATCGGCTGGTGCTCACCCGGTGATCCCAGGCGTGAGCACCAAGGCGTTCGACCTCCCGCGCGATGCCGCCGTAGATGCCAGCGGCGGCGAGCACCGCCCAGCGCTGGCGGAACATCAGGCGGCTGGTACCGAACCGAGCGGAGATTTCGTACTCGCGCGCCAGTGCGCAAGCGCGGGCGACCAGCGGGACCAGCGCATGGCGGTAGTGCGGCTTCGTTACCTCACCCGGCGGTATATCGGCTTCCGCCAGCCACTCCATCGGGAGATAGCAGCGGCCATTGGCGTCATCCTCCGACACGTCGCGCACGATGTTGGCCAGCTGAAACGCGAGGCCGAGGTCGCAGGCGCGGTCGAGCGTGTCGTCATCGTCGGCCGCTACGCCCATGACGGCGGCCATCATGACGCCCACGGCCCCGGCGACGTGGAAGCAGTAGCGCAGCATGTCAGCTTCGGTGCGCGGGCGCCAGTCCGCTGCGTCGAGCGCGAAACCGGCGAGTACGTCATCCACCATGGCGCGGCTGATCGGCGTTTCGCGCATGAGCTGCCCCAGGGCGTCGAAGGCGGCATGGCCGGTATTCTCCCCCGCCACCGCGAGGTCGGTCAGGCTGCGGATTGTGGCGAGCCGCGCTTCCGGGCGAAGGCTACGGCCATGATCTCCGAGCGAGGCGCCGCCGTGGTCCTGATCGTCCGCGATGTCGTCGCAGGCGCGGCACCAGGCGTAAAGCAGCCAGACTCTCTCGCGCGTGGTGCGATCGAAAAGGCGGCTGGCGGCGGCAAAGCTGCGAGAGCCCTTGCGAATGGAATCGTGCGCCGCGATGACGAGCGCGGCGCGGTTCCGTTCGGCCTTCGTCATGCCCCGATAGGCTCCGCTATTATCGCGGACGCTGTTCCCTGGGGAACCCTGTCGAAGCGCATGAGGATCACAGCGTGTTCGGGTCCATGCTGACGATCGGCACGATCGGTTCGTAGGCGCGCATGCGCTTCAGCAAGGGATCGAGCTCGGTTTCCGCCATGATGATGCCTTGGTGGGCGGGGCGGACGAAGCCGACTTCGGCCATGTGGCGGTTGAACTGCAGCAGCCCGTCGTAGAACCCGAAAGCATTCAGGATGCCCACCGGCTTGCTGTGGTAGCCCAGCTGAGACCAGCTCACCGCTTCCCACAGCTCGTCCATGGTGCCGACGCCGCCGGGCAGGACAAGGAAGCCGTCCGACAGGTCGGTGAAGGCGGCCTTGCGTTCGTGCATGGTCTTCACGATCGTCAATTCGCAGTCGTAGTTGGCCACTTCGCCGCCGCGACCGTTGCCGCCTACAAGGGCTTCGGGGATTACGCCGATGCATTCGCCACCGGCGGCCAGGGCGGCTCCGGCTACGGCGCCCATGAGGCCGAGGCGACCACCGCCGTAGACGACGCCGATGCCCTGGCGGGCAAGGGCAGTGCCGACATTCGCGGCAAGCTGGACGTAGCGGGGATCGGCGGGAGTGGCGGAGCCGCAATAGACGGCGAGACGCTTCATGTCAGTCAACTACCTTGATGTTCACCAGCGCGCCTTCGGGAAGGTCACGCGTTTGCCGGGCGATCTCGCCCGTGATCTGGATGAGGCGGACAAAGTCGATCCGCACCAGGTTCTCCTCGCGGTAATCACCGGCGACGAGGGCCTGTGGCGTGAGGCTGTAGACTTCGCCCAATGCGGGCGGCCCTAGCCGCTTTCCCGCCGCATCGACAAGAGCATCCGCGCGCCAGATGGCTATTGTTTCAGCCCGATCCATGTGCGCCCGTGCCGCGTCCTCGTTTCCGAGTGCGGTGACCTCGCCAAGATCGGGGTCGACGTAGTGATAGGTGCCTGCTTCATCCACGACCAGCATGTGCCCCATCAGGCTGTGCGCGATCACCTCCGCAAAGGCCACACCCGTCCACGCCCAGGCGGCGTTGAGGGCGATGACCTCCCGGGTCACCGCAGATCCTCCAGCATGAGCCGAGCGGTCGCCTTGGCGCTGCCGACGACGCCGGGAATGCCTGCGCCGGGGTGAGTGCCGGCGCCCACAAGGTAGAAGTTCCTCAGCTTGTCGTCCCGGTTGTGCCCGCGGAAGAAGGCGCTCTGCGTCAGGATTGGCTCAAGGCTGAACGCATTGCCGTTCCACGCGCCAAGGTCTTCCACGAAGTTGGGCGGTGCGTAATGGAAGCGGGTGACGATCCGATCCTCGATATCGGGGATCAGGCGGCGGCCCACTTCGGCGATGACCCGCTGTTCGAGGATCGGCCCGACTTCGTCCCAGTCGATCGGGAGCTTGCCCATGTGCGCGACCGGAATAAGCGCATAAAACGTGCTCTTGCCCGCGGGCGCCATTGAGGGGTCGGTGACGGTCGGATGGTGCAGGTAGATCGAGAAGTCGCGCGGCAGCACGCCGTTCTCGAAGATGTCGTCGAGCAGGCCCTTGTAGCGCGGGCCGAACAGGATGGTGTGATGGGGAATGCCGGGCCAGGTGCCCTCCACCCCGAAGTGAACCACGAAGAGGCTTGGCGAAAAGCGCTTCTTGGTCAGACGCTTCGCCATCTGCTGTCCCCGCGGCGTGTCGCGGAGCAGTGTGCCGTAGGTGTGCATGAGGTCGCCGTTGGAGGCGACCGCGTCGAACCGGTCGCGCCAGCCGCTTTCGCACTCAACCTCGGTGACCTGGTCGCCAATCGTGTGGATCTGCCGGACCTTGTCCCCGACGCGCAGCGTGCCGCCCAGCCGTTCGAACAGCGCGGCCATGCCCTGTGCCAGCTTGTTTGTGCCACCTTTGGTCCACCACACGCCGCCGTCCTTCTCCAGCTTGTGGATCAGGGCGTAGATCGCGCTTGTCGTCATCGGATTGCCGCCGACGAGCAGCGTGTGGAAGGACAGCGCCTCGCGCAGATGCTCGTTCTTCACGAAGTGCGAAACCATCGAGTAGACCGACCGCCAGGCCTGATAGCGGGCGAGGGCGGGCGCGGCCTTCAGCATGCTTGAGAAGTCCAGGAACGCCTCATGCCCCAGCTTGACGTACCCCTCCTGCCAGACGCCAGCGGAATACCGTTCGAACTCCTCGTAACCCTCGATGTCGCCCGGGGCCACGCGGGCGATCTCTCGGCGCAGGGCGCCTTCGTCGTTTGAGTAGTCGAAGGTGACGCCGTCCGTCCAGTTGAGGCGGTAGAAGGGCGACACCGGCATCAGCGTCACGTCGGCGGCCATGTCGCTGCCGGACAGCGCCCAGAGCTCGCGCAGGCATTCGGGATCGGTGACCACAGTCGGTCCCGCATCGAAGGTAAAGCCCTCCCGCTCCCAGACGTAGGCGCGGCCGCCCACCTTGTCCCGCGCCTCGACGAGGGTGGTGGCGATGCCTGCGCTCTGCAGGCGGATGGCGAGAGAGAGGCCGCCGAAGCCGGCACCGATGACGCAGGCCTTCTTCACGAGAGGCCCCCCAGGTCGGCCAGCGGGCGTCCACGACCCGTCAGGCTGGCGAGGGCCGCGCCGATCGGCACAGGCGGCTTGCCCGCCAGGATGCGGGCCATGTCTCGGGTGGTGGAACGGCTTGCGTAGAACCGTTCGATAAGACCCTCCGGCAAAATGTAGAAGCGGGCGAGCATGCGCCAGCGCTCCGGCCCTTCGGCCGCTCCGAATAGCATACGGCTCAACATTCGATAAAAGCGCCTTTCGCGCCAGTGCTGGATAGCACGGTCATGACTTGCCCTAGATAGGGCCGCTGCAGAGAGATTGTCGAGGCCGCTTACCAGCAGCGCGAAGCGCACCGCATCGGGGATCGAGTAGGACGTGAGCGGATGAAGGAGCCCCGCCCGCGTTCCTGCGCGGGGAAGGTCGGCGCCCGCAGTCCAGAAAGCGCCGAAATCCCCGTCTGCGACGACGGGCAGGACGCCCTTTTCCTCGTAAGCGACCTGTTCGACCGCCCAGCCCGAAGTAGCGGCATATTCTGCGATGCGACCGCGCAGGACGGGCAGGTCCAGATCGGGCGTATCGGAATAGTACGTGTCCTCGACGAAGATTTCGGTTTCGGAGAACGGCAGGCAATAGACGAAGCGGTAGCCGTCGAGCTGGGCGACGGTCGCGTCCATCACCACCGGGCGCGACAGGCCGTGCGGGGCGGACAGGCGCAGCGTCTGGCCGAGAAACTTCTGCCAGCCCCCGCGCATGTGCGGCAGGCCTCGGCTCCCGCGCGCGTCGATGACGGCTGCGGCTTGAAAATGCCGGCCGTCGGCCAGCGTGACCCCGCCTGAATCCGCCGCCTTGACCTCCACGCCGGTGACGATCCGCTCAGCCGGCAGCGCGGCGCGCACCGCTTTGTCCAGCATCGGGCCGGTGGCGCTTCGGTAAGGCGTGGAAAGATCCCGCCGATTGCCGGGGAAACGCACCTGATACCCGTCCCAGCGTGCCGCCACCATGGGCGCCACAAGGGCTTCGCCGCCCTCGGGCAAGTCACTGGCGAAGAACGACCAGACATGATCGCCGCCAAGCCTTTCACCCTGTTCAAAAATCTTGACGCGAACGTCGGGTCGGCGGGCCGCAAGGGCGAGGGCGATCAGTCCTCCGGCAAGTCCACCGCCGAGGATTGCAAGGTCACACGAGGCATCGTTGCCGGAAAATCGGTCCATCGTCGCGCTGTTTAGGCACTGCGAACGATTGCTGCAACTTGGCAGTCCCGGCGCTTTGCTGCATGTTCCTGATGATGACCGGGCAATTGACCATCTGCGACGCCACGTCGGGGGACGTGGCAGCACTCGCGGAAATCTTCGCGCACTACGTGGAGGAAAGCACTGCGACCTTCGAAACCGAAGCGCCTGACGCCGCCGAGATGGCGCGCCGGAGGCTGGATCTGGTCGACGGCGGCTACCCGTTCCTCGTGACCCGGGGTGCGAACGGGCGCGTCCTCGCCTTCGGGTTTGCGCAGCGTTACGGGCCTCGGGCCGGGTACCGCTACAGTGTGGAGACGACGATCTATGTCCGCCACGACTGCCTTGGCCGCGGCATCGGCAGCGCCTTGCTTCAAGCCTTGCTGACCGAATGCGAGCGGCGTGGTTTCCGGCAGGCCTTCGCCGTGATCGCGGCTTCGGAGCCCGCCTCTGTCGTCCTTCATGCGCGCGCAGGATTTCTGCCGGTCGGCACGCTGGCGGCAGCGGGGTGGAAGCACGGGCAGTGGATAGACGTGTTTCTGATGCAGCGCCGGCTCGGCGAAGGCAACGACACTCCGCCGGACGGCGCGCCCGTTATAGCCGTTACCACGCGCTGAAATATTTCTGCGCGCTGACGTATACGTCGCAGGGCTTACGCAACCGTGGGGGCGCGAATGCGTTGCCCTGTCAAATAATCAGGGGATCTTCATGCTTTCACGTCTAGCACCCAGCCTCCTCGCGGTTTGCGCTGCGCTGCTGTCGATGCCGCTTGCCGCTCAGGAGGCGCCCGAGGAGAACGTTCTCGATGGCGACCATCTGACTGTCGGCGTTGGCGCAATCTATCTGCCAAGCTACCGCGGTTCTGACGATTATCGCGTGCAGCCGGTTCCTTTGGTGCGGGGGCGTTTCAAGGGCATCGACATCAACCCCCGCCCGGCCGGCGTGGCGCTGGACTTCATCCCGGATGATCGCGATTCCGGCTTCGGTTTTTCGCTTGGCCCCGTCGGCACGGTCGCATCGAACCGGAACGGCGGTATCAAGGACGATGTCGTGCGCGCCGCCGGGAAGCTGGACGTTGCCATCGAACTGGGCGCTTCGGCCGGCGTGACCAAGTACAAGCTGCTTCACGAGTACGACTCCCTTACCCTGTCGACCGATGTGAAGTGGGACGTGAACGGCGCCTACAAGGGCATGACCTGGTCACCGGCGATCAGCTACGCCACGCCGCTAAGCCCCGCGCTCTTTGCGGTCCTCGCCATCAGCGCGCGTCATGTGGACGACGATTTCGCCCGCTACTACTACTCGGTGACCCCGGGGCAAAGCGCGGCGAGCGGCCTTCCGGTCTACAACGCCAAGGGTGGATGGGACAGCGCCAACGTTTCGCTCCTGACCGCCTACGACCTTTCGGGCGACGTGCGGGACGGCGGGTTCTCGCTTTTCGGCGTGGCGAACTACTCGCGCATGCTGAACGACGGCAAAGACACGCCGTTCACGTCGCTGCGCGGCAGCGCGAATCAGTGGCTTGTCGGGGCGGGCGTCGCGTACACGTTCTAAGCGCTCCGGGGGCAATCTGTGGCGGCCGGGATACGGCTCGTGCATGATCGCGGGAGACAGGGCAGACGAGCACAGGAGACCTGATGGAGCATGACAGCACGCCGCGCCGGGAACGTTCGCCCGGCATGAAACTGCTGTTCGTGGGGCTGGTGGCCCTCGTCCTGATGGTTCCGCTGCTGCTGGTCTACGCGCTCGTCTACGATCGGCAGGACCAGTCGCGCACGGCGCAGAATGCCATCAACGCCGGATGGGGCGGTCCGCAGATCCTGTCCGGCCCGGTCGTCGTGGTGCCCTTTCGTACCACGCAGACTCAGAACGAGACGGTGGATGGAAAACCGATCACCCGCGTCGCCGAGGTGGAGAAGCTGCTCTACATCTCTCCCGACAGCAATCGGGTGAAGACCCGCGTGGACCCGCAGGAGCGGCAGAAATCGATCTACCGGTCGGTTCTCTTCACTGCCAGGGTTGATGGCAAGGCGACCTTCACCCTTCCCGCCGACCTTGCGCGCTTCGGCGTCACGCGGGAGCGGCTGATCTGGGAGCGCGCGGAGGTGCGGGTCGGAACCTCGGACGCGCGCGGCCTTACCGCCGGCGGATCGCTCACCGCCAACGGTCGCCCGCTTGAAGTGCAGCCCGGCAAGGGCCCCGCCGCGTCGGGCGGGCAAGGCTTCTTCGCGTTCCTGCCCTGGGACGGTGCCGGCACGCTTCGCATCGGATATGCGCTGGAAGTGCGGGGCAGCGGCGGGATCAGCCTTGTCCCTCGCGGCGGGCAGACGCAGTGGGAGGTCACCTCCAGCTGGCCGAGCCCAAGCTTCTCCGGCTCGTTCCTGCCGGACCAGCCGCGAGTTTCCGATGCGGGGTTTTCCGCGCGTTATCGGATCGACAAGCTCGCTCTGGGCCAACCGCCCGTGGCGATGGAAGATGTTGGCTTCCCGGTGCGCGGGAACGACGGCGTGCAGATTGAGCTGACGGACACGCGCAGCGCCGCGTCAGGCGGGATGGCTTCCGGCGGTGCGCCCGAAGTCATCGGCGCTCCGGGGCGGGTGGTGAACGTCGATCTCGTAGAGCCGGTCAACCTCTATTCCAAGGTCGATCGTTCCGTGAAGTACGGGTTCCTGTTCATCGGCTTCACTTTCCTCGCCTTCTTCCTGTTCGACGTGGTGGGCGGTGCGCGCGTGGCTCCGGTGGAGTATCTTCTCACGGGCGCGGCGCTGGTGCTGTTCTTCGCACTGCTGCTGGCCTTCGCCGAAGTGATCGGCTTCACGCTCGCGTACATCCTCGCAAGCGCGGCGGTGATCGGGCTTCTCACCGCATACAGTGCCGCTGTGTTGAAAAGCTGGAAGCGAGGCCGCTTCATCGGCGCGCTGCTGGTCGGGCTCTACGCGCTGCTTTTCGTCCTCCTCAATCTTGAAGCGTGGTCGCTTCTGATCGGTTCGGTGCTGCTGTTCGTCGCACTCGCAGGCGTGATGTACGCGACGCGGCAGGTGGACTGGGTTTCAGTCGGGCGGCCCCGCACAGCCGCACCTTCGGCCTAATCCGTGCCGAGGACCTGCGCAACACGGCGGCGCAGGTCGGGCAGGACGTTCGCTTCGAACCAGGGATGCTTCGCCATCCAGATCCGGCTGCGCCACGCCGGATGGGGAAGCGGGAACAGGCCTTCAGGCGCCGCGCGCCACTGGCGCACCGCTTCGGTCAGGTTGGGCGCGAAGCCACGCGGGAGGTAGCGCTTCTGGGCATACTGGCCGACCAGCAGGGTCAGCCCTATGTTCGGCATCTGCGCGAGGAGGGCTGCGTGCCAGCGCGGCGCGCATTCGGGGCGGGGCGGCTTGTCCCCGCCGCTGGCCTTGCCGGGATAGCAGAAGCCGGAAGGCATCTGCGCCACCTTGGACGTGTCGTAGAACGTCGCCTTATCCATCCCCAGCCAGTCCCGAAGCCGGTCGCCGCTGTCGTCGTTCCAGCCGATGCCGCTGGCGTGGACCTTGCTGCCGGGCGCCTGTCCGATGATGAGGAGCCGCGCGGCGGGGCTGGCGGCAACGAAGGGACGAGGCTCGAAGCCGAGCGCGTTCTGACACAGGCGGCAGGAGCGGATCTCGCCGAGCAGGCTGTCGAGAGAGGTAGCCATCGCACGCGAGATGGGTCGCGCCCCGGCCTTTGGCAACTGTCAGCCTTTTGGCGAAGGTCAGCTGCGCAGAGTCATGAGCGAGGACGAATAGGGCGCCACCAGACCTTTCGCCCTGTCCCAGCCGCCGCGCAGCCAGATTTCCTGCGCCGCTGGATCGGGGGGCAGGATCACCGGCATCGTGTCTCGGCCTTCCGCTTTGAGCGCGGCGTTTGCCGGGCAGGAGAGGAGGGCGAAGGAAGGAATCTCGCTGTCCTTCCACACGGCTGCCATGGCGAAGACCGGCTGATCGGTGCAGGCAAACCAGCATTGCCGCCGCTTGCCGTCAGCCGGCGAAGGGCGGCCCCCTTCCATGAAGGCGGTTGCGGGGACGAGGCAGCGGAATTCGCTGTTGCGCAAGTTGCCGATCCAGAACGGACTGTCGAGGTTGCGCACCGTCAGTATGCCGCGTTGTTCCTGCACGGAGGGGGGCGGTGGCACACCCCATAGGCGCGGGATCATTCGGCGCGGCGTGCGCTCGCGGGGCCTTGGCCCGGCCACGGCCTCGCGCCCGGCGGTGATGACCGGCGCGAACTGGCCCGGTGCGGCGTGCCCGCCCGACCACGGATCGTTACCGGCCTCGGCTCCGAAAAGGCGGGCAACGGCCTGAGCGGCGCCGTCCAGGCGATAGAGCATCGGCATTGCCTATGCCCCTAGACCGCGCCTTCGCCGCCGTCTATCTTCCACGCCGTCCCCGGGGAGCCAGCGAGTGGCTGAGAGTTGTGGGTATGCTCCACAAGACCCGTCGAACCTGAACCCGTTAGTACGGGCGGAGGAAGTGGAGCGTCGGGTCGAAGTCCGTCCATGGCCCGCAGTTTCGTCTCTTTTTCCGTCCCATGGAAGGAAGAGAGGCAATCCATGGCAGACATCAACAGCACGCTCGAAATCGGCGTCACCACCGGCCCCATTCGCGGATCGAGGAAGATCCACGTTGGCCCGCTCGGTGTGGCCATGCGCGAGATCCATCTGGAACCCGGCAGCGGCGAAGCGCCGGTGCGCGTCTACGACACGTCCGGCCCTTACACCGATCCCCAGGCCACCATCGACATTTCGGCAGGCCTTGCGCTCAAGCGCCGCGAATGGATCCTCGCGCGCGGGGACGTCGAGGACTATGCCGGTCGCGAGGTGAAGCCCGAGGACAACGGCCTCAGGGGGCCCGACCGCTCCGCCGGTGTCCCCACCTTCGCCAACGTGATGAAGCGCCCGCTGCGCGCGAAGCCCGGCCGAAACGTCAGCCAGATGCACTACGCGAAAGCCGGTATCATCACGCCCGAGATGGAATACGTGGCCGAGCGCGAAAACCTCGGCCGTGCGAGGCTCAAGGAATATGTGCGTGACGGGCAGAATTGGGGAGCCTCCATCCCCGACTACGTGACGCCCGAATTCGTGCGCGAGGAGGTGGCGCGCGGCCGCGCCATCATTCCGTCGAACATCAACCACCCCGAAAGCGAGCCGATGGCGATTGGGCGCAACTTCCTGGTGAAGATCAACGCCAACATCGGCAACTCCGCCGTCGCTTCGGACGTGGCGAGCGAAGTCGACAAGATGGTCTGGGCGATCCGCTGGGGCGCGGACACCGTGATGGACCTGTCCACCGGCAGGAACATCCACGACACGCGCGAATGGATCATTCGCAACAGCCCCGTGCCCATCGGCACCGTGCCGATCTATCAGGCGCTCGAAAAGGTCGGCGGCATTGCCGAGGAACTGACCTGGGAGATCTTCCGCGACACATTGGTCGAACAGGCCGAGCAGGGGGTGGACTACTTCACAATCCATGCGGGTGTGCGCCTGCCCTTCGTGCCGCTCGCCGCCAAGCGCGTGACGGGCATCGTTTCGCGCGGCGGCTCGATCATGGCCAAGTGGTGCCTGGCGCATCACAAGGAATCGTTCCTCTACGAACGCTTCGACGAGATCACCGAGATCATGAAGGCCTATGACGTCGCCTATTCGCTGGGTGACGGGTTGCGTCCCGGCTCGATCGCGGATGCCAACGACGAGGCGCAGTTCGCCGAACTCTACACGCTCGGCGAACTGACCAGGCGCGCCTGGGAACAGGACGTGCAGGTCATGATCGAAGGGCCGGGCCACGTGCCGATGCACAAGGTCAAGGAGAACATGGAAAAGCAGCTTCAGGCTTGCGGCGAAGCGCCGTTCTACACCCTCGGGCCGCTCGTCACCGACATTGCCCCGGGGTACGACCATATCACCAGCGGCATCGGCGCGGCCATGATCGGCTGGTACGGCACCGCGATGCTCTGCTACGTCACGCCCAAGGAGCACCTGGGCCTGCCGGATCGCGACGATGTGAAAGTTGGCGTCGTCACGTACAAGCTGGCCGCTCACGCCGCCGACCTCGCGAAAGGCCACCCTGCGGCCAAGGTCCGCGACGATGCGCTTTCCCGCGCGCGGTTCGAGTTCCGCTGGCGGGATCAGTTCAACCTTAGCCTCGACCCCGATACGGCGGAGCAGTACCATGACCAGACCCTTCCGGCAGAAGGTGCCAAGTCCGCGCACTTCTGCTCAATGTGTGGGCCCAAGTTCTGCTCGATGAAAATCTCGCAGGAAGTGCGCGAGTTTGCCGCGAAGCAGAACCAGCCGGTTGAGACCTTCGTGGCCGCCGAAGACGCCGAGGCGGGCATGGCCGAGATGAGCAAGGTCTTCAAGGATACCGGCGGCGAACTCTACATCGGCTCCAACGGACGCGAGCACGATTGACGACAGGTCCCAAGCCGATCACCCTCGTCACTGCGCAGCCCGCGCCCGCAGTGACGAGGATCAGGCAATGCACCGGAACCCGGCCGCCGACTGGATGAAGCTGGCCCACGACAGCTACTGGCTGGGGGTGGAGAGCCTCACGGTCATCGGGCTGCGCACGTTCGACATCATGACGGGACAGGGCAGTGGGCGCGAGAACCGGCTCATGGTCACGGAGAAGGTCCGTGCCGCCGCCACGGCGGGGATGATGCTGGCGGCAGGCGGTGGGTCGGCCACAAGCACGGGCAAGGCCGTGCGGCATTACCGCCGAAAGGTTGCCGCCAATCGCAAGCGGCTGACGGGGAAGAATCGGTGACCGTGCACATCGGAGTTGGCGGCTGGACCTATGCACCATGGCGCGGCCTCTTCTACCCAGAAGGCCTGCCGCACGCTCGCGAACTCGCCTACCTTGGCGAGCGGCTGACCGCGACGGAGATCAACGCGACCTTCTACCGCCGTCAGAGCCCGGCCAGCTTCGCCAAATGGCGCGACGCGGTGCCGGATCATTTTCGCTTCGCCGTCAAGGGCAGCCGTTACTGCACCACGCGCAGGAATTTGGCCGAAGCGGGTGAGGGCGTGGCGAACTTCATGGCTCAGGGGCTCGTCGAACTTGGCCCGAAGCTGGGCCCGATCAATTGGCAACTTCCTGCAGCGAAGGCGTTCGATCCCGATGAGATCGGCGCGTTCCTGGCCCTGCTGCCTACACGGCAGGAGGGCATGATTCTGCAACATGCGATCGAAGCGAGGCACGAAAGCTTCGATGATCCTGCCTTCTTTGCATTGTGCCGCAAGGCGGGGGTCGCGGTCGTCCTTGCCGATTCGCCAAAATACGCCGCTCTGAATGCGACCGAGGGCGCCCCCTTCATCTACGCCCGTCTGCAGAACGCCCGCGCCGAGCTGGAGCAGGGCTACGCCGAAGGTGAACTCGAGGCCTGGAAGGAGCGCATCGGAGCCTGGACCGTCGAGGGGCGCGAGATTTTTGCGTTCTTCATCAACGGGGCCAAGGAGCGAGCTCCCGCTGCGGCACTGGCGCTGCTGGGTAAGCTGGCGCTGCAGGGTGCCTGACGTGTCCGCAGCCCCGTTCGCAGCGTGGCTTTGCCAGATTTACGCGCCAGCCTTCTGCGCCGCCACGAGAGCATCCCAATCCTTCCACGCGATGGCGCGGCCGGGGTAGGCCACCCTGGCGAAAGGCCAGTCTTCGGCGATCCAGGCCGTCACCCAGCTGTACAGCCGCGTGTCGAACCCGGCGTCGTATTCGGCCTTGGTTACCCAGAGCCTCACTACGGCGTCGTAGCCGTCGACCGGGCTGGGCGACACGTACACCGAGCCCCGTTCCCGCTTTCCGTCCGGCGTCAGGACTGCGTAGGCGAAGGATTTGCGCTCCCGGAAGCGAGTCTGCTCGTTCTCCATGTCGCGCATCGCGTCAGCGGCGGAAAGGTTGGCATGGGGCCAGTCCGTGCTGCGCGTGAAGGTCGCCTGCAGATGCTCGATCGAGGACATGTACGCGGCGAAGTCCACATCCACCACGTCAGGGCCGAGCGGCACGAGCTTAAAGCTGTCGGCCTCCGCCTGTGCCGGAACGACGAAGTCGGAGGGAACAAGGGCGGGCGTACCTTGGCCGGGCCCGGGGGACGTTGCCTCGGACGCCGTTGCGGAGGCTTGGGCGAAGGCCGATCCGGGGGCCATCATCAGCATTGCCAGCGACAGGCTGACGCCTGCGATCTTCAGAATCATCCGGTGCGCTCCCACGGTCGATCGTGACCGCTGTGCATTGAGAGCAATCCTGCCTCGCTGGCCTAGATGCCGTTGGTCCATGGGCGGCATAGACCCGATCTATGGGCTCCCGCGCGCTGTGCCTTCCAGATCCGGTGGATGGTTGAAGGCAGGGCCTTTCCGGGGGGCGCAGCGCGCGCCATGATCCCTGTATGAACCATTATCTGCTCATCTATCACCTAGCCCCGGGCTATCTCGAACGGCGTGGCGCATTGCGTGACGCACATCTCGAACACGCGTGGAGAGCCTGCGAACGTGGCGAGATGCTTCTGGCGGGGGCTATCGAAAATCCGCTGGACACGGCGATGCTGCTCTTCGCAGGGCAGGGGCCAGAGGTGGCGGAGGCCTTTGCGGTCGCCGATCCCTATGTGAAGGAGGGCCTTGTCGAACGCTGGAACGTGCGGCGGTGGATGACCGTCGCCGGTGAAGGCGCGGCATCTCCGCTGCGGCCGGGTGTGGAGGGATTATGACGGAACTCGCCGTCCGGGCCCGACGCGCCGCCTTCAATCGCGCCATTGCCGACGGTGACGCGGCCGCGATCGGACCTTTGCTGGCAAAGGACTGTGTCATGGTGACCGGCAGCGACAGTGCCGTGATTGCTGGCCGCATGGCGCAGGTAAAGATCTGGCGGCGGGAATTCGGCCATGCCGATCGCCTGATCTACCAACGGACGCCTGAACATGTCATCGTTTCGGCGGTTGAGCCGGTCGCAATGGAGCAGGGGCACTGGCATGGGACGGCTGCCGGCTCGCCGCAGCCGGGGGCCTCGGGAACTTATGCGGCCAAGTGGCGCGAGATGGCGGGGGAGTGGGTCATCGAGGCGGAGGTCTTCGTCACCCTTGGATGAAAATCTTTCCCGCGCGCCGGACTTCGACTAAGGAGCGCCGCAACCCGGCTCGCCGGTCGAGCGTCCGGGCTTTTCCCGAGGATGTGCGATGTTCGGCAGCGGACCGCCGGAGCGTGTGCAAAACCTGCGCACGGGCGAAGGACGAGGACGTGCGCGGATGAAGCAGGATTGCGCCACCCGGGACTTGCTGGACGAGGCCGGCAAGCTTTGGGCGGAGGCCGGATCGGTGATCGCGATGCGCACGGCACGCATCAATCGCTGCGATGCCGATGCGGGGACCGAGATGGTTCGCATGGTGACCGAAAAGGTTTGGGCTGGCTGGGAACTCGGCATTGCCTTTGCCATGGGGCAGCTTGGCCACGATCCGGAGACGGTATGCCGCCATATGGTGTCGCATTACCGCCGCGAGGTCCGCAAGAACCTGCGGCGCCTGTCCGCTAACGATTAAAGGGCGGTTTCGGCCGCGAGCACGTCCTGCGCTGCATCGGCCGCACGGTTTGCGGCAGCGGTGGCGGCGTCGCCCGCGCCCCCGACCCTGCCTGTCGGAGGCGGAACCGGGCGCGCGGGTGGCATCGGCTCACTCAGCCGCTTCGGCGGCTCCCCGGCATGGTAGGCGAAAGGGCGGTTGTCTTCCGCCGCGGGGTCCGGCTCATAGTCCGGCGCCTCCAGATCTTCCGGGGAGTAGGCCAGCCCGTCCGCACCGCCTTCGGCCTGAAAAGGCCATTGCGCGGTGCCAAGGACGAAAGCTCCCTCGTCGCTATCAGAACCCGCGTCCGGCTGCGCGACCGGCGGAGGGGAGAGGCTCTCTTGCGCATCGGGGAGGCGCGTGATCGCGCCTGTCGTCAACGCGGCGAAGGCGGCACCCGCAAGCCCGCCGCCCATCAGCAAAAGAACAAATTTGCCCGCAGCCATCAAATTTCCAAAGGTGTGTGCGCCTGAGGCGCTACTTCAACCGCCATCCCTTGTCAGCGCCCGGCACGAGAAAAAGGCGCCGTCCCGGCGGTGCGGGACGGCGCCTGGTTCGGCGCTCAGCGGCTCAGGCGAGGGAGAGGAGGATGCCCGAGCGCGCGAGCTGCGCGATCAGTTTGCCCGAAACCTGCCCGTTTTTACTGGGCGAGGTTCAGCTTGGCGGCCTCTGCGGTCGTGAACGACACATAGCGGCTGTTGTAGGTGCCCGATACGCGGCCACCCTTGACGTAGAGGCGGAAGGGAACGCCGGCGGAGGTCGTGCCGTTGATCACGGTGACCTTGCCCTTCTGAGCGGTGGTGTAGGTGTAGTTCACGCCCTCGTGCGAGAACTCACGGCTGTCATCAGCGTGAGCAGCGGCCGGAACGGCGAGAAGAGCGATGGCAGCGGAGGCGAAGACAGTCTTGAACATGGTGCGATCCTTGCTTTTCGACGAGGCTTGGTTCGCCTCGGGCTGCAGTTATCTTGTGCGGTGCAGCAAAAGCGCAGTTGGCTTAGCATCGCAATTTCATTAGCGGTAATTGCTGTTGCATAACACGCAAGCGCATAGAAAGCGCTGGAATTTGATAATGTTGAACGAGAGTTCAGCGCTACGGCGGCTTGAAAAAGATTAGTTTTCCGGCGTGTGACCCGCGCAGATCAAACGCCGAAGCAGAACTGCATGCGAATCGGCGCACCTTGCGATTGAAGACTCGGCTCCTCGCTCGTAGGCTCGAATCATGTCGCGGCTAACCTCTCTCACGCTTCCGTCGCTTGCAGGGTTCTTCGCTCTTGCAGCATGTCATTCTGCCACCGACAACCTGCCTGGCGATGCCGGCGATCACCGCCCGTGGAATGGCATCAAGCCTGGAGAGATCATTCAGCTTGTCGGTACCGAGCCCTTTTGGGGCGGTACGGTCGGCGCCGAAGGATTCCGCTACACGACTCCGGAAAACCCGGAAGGCGTTCAAGTGCCCGTCGCGCGCTTCGCGGGGCGCGGCGGCGTATCCTTCAGCGGCTCCATCGGCGGGCGCGAGGTGATACTGGCGGTCACGCCGACACGGTGCAGCGATGGGATGTCCGACACCGTCTACCCCTTTGCCGTGACTCTGCAGATGGGGGAGCAACTACGGCAGGGCTGCGCCTGGACGGATCGCGAGCCCCGCCTTGGTGCGGCGCGCTAGCCCTTCAGCGACTTTTCCAGAGTGACTTCGCAGTTGAACAGCTTGGAGATCGGGCAATTCGCCTTGGCATCGTTCGCTATGCGATCGAACTCATCCTGTGAGATGCCGGGCACGGTCGCCGAAAGCTTCAGGGCCGACTTAGTCACTGCGAAACCGTCACCCTCCTTGTCGAGAGTCACGGTGCATTCGGTGTCCAGGGTCCCGTCAGAGTAACCCGCGCTCGCAAGAGCGAAGCTGGTGGCCATCGTGAAGCACGCGGAATGGGCGGCGGCGATCAGTTCTTCAGGGTTGGTGCCGGGCACGCCTTCGAAACGGGTGCCAAAGCCATAGGGCTGTTCCGACAGCACACCGGACCGGGTGGAGATCGAGCCTTTGCCAGACTTGCCGAAGCCGACGTAGCGTGCAGACGCGGTGTTGGTGGTCGTCGCAGGTTCCTTTGTTCCAGGGGCAGGGCCGTTCGTCAGGCAACGCCATCCGGGCTGGACGGTTCCTCCACCCTGCCGCCGGAATTTTTGCGCGTGAGCAACTGCGGTGAAAACTGTCAAACTGCCTGCGCATTTTTCCCTGAATTTGCACCGTAGAACTTCGATTCTTCAGCACGCAGCGAGTATAAATTGAATACAGCTGATCATACTGCAGTGCGATATTTGCAGCAGTATCAAGGTTCCTCACCAATGACTGCTTCGTGGAACCGTGTCTGCATGTTACGAGTCTCTTCCAGATGACGGACCTGCAGGACAGGTCTGCACCGGAGAGGAAGAGTCGTGATGAAGCGATTCCTGACAGCGTTGCAGGCAGGGCTTGTCCTGCTTGCAATGGCAACGGCCGGGGCGACGCACGCCAGCGCCGACGTGGCGCCTGCGGAGATGACCGGCGCCTATTTCATGCGCGACACGCTGGTTCTCCGCGCCGACGATCTTGCGTTGATACAGCGCAAGCCCGCGCTCTATGTCGCCAGCTTCAATGACGACATGGCGACGGTCGCCTATTCGATGGAAGAGGGCCGCATCGTCTACCGGGTCGTGGACGGTGAACTGAACGGCGCGGTCCGGGCGGAGATCGACCGTGCGCTGGTGCGGCTGCAGCGCAAGGGAGCGTGACACACCCAAACGAGATCATGCCGCGCGCACAAGCGGCTGGCCGTTTTCGGCCAGAGGCAGGGAGGAGAGAGGCGCGAGGCGCGGTGTAAACGCCGCGCCTTGTCCTGAACTGTTGCGCTTAGCCGCGCGTCTTCTGGCGGATGAGCCGCAGGTAGGTGTCGGCCACAGCCTGATTGATGCTGTCCCAGCTGAATTCCCGTGCGCGCGCGACGCCAGCCTCGCCATGGGCGCGGCGTAGCGCGGCATCTTCGGCGTAGTTCTTCAGTGCTTCGGCAAACTGGTGGCTCGCTCCCGGTGGGATGAGGCGGCCGGAGACACGGTCGTCCACCAGGCTCTGGCTGCCGGTTGCGGCGGCCGCCACTACCGGAATGCCGCATGCCATTGCCTCCAGCGTGACGTTGCCGAAGGTTTCGGTCACAGACGGATTGAAAAGCACATCAAGGGAGGCCACGGCCCTGCCCAGGTCAGAGCCGGCCTGGAAGCCAACGAAGGCGCCGCCGGGCAGGCGTTCCTCGAACCACTCTCGGGCGGGGCCCTGGCCGATCACCAGCACCTTGTGAGGGACGTTGCGCCGGCGAAGCTCGTCAACGGTATCGGAAAAGACGTCGAGGCCCTTTTCCATAACCAGCCGACCGAGAAAACCGATTACGACTTCGTGGTCCTCGATGCCGTGGCTGCGGCGCCATTCGAGATCCCGGCGGCCCGGGTTGAAGATCTCATGATCCACACCGCGCGACCAGATCGACACATCGTAGTTCATGCGCTGCTCGCGGAGGAGCTGCGCCATGCTTTCCGATGGCGCGACCAGAGCGTCGCAGCGCCGGTAGAACCGGCGCAGGATGGCTTCTACCACGGGTTCGCCCCAAGCCATGTTGTAGTAGCGCAGATAAGTCTCAAACCGCGTGTGGACGGAGGCGAGAACCGGAAGGTTCTGGCGCCGCGCCCAGGATACGGCCTGATGGCCGACCGGATCCGGCGAGGAGACGTGGACCACGTTCGGCTTGAAGGCAGCAAGATCGCGGCGCGCCCTGCCGGAAATGGAGAACGGGAACCGGTATTCCGGCCGTCCCGGAATTGCGAAGGCGCGCACGCCGATCAGTTGCCCGGTGGGTTCGAAAGCCGGACGCGCCACGGTGGGAGCGTAGACGCGCACGTCGGCGCCTTGACGAAGAAGAAAGCCGACGAGACGGTTAAGGGCCTGGTTGGCTCCATCGCGAACGTAGTTGTAGTTGCCTGAAAAGAGGGCAATGCGCAGATCTGCGGTATTCATGGTGAGGCGCCCATAGCCGCCTCAGCCCCGCTTGGCGAGGGTGGTTCAGATGGGCCGGTGGATCACCTCCACGGGAGGCGCAGCGCTTGCACCTGCTGCCCATGGCGGTGTTCCGATCAGCCTCAGCGGCGACGGTCGTACCGATCCCGGCCACGGCCGTCCCAGCGGTCCCTACCACGATTTGCGCGACGATCATCCCGCCAGTGCCGGCTGCGGTTCCAGTCGCGGCGATCGCCTCCGCGCCAGCCGGGGCGGTTCCATTGCGAATAGTACCGATCGTAGTAACGGTCCCGGTAGTAGCGGTTCGGCGCGTTGTCGTAGTAGTAATAGTAGCCGGGTCGATCACGCACCCGCACGTAGCGGCGTGAACCCCAGCGGTCGCGGTCGTAGTAATACCGGTCGTCGCGATCCGCGAGCGCGGCTCCGAGCGCGAGGCCGATGACACCGGCGCCGATGGCGATGGCGGCCGTGTTGTCGCCGCGATCGTAGTAGCGGTCCTGCGCCTGGGCCGGAGAGGCCGTCATCACGACGGATGCAGCCACGGCCGCGCCGAGCGCCAGTTTCTTGCCGATGGATTTCAGTAAATTGGTACTCATGACTTGCGTCTCCCTTTCCGAGCCAACCGGGTAACGGCGGTTGCGGTGGGCACGTCGATAAGCTTTTGAACTAAAAGGACTGAACTGCGGGTGAACCCGTCACGGCTCGATAGGACGCGGCGGAAGGCGCTGGTCGCGCTCGCCGTCCCGTTCGTCGTCGCCGGCAACATTTCGTCACGTCAGGGCCAAAACCTTGTCATTCGACGGCCCCACTCTGAAGCGCTCCGGTCGTTGCTCGGCAAAACCGCAGGCTATGGCTGCCTTCCGCCGTTTGCTCCGGCCGGATCTCTCATGCCCTTTCAGTGGCCGGCGCCAAGCCGTGCTACTGAGAGAGATTTTCCGCCGCGCGGTTTCCCTGACCGCGCGGTTCCTCTATATGCCAGCAGAGTTTGTTCACGATGACGGCCGCACCACTTCATAGAAATTCGCAAGAAACGATGTCCACGCCCCCCACTATTCTGCTCGTCGAGGATGATGGAGCGTTGCGCACGCTTACGGCGCGGGCCCTGCGTCAGAGCGGGTTCAATGTGCTCACCGCTGCGACGGGCGCGGAAATGTGGGTGACGCTGCGGGAGACCGCAGTCAATCTCGTGGTGCTCGATATCATGCTTCCCGGGACCAGCGGCTTCGACCTGTTCCGCCGCTTGCGCCGCGAAAGCGATGTTCCGATCATCTTCATCAGTGCACGAGGAAGCGAGGAAGATCGCGTCCTTGGCCTTGAACTGGGCGCGGACGATTATTTGGCCAAGCCATTCAGCACGCGCGAACTGGCGGCCCGGGTCAGCGCCGTCCTGCGTCGGGGCGGAGGGCTTGATTCATCGACGGAGCCGGCCGCCGATACGCGCAGCCCCGACATGATCCAGTTCGACGGATGGCAGGTGTCCATCGCCCGGCGCGAGCTTCGGTCACCCAGTGGCGCGATCGTGGACCTTACCGGCGCCGAATTCGACCTGCTGTCCACCTTTCTCGGCTACCCTCAGCGCGTTCTGGGACGCGAGCGGCTCATGGAACTCTCGCGCTCCCGCATCGGCGACAGTTCGGACCGTTCCATCGACGTTCTGGTAAGCCGCCTGCGCCGCAAGCTGCAGGCGGAAGGCGCCGAGCCGCCGATCGTGACTGTTCGGGGTGTCGGCTACATGTTCAAGGCCGAAGTGATCCGCAACTGATGGCAGGCAGGCTTGTCGCTCGATTCAGGCGCCTGGGCCTGCCTGAGCGACTGCTGGCCGTGCTGTTGCTCGTCGTTCTGGTCGATTTCGCCGCCAACTCCTTTCTTTTCGACCGGGTGAACTCATTCGTCCTGCGCCGTGACGATGCGGAAAGGATTGCGGAGAACCTCGTGCTGGCGCGGCGAACACTGCAGCGGGCCCCGATGGCGGAGCGCACCGATCTGGCCGGGGTGCTGAGTACCCAGCGTTTCAAGCTGAAGTGGTCGGCCCCGGCCGCTCGCCGTCGATCGGCCCTCGGCTTGTCCAACCTGCGCGAGCAGGTGCTGGAAATTGCCCCCGAACTGGCGCTTGCCGATCTCGAACTCCATCTCGAGGGGGTTCCGGGCAAAGGCAATATCGGCGGTTCCATGCGCCTGTCTGACAACAGCTTCGTGGAGTTTCGGACGTATGCGAACGCCGCGTGGAAGCTGACCGCAAGTCGCGTGATCAGGCTGGCGCTGCCCACGCTGCTCCTCTTGGCTCTGGCCTGGGTCCTGGTGCGCACGACGCTGAAGCCGCTGCGCACGCTTATTGCAGCCACGCGCCACCTTGGCTCCGGTCCGCCTCGTCTGGTGCCGGAACGTGGGCCGGATGAATTGCGAGAGCTGATCCGCGCGCTGAACGAGATGCAGCAGCGCATCCATCAATCCCTCATCGATCGAACCCAGACAATGCTGGCGATCGGACACGACCTGAAAACGCCTTTGGCCCGGATGCGGCTTCGGCTCGATGACGACAGCGTCGACCCGGAAGTTCGCGACGGCCTGAACAAGGATATCGAGGAGATGCGCATGCTCCTCGATTCGATCCAGGCCTATGTCGAGAGCGACGGCCGGTCGATCCCCGTAGCCCGCATCGACATAGCGGTGATGGCCGAAACCCTCGTCGATACAGCCGCCGACCATGGTGCGGACGCGACGTATTCGGGGCCGTCGAACCTGGAGATCAGCGTAAGGCCGGTGCCCATACGGCGGGCGCTCTCCAATCTCATCGAGAACGCCCTCCACTACGGCGGCAATGTCCGGGTGCGCGTGAGGCGCGACGGCGGGGCGGTTGAGATCGTCGTGGAAGACGACGGTCCCGGTATCCCGGACGACAGGATCGCCGATGCCCTTCAGCCTTTCGTCAGGCTGGACACGGCGCGTGCGCGGGACACGGCGGGCATGGGGCTCGGCCTGCCGATCGTCAGCAAGGCGGTCCGCTCCGAAAACGGGACGCTCGACCTGCGCAATCGTGCCGAAGGCGGGCTGCGTGCGACGATCCGCCTGCCGCTAGAGCAAGGTTGAGCCGCGCTGCAGCGCAGCAAGACTTCGTAACAACGCCGCATGAATGCCGAAAATCAGGACACCTAACTTTTCACATTAAGTCGCGGTGCGTGCGCCGACGGCAGTGGATAACAGAAAGGTGTTCAGCATGAACGAACTCATCGGTCGCGTCTTCAACTTCGAGAAGACACTTTTTCCAGCCAGCAGCGAGCTCTTCAACAAGCTCACCACGCACGGCCAGTCGCCCAAGGCGCTGATGATCTCCTGCGCCGATTCGCGCATCGTGCCCGAGCAGATCATGCAGGCGGATCCCGGTGACCTGTTCGTCTGCCGCAACGCCGGCAACATCGTGCCGCCCTACGCCACGCAAAACGGCGGCGTCACATCCACGGTCGAGTATGCCGTGGCGGCGCTGGGCGTGCGCGACATCATCGTCTGCGGTCACTCGGACTGCGGTGCGATGAAGGCCCTCTCTGATCCCACGGGTCTCGAAGCGATGCCCAACGTCGCCGCATGGCTGAAGCACGGCGCGGCCGCCGCGCACATCGTCAGCACCTGCCATTCCGAACTGGACGGCAAGGAGCGCGTTCGTGCGATCACGCTTGAAAACATCATCGCGCAGATCAACCACCTGCGCACTCACCCGTCCGTCGCTGCCGCCATTGCCCGCGGCGAGATGACGCTGCATGGCTGGATGGTCGATATTCATGCTGGGCAGGTGCTGGGTCTCAACGGCGAAACCGGCGAGTTCGTTGCTCTGCGCGAGGACCGCGACCTGCCGGTTGCCCTGCCGGCACGTGCCCGCATCGCCACCGAATACGCCGAGGCGGCTGAATGAGCACGCTCTCACCCGCCATGGGGGAAGAGCGCTCAGGCATCTTCTCCCACTTCGGTCGGGACTTCACGGCTTCCATAGTCGTGTTTCTCGTGGCCATGCCCCTGTGCATGGGTATCGCGATCGCATCCGGCGTGCCGCCGGAGAAGGGCCTCGTCACCGGCATAATTGGTGGCATCGTCGTGGGCCTGCTGGCGGGGTCGCCGCTGCAGGTCAGCGGACCGGCTGCCGGCCTGGCCGTCATCGTGTTCGAGTTCGTTCGCGAGCACGGACTGGAAGCGCTGGGGCCGGTGCTGCTGCTGGCAGGCATTCTCCAACTCGTTGCGGGTGCGCTCAAGCTGGGTGGCCTGTTTCGCGCGATCAGCCCGGCGGTGGTTCACGGGATGCTTGCGGGCATCGGCGCGCTGATTGTCATCGGCCAGTTCCATATCCTGTTCGATGAAAGGCCGTTGTCCAGCGGCTTGCAGAACCTGGCCGCGATGCCGGAGCGGATCTTCGGGCTCGACTTCTCCAATGCGGCGGCGACGGAAATGGCGTTGTTGCTCGGCCTTCTGACGATCGTCGTCATGATCGGCTGGGAGAAGGTGCGTCCCAAGTCGATGACCCTTGTTCCAGGCGCACTGCTGGGCGTTCTGGCCGCGACCGCCATCGCCTGGGGATTGGGTCTGGAGGTCGCGCGCATCGAGGTGCCGACTTCCATCGCTGCAGCGTTCGCTTTTCCCACGAGCGCCGCCTGGTTCGCCCCGCTGGGCAATCCCGCGCTCATCGTGGCCGCGCTCGCCATCGCCTTCATTGCCAGCGCGGAAACCCTGCTCTCGGCTGCGGCGGTCGATCGCATGCATGATGGTGAGCGTACGAAGTACGACAAGGAACTGCGTGCGCAGGGTGTTGGCAACTTCCTGTGCGGTGTCTTCGGCGCACTCCCCATGACGGGCGTCATCGTCCGCTCATCCGCCAACGTGCAGGCCGGCGCGCGGACGCGGCTGTCCACCATGCTTCACGGCGTGTGGATCCTCGGTTTCGTCGCCCTGCTGCCGTGGCTGCTGCGCGAAGTGCCGATGGCGGCCCTTGGCGGCGTCCTCGTGGTGACGGGCTGGAAGCTCGTGAGCCTCAAGCATGTCCGTCACCTCTTCAAGGTGCATGGCGTGCTGCCGGCGGCGATCTGGGCGGTTACCTTCATCCTGGTGGTGACCACAGACCTGCTGACGGGCGTGCTCGTAGGCCTCGCGCTCTCGGTCATCGAACTGCTGCCGCACTACAAACACCTGCGCCTCAAGGTGGAAGAGCACGACGAGGGTGAGGCCACTCGCCTTGAACTGAACGGCGCTGCGACTTTCGTGGGCCTGACGCGCCTGAACAACGTGCTTGAGAAGCAGCCGCCTCATCGTCCCGTCCATCTCGACCTCGGTCGCGTGAAGGCGATGGACCATACGACGGCGGAAACCCTTTCCGAATGGATCAGCCGTCGCCGCCAGGGCGGCCAGCGTGACCGCGTCACCGGTCCGGATAATATCCTGCGGCCACTTCCTGTGGCAGGCTGACCCGGCTCAGGGAGCCGACGACACCCGCCTCAGGGCCATGACGCCGAAACCCGGGCGGCTGTGCAATCGCGCAGCCGCCCGTTTTCTTTCGACCGAAGCCCCCCGGCGGGAGCGAATGTGTTGCAGGCCAACCACAGCTGATCGCCCCGTGATGCTATGGAAGCACATGGCGCTTGCCAAGATGCGCCCATGCCCTAGGGTTGGGAGCGTCTGCAGGAACAAGGCCCGCCACGTAGCGGCTGCCTGGCGTGCGGGCCGCAGGACGGAACATGCTACAACAGTAACATGAGGGTGTTCCGACTATGACGTCTCGTCTCTTCTCCGGCGTCGCCGGCTCCGTGGCTGCCTGCACTGCCGCCATGATCGGCTTCGCCACCCCCGCAATTGCGCAGGAAGAAGCTCCCAGCGAAATCTCCGTCTCCGGAACCGTTGGTCTCGTGACCGACTACCGCTTCCGCGGCGTGTCCCAGACGGATGAGGAACTGGCGGTGCAAGGCGGCGTCACCGTTTCGCACGCAAGCGGCGCCTACGTCGGCACTTGGGCTTCGAACCTGGCCGGGTGGGGCACGTTCGGCGGCTCGAACACCGAACTCGATATTTATGGTGGCTACGCCGCCGAAGTCACGCCCGGTGTGAAGCTCGATGTCGGCCTGACGTGGTACATGTATCCGGGTGGCGCGGACACGACTGACTTTGCGGAACCCTACGTGAAGCTTTCGGGCGACGTGGGGCCGGCCAGCGTGCTCGTGGGCGTGGCCTACGCACCCAAGCAGCGCGCGCTGGGCCGCGTCTACTATGATGCCGACGCGTACAACGCCGGCGTTCCCGATGCCCCGGGCAAGAAGTCCGACAACTTCTACATGTGGGCGGATGCAAGCTCCGCGATCCCCGAAACCCCGCTCACCGTGAAGGGGCACATCGGCTATTCGAACGGCAACTCCGGCCTCGGCCCGAACGGGACGAGCGTTGCGCCGACCGGCAGCTACGTGGACTGGATGCTGGGCGCCGACATGGCGGTCGGGCCGCTCACGCTCGGCATCGCCTACATCGACACCGATATCTCGAAGTCGGAATCGGCTTACCTTTACCCGAACTTCGCCTCCAGCAAGGATGGCTCGCAGATCGCGGGCGCGACCGTGGTGTTCTCGCTCGGAGCCTCGTTCTAAGCGAACCGACGGGCGCCTGCCTCACCGGTGGTGGCAGGCGCCTGCGGGCGGGAGCACCGGCAGGAGCGCCATTCAGGGAGGAGGGCTCCTGTTGCTGCGGGCCAACGAAAAAGGGCGCGGTGGTCAAGACCACCGCGCCCTTCGTGCTACTGCCCCTGGAAGGGAGGCCCCGTTCAGGCGTTTTCCTTCTTGCGGCTCGCCTTCTTGCGCTCATGCGGGTCGAGGATCGCCTTGCGCAGACGAATCGACTGCGGCGTCACTTCCACCATCTCGTCGTCGTCGATGTAGGCGATGGCCTGCTCGAGCGTCATGATCTTGGGCGGGGTCAGGCGGATGGCGTCGTCCTTGCCGGTCGAACGGAAGTTCGTCAGCTGCTTCGACTTCATCGGGTTGACTTCAAGATCGTCGGGCTTGGCGTTTTCGCCAATGATCATGCCTTCGTAGATCTTGTCCTGCGGCTTCACGAACAGGATGCCGCGCTCTTCGAGGCTGTTGAGAGCGTACCCGACGGCTTCGCCCGTGCCGTTCGAGATCAGGACGCCGTTGAGACGGCCTTCGATCGGGCCCTTGTGAGCGTCGTACTTCTCGAACAGGCGGTTCATGATGCCGGTGCCGCGGGTATCCGACAGGAACTCGCCGTGGTAGCCGATAAGGCCGCGCGAAGGGGCCGAGAAGGTGATGCGGGTCTTGCCGAGGCCTGAAGGACGCATGTCGGTCAGCTCGGCCTTGCGGCGCTGCATCTTCTCGACGACTGTGCCCGAGTATTCGTCGTCCACGTCGATGACGACGGTCTCGTACGGCTCGGTACGGCCACCGTTCTCGTCCGTGCCAAACAGCACGCGCGGACGGCTGATGCCGAGTTCAAAGCCTTCGCGGCGCATCGTCTCGATGACCACGCCGAGCTGGAGTTCGCCGCGACCGGCGACTTCGAAGCTGTCCTTGTCGGCCGACTCGGTGACGCGGATTGCGACGTTGGTTTCCGCTTCGCGCATCAGGCGGTCGCGGATCATGCGGCTCGTCACCTTGTCGCCTTCACGGCCCGCGAGCGGGCTGTCGTTGACGGCGAATCGCATCGCCAGCGTCGGCGGATCGATAGGCTGGGCCTTGATCGGAACGGAGACGGACGGATCGGCAATGGTGTTGGCCACGGTGGCCTTCTCAAGGCCTGCGAGCGCGATGATGTCACCGGCGCGGGCTTCGTCTACGGGCACGCGGTCGAGGCCGCGGAACGTCAGCACCTTCGTCGCGCGGCCCACCTCGATGACCTTGCCGTCGGCGTCGATGGCCCGGATGGGGTCATTGACCTTGAGCTTGCCTGACTGGACGCGGCCGGTCAGGACGCGGCCCATGAAGTTGTCACGGTCGAGAAGCGTGGCAAGGAAGGAGAACGGCGCGTCGACGTCGAGGTTCGGTGCCGGCACGTGCTCGACGATCTTCTCGAACAGCGAGGTCAGCGTGCCTTCGCGAGCGTCCGGATCGTAGCTGGCGTAGCCGTTGCGGCCCGACGCGTAGAGAACCGGGAAGTCCAGCTGCTCGTCATTGGCGTCGAGGCTGACGAAGAGGTCGAACACCTCGTCGAGCACTTCGGCATGGCGGCCATCGGGACGGTCGATCTTGTTGACCACGACGATCGGCTTGAGGCCGAGGCCCAGCGCCTTGCCGGTGACGAACTTGGTCTGCGGCATCGCGCCTTCCGAGCTGTCGACCAGCAGGATCACGCCGTCGACCATCGAGAGAATGCGCTCGACCTCTGCGCCGAAGTCAGCGTGGCCGGGCGTGTCGACGATGTTGATGCGGTAGCCGTTCCACTCAATCGAAGTCGGCTTCGCCAGGATGGTGATGCCGCGCTCTTTTTCGAGATCGTTCGAGTCCATGGCGCGCTCTTCGACGCGCTGGTTGTCGCGGAAGGTGCCGGACTGGCGGAAAAGCTGGTCGACGAGGGTGGTTTTGCCGTGGTCGACGTGCGCAATGATCGCGATGTTGCGCAAAGGAAGCGGGGCGGACATGGGTCTACTCTCAGTAGGAGGGCTAGGGCGAGCAGCCCTGTGCTGCACCGCAAAATTGGCGCGCCCTTAACCGATTACAGTGATTCCGGCAAGCGGGGTACGCTGTCCGGTTGAGGCGGCGATGGGTCGCTCCGTCGATCGGCCGGGAAACCTCTGCGCGCCCGGAGCGGTTCAGGCAGGGAAGCACGCTCGGCGCGCGGACGTGGACGAGGGGCGCATAATCCATAAAGGGGCAGGTGATGACACGATATGGCGGCTTTTGGTGGCGGGCGCTGGCTTACCTGATCGACGCGATCATCCTTCAACTGGCGCTGTCGGTGTTGGGCGGAGCGCTTGGGTTCGGGTTGATGTTGCCGCTGGCAGGCACGGGCAGCCTGGCCGATGCCGTGATCGGATTCTCAATGCTCGGCATGATCCTTGTCCTGCTCGTGGGCCAGTGGCTCTACTTCGCCCTGATGGAAAGTTCGCGGCTGCAGGGCACCCTGGGCAAGCTGGCGGTCGGCCTCATCGTCACCGACGAGGAAGGGCGCCGGATAAATTTCATGCGGGCGACGGGGCGCTACTTCGCCAAATTCCTGTCCGGTCTCATCCTGTGCATCGGCTATGCCATGGCGGCATTCAGTGCCCGCAAGCAGGCGCTCCACGACATGATGGCCGGAACGCTGGTCTACAAGACCCGCGATCCTTCCAGCCTTTCTGCGCAGTAGTGGGCCAGGCCCGCCTGAGCCACCCCTAGAGTTCGCGCAGCGCGCTGGCGGGCTTTGCGCGCAGGAGCGGCAGCGTGGCGGCGAGGGCGAACGCAAGGATGAGCCCCACACCCGAAAGCAGCACCGCGGCGATCCGCGCCCAGTCCGGCAACCATTCAAATTCGAACAGCTTCACCACGATAATCCAGGCGGCCCCACTGCCCACCAGCAGCGAGACCCCCGCCAGTACGGCGGCGATGAAGCCGTACTCCGCCATCAGCAGACCGAGCAGCTGCCGTCGGCTCGCGCCCAGGACGCGGAGAATCACCGTATCGTAAGTCCGGCTGGCGCGGGCGGCGGCGATGGCGCCGAGCAGGACGGCAAGCCCGGCCAGTACGGTCACGGCAGCAGCGGCGAGGATGGCCGCGGACATCTGGTCAATGAGGGCGCGTGCGTCCCGCAGCAGGCTTCCCGTTTCGATCACGGAGGAGGAGGGGAATGCCCGTGCGAGCCGTGGCAGGAGGTTCGCTGTCGCTGCGCCGTCCGGCACTTCGATGGTGGCGGCCAGGTTGTGCGGCGCGTCAGCGAGGGCATTGGGCGAGAAGACGAGCACGTAGTTGAAGCCGAGGCTGTCCCAATCGATGCGGCGCAGTGCGGCGATACGGGCTGTGCGTTCCACGCCCAGAACGCTGATCGTCACGTAGTCGCCGACCTTTACCCCAACGGCTTCAGCCAGCTTCTCATCAAGCGAGACCAGCGGTTCGCCGCGGTGAAGTTCTGGCCACCACTGGCCTGCCGTAACCGTGCTGCCTTCCGGGACAACGGACGAATAGGTCAGGCCGCGTTCGCCCCTCAGCGCCCAAGCGCCATCGGGCAAGTCCTTGCCCAGGCTCGAAACAGTGGTCATGGCGCCCTTGGACCCATAGGCGAGTATCCGACCGCGCAGGTTCGGCACGATCCGCAGCGTGGCGTCCGGAATCGTGCGCTCCACCGTCCGGCGAAAGTCCGCAGTCTTGTCCTTCGGGACGTCGAGGACGAAGAAGTCCGGCGCGCGGTCCGGCACGGTCCGGCGAATGTTCGCGTCAAGGCTGGTCTGGACGGCGGCGATCAGGACGAAGGCCGAAAGCCCGAAGCCCAGCGCCGTCACCAGTGCTCCGGTCTGCGCTCCGGGGCGATGAAGATTGGCGAGCCCGGCGCGGAGCATGGGACGGCGGGATCGCGGCAGCCGCGCGGCCAGGGCCCGGATGCCGATGCCGATCACTGCCAGCAAGGCCAGTATCGCAGCCGATCCTGCCAGAAAGCCGAGCGTTACAAGCGGCTGTGCGGCATTGAACAGGGCGAGAGCGACGATGGCGAGAAGGCCCAGCCCGACGGGAAAGGCAAGAGCCTTCCTGTCGACGACCAGCGGCGCGACGCGGGCGCGCATAAGCGCCATGGCGGGCCAGCTGCGGGCGCGCATCAGGGGCGGGGCGGCAAAGACCAGGGCCACGAGCAGGCCATAGCCTGCCGCCGTCGCCAGGGCGGCGGGGGAGACGGTGAAGCCGGTGTCCACCGGCAGAAGGCTCTGCAGCGCCGTTGCCAGGAGCGGAGTGACGAGCACGCCCGCGCAAAGGCCGGCGAGGCTGCCGATGATTGCGGCGGCGCCGACCTGGAGTACGTAAATTCGGGCTATGTCACCGCTTGTGGCGCCCAGCACCTTGAGCGTGGCGATGGAATTGCGCCGCGCTTCCAGGTAGGAGGTGACGCCGCCACCGATGCCGATGCCCGCAATCACCAGCGCCGCCAGTCCGACCAGCATGAGAAACTCGCCCATGCGGCTGACAAAGCGCTGGGTAGAGGGCGAGGCCGCCTTGCGGGTTCGAGTCTCGAAGCTGGGGCCGAAACGCTCCTTCAGGCGCTCGACCGCAGCTTCCGGGTCACGCCCCGCAGCGTCGAAGCGCACCTTTGCGACGCTGCGGTACATGGCACCCGGCGCCGTGAGCCCGGCTTTCTCCGGTAGCTCCAGCCCAACGATGGCCGTGTCACCCAGGGCGAAACCTTCGCTCATCTGCTCCGGGTCCGCCTCGATGATGCCGGAGACGGCGACAGGCACGCCGCCCACGGTGATCGTGTCGCCGGGAGCTACACGCAGGCGTGCGGCGGTGCCTCTCGCTATCCAGGCGCCGTTTGCAGGCGGCGCCCTGACCTCGCGGCCGTCGGTAAGCTCCAGAGTTCCATAAAGCGGCCAGGCATCGTCCACCGCCTTCAGCGCGACCGGCGCCGTCATGTCCCGGTGGCTAGCGATCGCCTGAAGGCGCAGGCCCGGGGAGGTCTGTCCGAGGGAAGCGAGTGCCGCGTTCTCCTCTTCCGAAAGGGGGCGCTGCCAGATGCGCAGCTCGATGTCGCCGCCAAGGATCTCTCGCCCGCGGGAGCCGAGTTCGCGCTCGATCGAACCGGTCAGCGTACCGATCGCCGCGATCGCTCCCACCCCGAGGAACAGGCACACGAGAAGGAGTCGCAATCCCTTGAAGCGCGCCGAAAGATCCCGGCGGGCGAAGGTCCAGGCGGTTCGCCAGGGCAGAGCCTCAACCAAGCGCGGCACTCGTGCGGCGGGCCGCGGCATCGACGGCTTCGTCCCGGCCCGGGACGTCGCTGGCGATGCGGCCGTCGCCGATGGTCACCACCCGCTCGCAGCGGTGGGCCAGCGCTTCGTCGTGCGTGATGATGAGCAGGGTCGCCCCCGTCTCGTCCCGGCGGGCGAAGAGAAGGTCGATGATGGCCGCGCCGGTTGCACCGTCGAGGTTGCCCGTCGGCTCATCGGCGAAGACCAGCGTCGGGCGCGGCGCGAGGGCGCGGGCGATGGCCACGCGCTGCTGTTCGCCCCCGGAAAGCTGCGCCGGGTAGTGAGAAAGGCGATGGCCCAGACCGACCGCCTCCAGTTCGGCCCGTGCGCGCTCATGAGCATCCGCCATCCCGGCCAGCTCCATCGGGGTAGCCACGTTTTCCAGCGCGGTCATCGTCGGCAGGAGGTGGAAGGCCTGCAGCACGATGCCGATACGCCCGCGGCGTGCCCGGGCCAGGGCGTCCTCATCCATGGCCGCAAAGTTTTCGCCCGCGACTTCGAGCGTTCCCGATGTGGCACGCTCAAGACCACACAGGACAGCCATCAGCGAGGACTTGCCCGATCCGGAAGGCCCGAGCAGGGCCAGCGTCTGCCCGTGCGGCACGGAAAGGTCCACTCCGCGCAGGATGTCGACCGCGCTTTCCCCGGTGCCCAGCGTGAGGCGCAGGTCGCGGGCAAGGATTGTCGGGACGGAGGTGGCGCCGTCAAAGGCGTGGGAAGGGCTTGTCACCGCTCCCATATGGGATAGCACCATCCCATCCGACAAGTCGGTCTTTCAGGAGAATGCCTTGCGCCATCCTTCCCTCGCGCTTCTCGCCGTTTCCTCCCTGGCTCTGGCAGCCTGCGACAACACACCGTCCGCCCCCCCGTCGAGCGCGAGTGTCGTTGATGAGCCGCCCGGGATCCCGGTGATGGGTCCTGAGCGGCCGATCCTGGCATTCGGCGACTCGCTTCTGGCAGGCTACGGTCTGGAGGATGGCGAAAGCTATCCGGACCGGCTTGAACAGGCGCTGCGCGCCCGCGGGGTGAATGCGCGCATCGTGAACACCGGGGTTTCCGGAGATACCACGGCTGCGGGTCTGCAACGCCTGGAGTTCACCTTGAAGAACCAGTCGGTGAAGCCCGAACTTGCGATCATCAGCCTTGGTGGCAACGACATGCTGCGTTCCCTTCCGCCGGAGGAGACGCGCGCCAACCTGGAGAAAATCCTGCAGCGGCTGAAGCAGGACGACATCCCCGTGGTGCTGCTGGGCATGCTGGCCGCGCCCAACCTGGGCAAGGATTACGCCGCCGCCTTCAACCCCATCTACCCGCAGCTGGCAGACACCTATGGCGCCGTGCTCGTCCCGTTCTTTCTTCAGCCCGTGATCGACAAGCCGGACCTCATGCAGGGGGACCACGTCCATCCGACCGCATTGGGCATCGACGCCATCGTGGCGGCGACTGTGGACGATGTCGCGGACGCCCTGCCTCAGACGAAATAGCGCTCTCGCCGCCGGAAGGGAGAGGTCAGGGCAGGCGCCGCACCGTCCCGGCGCTGACTTCCCAGACGGCCGCCTCGCCGGCAATAGCCTCGAACGGCGCCAGTTCGGTCCCTGTCAGCCAGACTTGCGCCGAGCCGGTTCGCAACCGATCGAACAGGGCCTGTCGGCGCAGCGGATCGAGATGCGCGGCAACCTCGTCCAGCAGGAGCAGGCGCGGGCGGCTGTCGGCGTCGAGGGCGTGTGCCGTCTCCAGCAGTCGCGAGTGCGCGAGGGTGATCGCGATCAGCATGGCCTTCTGCTCGCCGGTCGAGCAATCGGCAGCCGGCTGGTCCTTGCCCGCCATCGTGACGGCAAGATCGTCTCGATGAGGCCCCGTCAGCGTCCGCTGCGCGGCGCGTTCGCGCGCGCGGCCCTCGCGAAGGGCAGCGGCAAGCGCGTCCTGCTCCAGCGGACCGCCCGGCAGATACGCTAGCGAAGGACGGGCAAACGGCGCTTCCGGTAGCGCTGCCAGCTCCACCTGGAGCTGCGCGACGAGTTCGGCCCGGGCAGCGGCGACGAGCGCGCCCGCCTCCGCGATCTGCAATTCCAGGGCATCCAGCCAGCGTGGATCGGGCGTGCGCTCATCGGAAAGCAGGCGGTTGCGTTCGCGCAGGGCGTTGTCGAGCCGCGCCGCGTTGGCGGCGTGCCCCGGCACAATGGCGAGCACCAGCCGGTCGAGGAACCGGCGGCGGGCTCCAGCGCCTTCCACGAAGAGGCGGTCCATGGCAGGGGTCAGCCATCCGATCGAGAGCCACTCTCCCAGGCTCAGGGCAGATGCCTGCCCCCCGTTTACCTGGACCAGGCGGCGGCCGGGCCGTTCGGCGGCGCTGCCCGTGCCCAGCCGGACCGGCTCCCCCTTCCACGTCTGCAGGGATGCGTTCACCGCGAAGCCGCCATCGCCATCCTGCGCGGGGAGGTCGGCAAGCTGCGCGCGGCGCAGGCCTCGTCCGGGCGCCAACAGGCTGATCGCCTCCAGGATATTGGTCTTGCCTGCGCCGTTCTCCCCAACGAGCAGGTTGAACTGAGCCGTGCCCTCGACGGCGGTTTCGCGGTGGTTGCGGAAACGGGAGAGGAGGATACGATCGAGCATGTGGAGCGCGGCCTAGCCGTTCACCGGTGCGGGCTCAATCCTTCTGCCCGCCGACCGATCAGGCCGGTCCCGCCTTGGCGAAGGGGGAGAAATCGAGGTTCTCGTCGAACACCTCAACGCCCTCACGCGCCTTCAGCCAGCCCACGACCGCGTAAGTCACGGGGGTGAGCACGGCCTCCCATAGCACCTTCATGCCCCAGTTCGTCACCATGACCGTCAGTACCTGCTCGTGAGTCCAGATGCCGAGGAAGGCGATGGGATAGAAGAAGGCGCTGTCGACAGCTTGCCCGAATACGGTCGAGCCGATGGTCCGCAGCCACAGATGGCGCCCCGCCGTGAGCAGCTTCATCCTGGCGAGGACAAAGGAGTTCACGAACTCGCCGGCCCAGAAGCCGATGAGGGAGGCAAGAACGATGCGCCAGGTGGAGCCGAACACCATCTCGTAGGCGGCCTGGCCATTCCAGCCATCGGCCGGGGGCATTGCAACGACGATGAAGCTCATGAAGGCCATGAAGATCAGGGCAATGAAGCCAGCCCAGACGCAGCGGCGAGCGTTGGCATAGCCGTAGACTTCGGTGAGAACATCCCCGATCACGTAGCTGACCGGAAAGAAGAGGATGCCAGCGCCGAAGGTCACACCCTGCCAGCTCGCCAGCTTCGATGCCCCGATCAGGTTCGACAGCAGGAGAATCGCCACGAAACCCGCCATCACATAATCGAAATACCGATAATGCCGCCGCGCTCCTGCAAGGCCGTCGATGCGGGAGAGGGACGATGCGGTGTCGGCGGGCGCGTTCATGGCCTGTGCGTAACGTGGCTTTCCAGCCCCGCAAAGCACAAGTTTGGTAACGCTACAGGTTTGCGCATCCGCTCATCCGCGCTATGGGAACCCTGCGCGCGCCCGTAGCTCAGCTGGATAGAGCACGAGCCTTCTAAGCTTGGGGTCGCAGGTTCGAACCCTGCCGGGCGCGCCAGACCTGCACCACCTTCGCCCGAAGCGCGCCGCCTGACGGACGGCTTGCCTCACGTTCTATCCCCGTCGCGCGCTGCTCTTGAGCTGGCCGAGTACCGGGTAGCCGAGGCCGTCGGGAATAACCAGCCACTCCTCGCCATCGCGCAGTTCGATGGCCGGATGGATGCGATGAACCGGATGTGCCGCGATGTCGGCGAGAGCTTCGGCGTGGCCGGCGTATTGCGCCAGTCGCTCAAGATTGCGGCGTGTGGGAAAGATCACTGCGATCTCTCCGCGATCGGCCATGGCTAGGGCGTCGGCGGCGCTGGTCCAGAAGAGGCGGGAATTCTCGGTCGCGTCGACGGTGACATCCACCGCCCCGGTGCCGAGATCCAGCACGAAGAACCGGGTGTCGAAAGCGCCTTCCCACAAGGGGCACCAGTGGGCGAAGAACGCCAGCCGGCCAAGGTCCAGTTCCCATCCGAAGTGTGCGAGAACGGTGTCCAGCCGGCCGGTCTCCAGAAGCATCGCCCGTGCGGCAACGGCTTCCCGGGCCGTGACGGGGGTGCGGATGGCGATGAGGAGGCCCGTCTCTTCCAGCGTTTCGCGGACGGCTGCAATCCGTGCGGCGGCGATCTCCTCGAGCTGGTCCGGCAGAAGCTGACGGGCAAGGTCATGATCGGCGGGGTCGACGCGGCCGCCCGGGAACACGGCAGCGCCGCCTGCGAAGCGCATCCCGTCCGATCGCTGCACCATCAGCAGTTCGGGCGGTCCGCCGTCAGCGGCATGGCGGAAGATCACGACGGTGGCGGCCGGAACGACACGGACACCCTGCGAAGGCATCGGCAGGTGGGAAGGAGCACTGGGAAACATGGCTGGACCGTTGCCGATGGCGTGCAGGCCCGCAAGGAGAATCGCGATGGAAGCGGCCATACCGCGGAGGCGGGTGTCGGCAGACTTTACATGTTGATGTGAGACGGGCGCGCGGCCGGCACGGCGAAGCGCCTGATTTCAGGCGCAAATGAAAACTGGCACGGCGCCTGCTTAAGGAGTATTGTACCCCGAGAGCAGTCTCGACTGAGGCGGGACCGGTCAGTCTCCCGGTTCCGCCTCCCCGGGGTTCCCGATCAGCCTGAAGGAAAAGCAAAAGGCCCGGGAAGTGGTTCCCGAGCCTTCACTATTCGCGTCTGGCCGAAGGGTCAGGCCTGTGCGGCGATTCCACTATCGTTCATGAGCTGATGCAGCTCTCCGGCCTCGTACATCTCCATCATGATGTCGCTGCCGCCGACGAACTCACCCTTCACGTAGAGCTGGGGAATCGTGGGCCAGTCGGAGAAGGTCTTGATGCCCTGACGGATCTCCATGTCCTGCAGCACATCGACGGTTTCGTAGGAGACGCCGAGGTGATCGAGGATCGCGATCGCACGGCTCGAGAAGCCGCACTGCGGAAACAGCGGAGTGCCCTTCATGAAGAGAACCACATCGTTGCTGCTGACAATGTCGCCAATGCGGGCGTTGACGTCGGACATTTTATAGAACCCTTGGTTTAGTATGCGACGTCAGTTGGGGACGGCGGTGGTAAGTTGCAAGGCGTGGAGCACACCGCCCATGCGGCCGCCCAGAGCCTCGTAGACCAGCTTGTGCTGGATGACGCGGGGCTTTCCGGCGAAGGCTGTCGAAACGACGTGGGCGTAATAGTGATCACCGTCACCTGCAAGGTCGGTGATCGTCACCTCTGCATCCGGCAGGGCTGCACGGATGAGGGTCTCGATCTCTTCGGCGGACATCGCCATGTGTCAATCCTCAGGGTTTCGCGTCAGCCAAGAAGCTGGCGACGGGCTTCGACCTGCTTGGCTTCAAGAGCCGTGCGCACTTCACTCTCGGACGTATCGACGCCCGCGGCGGTGAGATCGCCCAGCAGCTTGCGGATCACGTCCTCGTCGCCGGCTTCTTCGAAGTCGGCCTGGACCACGGCCTTGGCATAGGCTTCCGTTTCGGCGTGCGAGAGCTTCATGCGCTCGGCCGCCCATTCGCCGACAAGGCGGTTGCGCCGCGCCTGGATGCGAAACTGAGTGTCGGCATCAAGAGCGAACTTGGCTTCTTCTGCGCGCTCGCGATCCTGGAAACTGGTCATTGGGACAACCTCTGTCGTGGAGCTTCAGGCTTGCCGATAGGGAACGCCGGGGACCGGGGCAATCCCTGTTTCGCGCGACCTTCAACGATCGACAGGGTGCAGTGTCTGCTTCCCCGCCGGATCAGGGCAGGGAAGCGGTCTTGTCAGGCGGCGACGGTCGCCTGGGCCAGGAACGGCAGGGCGTCCTTTGCCTTCGCCTCGTAGCTGCCGATGGCGTCACCCTGCGCCATGGTGAGGCCTACCTCATCAAGGCCGTTAAGCAGGCAGTGCTTGCGAAAGGCGTCGATCTCGAAGGTGAAGCGATCCTGGAACGGCGTGGTCACCGTCTGAGTGTCGAGATCGACGTCGATCGGGTGCTCCCGCGCCACGTCCATGAGGCGGTCGATCGCCTCCTGCGGCAGGGCCACGGTGAGGATGCCGTTCTTGAACGCGTTGCCCGAGAAGATGTCCGAGAAGCTGGGCGCGATCACGCAGGTCACCCCCATGTCGAGCAGAGCCCAGGCGGCATGTTCGCGGCTGGAACCGCAGCCGAAGTTGTCCCCGGCGATGAGGATCGGGGCGCCGGCCCAGGTTTCGTCCGTGAAGACGTTGCCCGGCTCCTTCTTCACCGCTTCGAATGCACCCTTGCCAAGGCCTTCGCGGGTGATGGTCTTGAGCCAGTGCGCAGGGATAATGACGTCGGTATCGACGTTCTTGCGGCCGAAGGGGATCGCCTTGCCGGCGACGTGGCTGATCGGCTGCATCAGTCGGTCTCTGCCGGGTAGTGCGGCGCGGTGCCGGTCTGGCCGGGCTGCGGCTCCTGCGTCTTCTTGTCCTTGCGGCGCTTCACGAAGAGGAGGGCGGCGGCGATTGCGGCCGAGCCGATGGCGGCGCCGGCGGCGATTGCGGCCTTGCCGGCCAGCGAGTTGTCGGATTCGTGGGACATGAACCTATCCTATCAGCTTGTGCGCGTCAGATCACGGGCGCCAGGTCGCGCACATCGGTCAACTTGCCGGTGACGGCAGCCGCCGCCGCCATCGCGGGACTCATCAGGTGCGTGCGCGAGCCAGGCCCCTGCCGCCCGGTGAAGTTGCGGTTGCTGGTGGACGCGCAGCGTTCGCCTGCCGGCACCTTGTCCGGGTTCATGGCAAGGCACGCCGAGCAGCCGGGCTCGCGCCATTCGAGGCCGGCGTCCATGATGATCTTGTCCAGCCCCTCCGCTTCGGCCTGCGCCTTGACGAGTCCCGAACCCGGCACGACGATCGCCCACTTGACGTTGCCCGCCTTGCGACGTCCCTTCAGCACTTCGGCGGCGGCGCGGATGTCCTCGATGCGGCTGTTGGTGCAGCTGCCGATGAAGATGTTCTGCACTTCGACGTCGGTAAGGCGCGTCCCGGGCGTCAGGCCCATGTACTCGAGGCTGTGCTTCACGGCATCGCGCTTGGATGCGTCCGCGAAGTCCTCCGGTGCCGGGACGACGCCGCCGATGCCGGAGGTGTCTTCCGGGCTGGTGCCCCAGGTGACGGTCGGCTGGATGTCCTCGGCGCGGATGAACACGGACTTGTCGTAAGTCGCGCCTTCGTCGGTGGCGAGGCTCTTCCACCACGCTACGGCCTTGTCCCAGTCCTCGCCCTTTGGCGCATAGGGCCGGCCCTTGACGTATTCGAATGTCGTTTCGTCCGGAGCGACCAGGCCGGCGCGGGCGCCCGCTTCGATCGACATGTTCGAGACCGTCAGGCGCCCCTCGACGGACATCTCGCGGAAGACATTGCCGGTGTATTCGATGACGTAGCCGGTGCCGCCGGCGGTGCCGATCACACCGATGACGTGGAGAATCACGTCCTTGGGCGTGACGCCGGCCCCCAGAGTGCCCTCGACGCGGACCTCGAAGGTCTTGGACTGCTTGAGCAGCAGGGTCTGCGTGGCGAGCACGTGCTCCACCTCACTGGTGCCGATACCGAAGGCGAGGGCGCCCAGACCGCCGTTGCAGGCGGTGTGGCTGTCCCCGCACACGATGGTCGCGCCGGGCAGGGAGAAGCCCTGTTCGGGGCCGATGACGTGAACAATGCCCTGTTCGGGATCGGCGTCCCCGATGTAGCGGATGCCGAAGGCCGGGGCGTTCCTTTCCAGCGCTTCCAGCTGCTGCGCGCTTTGCGGATCGGCGATGGGAATCCGGTTGCCGGCAGAGTCCCGGCGGGCGGTGGTGGGCAGGTTGTGATCGGGCACGGCAAGCGTAAGGTCCGGACGGCGTACCGGTCGACCGGCGGCGCGAAGGCTTTCGAAAGCCTGCGGGCTCGTCACTTCATGCACGATGTGCCGGTCGATGTAGATGAGGCAGGTACCGTCGTCGCGCGTGTCGACGACGTGGGCGTCCCAGATCTTCTGGTAGAGGGTGCGCGGTGCTGTTGTCATGATTGAGCGCGAATAGGCGCCCCTGCTCCGCAATTCAAGCGGTGCAAAGGCGCCTTCGTGCGTAATTTTATTGTGGCGGCTTAGCGGCGCTGATCGTGACGGTCCGTGCGCAACTCTGCCTTGATACGGTCGACGCGATTCTGAAGCGTCCGGGTTTCCTGACGGTTCAGCCCGTTGCGTGCGTAGCTGGTGTAGAGCTTCTGGACCTGGGCGGCGTCGCGGCGCAGGTTCGTCGCCTCTCGCTGCGAGATGGTCCGGCGGGCGGCGGCGCGGTCGATCTGGGCACGCAGGCCGCTGATCTCGGCGCGAACGCTGGACGACTGGCTGGACGTCTGGTGACGGGGAGCGGCCTCCGCGATCGCGGGAGTGACGGCGGTGAAGCCCAGCGCGGCGACGAGGGCGGGAGCGATGATCTTCGTGAACGTGCGCATGACGGTCTTCCTTGTTGAACTCTGAAACCGGAAGCGGTGGCTGTAAGGACCGCTTCGTTGCATTCATTTCTAGGTCTTTGAAGATGAACGCCAGCTACATGGCCTGTCGCACAGATGTCCGACTTTGTAAGAGAGTGTCGCAAGCTGCGGAGCGGCTGCTATAAGGGGCCATGTCCAGCCTTGCAGCCATACTGATCGTCCTCGCCTCCGTTGCCGGCATGGAGTTCGTCGCGTGGGCGAGCCACAAGTACATCATGCATGGCTTCGGTTGGGCATGGCATCGCGATCATCATGAACCGCATGACCGCCTCCTCGAGAAGAACGATCTCTATGCCGTATTCGGGGCCGGAATCAGCATCGCCATGTTCGCCGTCGGGTCGCCGCTGGTCATGGCGAACCGGGCCTGGGAGCCTGGGACGTGGATCGGCCTTGGCGTCCTGGTCTACGGCATCATCTATACGCTGATTCACGATGGCCTCGTACACCAGCGGTACTTCCGCTGGGTGCCGAAGCGCGGCTACGCCAAGCGGCTGGTGCAGGCCCACAAGCTGCATCACGCCACGATCGGCAAGGAGGGCGGCGTCAGTTTCGGCTTCGTGGTGGCCCGCAACCCTGCGGTGCTGAAGCGCGAACTTCGCGCGCAGCGCGCGAAGGGCATCGCCGTGCTGCGCGACGCGGTGGAGGAACGGTAGGGCGGCTCTGTCCTGACCCTTCGAGGCTCGATTTATCCCGCGAGGGAGACGTTTCGGCGCGAATGCGGCACCTTTTTGCCTTGCAGCATGACCGGAACGCATTCTTCGCGAGTTTCGGCAGGTACCTTGTAGCAGTGCCACGGGAGCGACGGTCCTGTCCTCCCGGCACGTATTCTTTAGAGGAACCTTCGCATGAAGAAAGGTCTCATCGCTCTTGCACTGGCAGGCGGCATCGGCGTCGCGGGTTGCGCGCAGAAGGACGAGCCCCTCGCCGCGGCTCCGCCGCCACCCCCGCCAGGTGCCGTAGCCGGCTCGACCGCGGCCGACCGCAACGGCGACGGTGTCATCGATGGCTACTATACGGCCGACGGTGTCTATCACCCGAACTACACGCCGCCGCCTCCGCCGCCGCCGCCGGCTCCCGACCGCACCGGTGAGAAGGGCTGACGCAGCAGCTTCATGAATGTCCGTCCGTTTCTCCGCGGCCCGGCCTCAGCCGCGCTGCTAACCGCGCTTGTCTTGACCGCCACGCCGGCAATCATCCACCCGGCGCAGGCGGCGGCCGCCAAGACGGGCGCTAAAGCCTCACCCGCGAATGCCGCCGACCGCGCGACGGCGGCAGCGATACGGGGCGAAGCTGGCGGCAAGCTCGCATCATTCTATGCAGGCACGAATTTCGAGCCGGTTTGGAGCGTAAAGGGCCGAATGGGCCCGAGCGCCCGAAAGCTGATCGGCTACATCGAGGATGCGCGCCTCGATGGGCTCGACCCCGACCGCTACAAGCCGGATGCCCTGCGTGCGGCGGTCGCGGCAGCCGACAGGGGCGGTGCGGAGAAGCGGGCGCAGGCGGACATCGCCTTGTCCCGGGCCTTCGCCCGCTACGTTGCCGACATGCGAAAGGCGCGTGATGTCGGCATGACCTTCGCGGGCAAGGGGTTGAAGCCGTCCCGCCCGGCGGATGACGCCGTCCTGCGCGTGGCGACCATGCGCAGGCTGGGCGCCTATATGGACGAGATGGGCTGGATGAGCCCTCACTACGTCCGCATGCGCGAGGCGCTGCGGGCGGCTGAAGCTCGGGGGGCGGACCGCGAGACGCTGGAGGTGTTGCGCCTGAACCGGGAGCGGGCGCGCGTGCTGCCCTCTCCTGCGGTGCGGCATATCGTTGTCGATGCCGCCGCCGCACGCCTTTACTACTACCAGAACGGGGAGCAGGTCGGCTCGATGCGCGTCGTCGTCGGCACCGCCCGGACGCAGACACCGATGCTGGCCGGATACCTGAACTGGGCGATCTTCAACCCATACTGGAACGTGCCCGATTACCTCGTGCGGGACAATGTCGCCCGAAAGGTGCTGTCCGGCCGCACGCTGGACTCCATGAACATGCAGGCGCTGGCCGACTGGAGCGATGAGCCCGCCGTCCTCGATCCTGCGAAGATCGACTGGCAGGCGGTTCGCGACGGGCGGCAGGACCTGCGTGTCCGTGAACTGCCGGGGCCGGTGAATTCGATGGGGAAGGTCAAGTTCCTGTTCCCCAACGACGAAGGCATCTACCTTCACGATACGCCGAACCGCGATCTCCTGGCGAAGGATGCCCGGTTCTTCTCCAACGGCTGCATTCGTCTCGAGGATGCGGCCGAGCTTGGCCGGTGGATGATGGGCAAGGCCTACGGAGCGAAGGGCAAGGCGCCTGAACAGGCCGTGCCGCTGCCCGCGCCCGTCCCGGTCTACCTGACCTATCTCACGGCGACGCAGACGAAGAAGGGCTTCGCGCTGCTTGACGACGTCTACCAGCGCGACCGGAGGTGACAGGGGGCGGCCGCGTTTCGAAGCATCACTCCGGGCGGGTCCAGATCCAGGTTCCCACGGTAGCCAGAACCGCGAGCGGGATCAGCAGCCACCAGCCCCCCGCCGTCATCCCTACGACGAGTGTGCTGAACGCCATCGTGCCAAGGGCCGCGTACTTGCCCCGGCGGGTGATGGCGCCCCGGTCCCGCCACTCGCGCAGGTGAGGGCCGTACTTCGGGTGCCGGTAGAGCCGCTCGGCCCACTCCGGATGACTTCGTGAAAAGCACCAGGCGGCGATGAGATAGAAGACGACCGTGGGCAGCAGCGGGATGAAGATACCCAGCGTGCCCAGCCCGACGAAGAACGCTCCGCCGGCGATCCAGAGGGGCCGGCTAAGCCTGCGCATAGCGCGCGGCGGTTTCCCGGATCAGCGCGATCATGTTGGGCACGCCTTGCGTGCGGTTGGACGAGAGCTGGTTCTTCAGGTCGAACGATTCCAGCGCGGCGGCGATGTCGGTTTCGGCGACCATGGAGGCCGGCTTGTCCTGCACGGCTGCGATCACCAGAGAGACGATGCCCTTTGTGATCGCCGCGTTGCTGTCCGCCAGGAAGTGCAGCGTGCCGTCGTCCCGCGCCATGGGATAGACCCAGACGCTGGCCGAGCAGCCGCGCACTTTCGTCGCGTCGGTCTTCAGGGCATCGGGCATGGCGTCGAGTTCGCGGCCCAGTTCGATGAGGAGCCGATAGCGTTCGTCGCCGTCGAGGAACTCGTACTCTTCGCGGATGTCATCGAGAGATCGCATGCAATGGGCATTTAAGGGCGGGAACGGGGAGGGCAAGGGGAACATTGCCTCGGCTATGCGTTCCTGTCAGGGAGATGCCGATGAACGAAACGCCCAAGACCCAGCCGAGCCACCCGTTCTTTGCCATGCACGAGCATGGCTTCGTCCGCGTTGCCACGTCGACGCCGCGGGTCCGCACCGCCGACGTCGCCACCAATGTCGCGGCCGTTTTGGAAGAAGCGCGCCGCGCTCACGCTGCGCACGTCGATCTTCTCGTCTATCCCGAACTGTGCCTGTCCTCCTATGCGATCGACGACCTGCACCTGCAGGCCGCGATGATCGAGGCGGTCGAGGCGGGCATCGCCGATATCGTCAAGGCAAGCGCCGATCTTTCGCCCGTCCTGCTCGTGGGGGCGGCGCTGGAGCGCAGCGGGCGGCTCTACAACTGCGCCCTGGTGATCGCGCAAGGTCGGCTGCTGGGCGTGGTGCCCAAGTCCTACCTGCCGAACTACCGTGAGTTCTACGAGAAGCGCTGGTTCGCCAGCGGCAAGGCGATCCGTGGCTCGACGATCGTCGTCAACGGGCAGGAGGTGCCGTTCGGCGTGGACCTCGTCTTCGCCTCGTCGGTGCTGAAGAACTTCCGCTTCTTCGTCGAGATATGCGAGGACTTCTGGGCGCCGACGCCACCGAGTTCGCTGGGCGCGATGGCGGGTGCGACGATCCTGTGCAACCTGTCCGCATCGAACATCGTGATCGGCAAGTCGGACGAGCGCCACATGCTCTGCCGCGCGCAGTCCGCTCGCGCGGCGGCGGCTTACGTCTACTGCGCGGCCGGGCATGGCGAAAGCACGACGGACCTGGCCTGGGACGGGCAGGGAATCGTCTACGAACTGGGCGACCTGCTGGCTGAGTCCGAACGCTTCGCCCTCGACGCGCAGCTCTGCATCGCCGACGTTGACTGCGACCGGATCGCGATGGACCGCATCCGCCTCCCGACCTTCAACGACGCTTCGGACGTGGCGGGCAGGCCGGAGGAGACGTTCCGCACGATCACCTTCCGCCATGCGCCGGCGGAAGGCGACATCGGCCTGCACCGCCCGATCCGCCGCTTCCCCTTCGTTCCGGCCCGCGCCGACAAGCTCGATGCGGATTGCTACGAGGCGTTCAACATCCAGGTCGATGGCCTGATGCGGCGGCTGGAGTCCACCGGCTCGAAGTCGATGGTCATCGGCGTCTCGGGCGGCCTTGATTCGACGCACGCCCTCATCGTGGCGGCGCGCGCGTGCGACCGGCTGGGCCTGCCGCGCACGATGATCCGGGGCTACACGATGCCTGGCTTCGGCACGAGCGAGGGCACCAAGTCCAACGCCTGGAAGCTGATGGACGCGGTCGGCATCACGGCGGAGGAGATCGACATCCGTCCCGCCGCGCGCACCATGCTGGAAGGCATCGGCCATCCCTTCGGCCGTGGCGAGCCGGTCTACGACGTGACGTTCGAGAACGTGCAGGCGGGCCTGCGCACGGACTACCTGTTCCGCCTCGCCAGTCAGCATTCAGGCTTCGTCATCGGCACGGGTGACCTGTCGGAACTGGCGCTGGGATGGTGTACCTATGGCGTGGGCGACCAGATGAGCCATTATGCCGTCAACGCCGGCGTTCCCAAGACACTGATCCAGTACCTCATCCGCTGGTGCGCCACGACGGACCAGTTCGACGCATCGACGGAGCAGGTGCTGCTCTCGATCCTGGCAACGGAGATTTCGCCCGAACTGGTCCCGGCCGGGGAAGACGGCGCGATCCAGAGCACCGAAAGCAAGATCGGGCCTTACGAACTCAACGACTTTTTCCTGCACCACATCATGCGCTTCGGGCAGAAGCCCTCCAAGGTGGCCTTCCTCGCCTGGCACGCCTGGCGCGACGCCAGCGCGGGCAGGTGGCCGGCGGGCTTCCCTGAAGAGAACAAGAACCAGTACGACCTGGCGGCGATCCGCGGCTGGCTGGAGAAATTCCTGCGCCGCTTCTTCGCCTTCAGCCAGTTCAAGCGTTCGGCCATTCCCAACGGCCCCAAGGTGTCGTCGGGTGGCGCTCTCAGCCCGCGCGGCGACTGGCGTGCCCCATCGGACGCCAGCGCGGCGGTATGGCTGGCGGAGCTGGACGCGAAAGTGCCCTGACCCGCGCGGGCGCCGGACGGCGCACGGCAGGCAGGGCTGATCGCCCGCTGGCGAATGCGGGCTTTACGCCTTGGGGAAAACGCGAGGCAAAACCGGGCCGGCGTCGGGGCGTCCCTGCTGGAACGCGGGGAGGGAGACTGTCGTGCGAACGGCCGGGTAGCAGTCAGGACAGCCCGGCGCGACCCTGTGACGGAGACGGTTCGGACAGGCCGTGCGGGTTCGCAAGACAGGGCTGTGTCCGCTTTCGTGGGAAGCTGCCTTCACGCAGAAGGCTACCGATTGCACGAAAGTTGGGGTGGAGGGGCCGCTGTGCCGCCCGTCCAGTGAACCGCTCCGGGAGGACGCTCGTGGCGTGGTCCACGGCTTTACACCCGCGCACCGCCCACAACGCCGACCCGAGACACCTTGGCGGACGAGGCCCCGTCTGCCGCAGATGGCGAGGTTTGTAACCTAATGGGTGAAAAATGTCAATCGCGCAACGCGTCGATCTCGCGCGCGAGATCCTTGCCGCGCTGCTCGTCGGTGGCGATGCGTTCCAGCACGGCGATACGCTTGCGCATGGCGTCGACTTCCCGTTCAAGCTCGTGCTCGCGCGCTGTGTGATCGTAATCTCCATCAGCGCGCTTGTCGCTGAGTGCGCGGTACCGCTGGGCCTTGAGCCAGGTCACGCACGCGATGGCGAACAGAACGACGACGGCGGTCCAGAAGCTCATTGTGTAGTCACCTTCGTCTCGTCTTTGCGCAGCGCCTCGATCTGAAGGGCGATCGCGTGACCGCTGCTTCCATCGGTGATGATCCTTTCCAGGACACGCACCCGATTTTCAAGCTCGCTGTTGTGCGTGGCGTACTGGGCGGCCCTTTCCGCCGTCGCGCCCGCGGTGATCTCCAGCTTGCGCTCGAGGAACTTGAGGCGCCGCTTGTACATCTCGGCCAGAATCGCGAAGATAGAGACCATCGCGATGAGCACGGCGCCAAGGCCCATGAAATCTCCGAAGCTCATCAGGCAGCGTCCTTTGCGCGGCCGTCGCGCAGTGCCTCGATCTGCGCTGCGGTGACGTACCCGGTGTCGGTGACGATGGCCTCGAGGGTAGCAGCGCGCCCTTCCAGCGCGTCCAGCCGCGCGCGAAGCTGCGCGTTCTCCTCGGCAAGCCGCTCGTTCACGGCCTTGCTGGCCGGTTCGGTCTTGCCGCCCCATTCGTCTTCCAGCGCATAGCCGTGGCGCGCCCGGATCCAGTTGTTGATCAGCCAGCCGGCGGTGCAGATGCCGACGATCACCAGCACGAAGTCCGCGTCTCCCCAGTTCATCGTGCTTCTCCTCAGTTCATCTTGGGCTGCGGGGCGCGGGCGGCTTCCACCTCGCGCTTGTCCCGCAGGGCCTCGATCTGGAGGGCGGTGTCGTAGCCCCCGTCGGTGATGATGCGTTCGAGTACACGCACCCGTTCTTCCAGCTCGCGGCTATGCGAGGCGTACTGGGCGGCCTTTTCCGCGGTTGCCTCGACCTGCAGTTCGGCCATGCGCCGCTGGTGGCGGGTCCAGATTGCGAAGCTGCCGACGATGAAGGGGGCGAGCGGTATGAGCAGTGCGAGAATACCGGCGTCCATGATTGTCGTCCCTGTTTGCCCGGAGTGCCGATCAGCGCAGCGAGTCGATCTCGGCCGCGAGGCGGGAGCTGCTGTTGGAGTAGTGCGCTTCCATGTCGGAAAGGCGGCGGTCCATGTCCGAGAGGTCGGAGCGCAGGTGGCTGGACCCGATCGTGCCGCCCTTGCGGGCGCGGCGACGTTCCATCCGGCGCAGCAGGCGCATTTCCTCTTCCTCCGAGTAGAGGCCCATCGGCCGCTTCTGCGCCAGGAAGGCGATGGCGAAATAGAGCGGGAGCACCACCGGCGAGACGAAGACGAGCAGCAGGATTGCCGCCAGCCGGATCCAGAACGCGTCGACCTCGGTGTAGTCCGCGATCCCGGCGCACACGCCGCAGATCTTGGCGTTGGACTTGTCGAGATAGAACTGTCCGCGAGACATTGTCGTTTCCCTTCTATGCTCTGCTGTCTTACTGCTTGTTCATCTGGCGCTTCATCTCGGCGAGTTCCGCGTCGATGGTGTCACCATCGGCGAGCGCGGCGATTTCCTCGGCGAGGGTCGGCTGGCGGTGGTCGGAGAGGCTCATGGCCTCGGCACGGCCTTCGGCGTAGTCGACGCGGCGCTCGAGCTGGTCGAACCGGGCCATCGCCTCGTCCACGCGCTCGTTCGACAGGAGCGTGCGCAGTTTGACCCTGTTTTCGGCGCTCTGCAAGCGTGCCGCGATGGACGACTGGCGGCTGCGGGCCTCACGAAGGCGCGTCTGCAGCTTTTCGATGTCGGCCTCGTAAGCGCGCAGCGCATCGTCGAGCACCAGGATCTCGGCAGAGAGCTGTTCGCCCATGTCGGCGGCCTTCTTGCGCTCAAGCAGGGCGGCCCGGGCCAGGTCCTCGCGGTCCTTCGAAATGGCGAGCTGCGCTTTGTCCGCCCAATCGGCCTGAAGCTTCTCCAGCTTGGCGACGTGGCGACGCAGTTCCTTCTGGTCCGCGATGGTGCGGGCCGAGCTGGTGCGCACTTCGACAAGCGTCTCTTCCATCTCGAGGATGATGAGGCGGATCATCTTCGCCGGATCGTCGGCCTTGTCGAGAAGGTCGTTGAAGTTGGCGGCGATGATGTCGCGGGTGCGGGAGAAGATGCCCATGGCCAAATGTCCTGTCGTAAACTGTCGGGTTTCGCCCGTTTCAAGGCGGTATGCGCGCCGGGCGCCCTGCGGTGGATTCTGGAGCAGTTCGATCTCCGCGTCGAGCCTGCTCATGCGAGCGGCGCTCCGCAGGAATGGGACATCGGCGCGGCATGGGCCTGGGGCACGGCGACCTTGTCGGCCAGCGCAACCAGGTTCAGCGCGCCCATTGCCAGCAGGCTGGCGATGATCGCCCAATCGAGCTTGGTGCGGGCCAGTGTGGAGCGTCCCTGGCCTGTGGTCTTGGCGGTGATCGGGAGCATGTCGAAGTTTCCTCTAGTCCTGAACTTGTGTCTTGCGAACTCTTCAGCAAGCCCCGTGCCAAATTGCGAGAACGCCCGATTTCCTGGGTTTGTCCAGGACTCTCCCGGGATGAACGGGAAATGAATTGCCAAGATGCGGCGAATTCCACTAACCTTTGGGAATGGAGCGCGATGTGCAGTTCATCGGCCAGTCAACGGCCTTCCTCGATGCGGTGGAGCGGGCAAGCCGCGCCGCCGCCGTGCGTCGGCCGGTGCTTGTCATCGGGGAACGCGGGACCGGAAAGGAACTGATCGCCCAGCGCCTGCACCATTTGTCTCCACGCTGGGGTGAGCCGCTGGTGACGCTCAACTGCGCGGCGCTGCCCGAAACCCTCATCGAAGCCGAACTGTTCGGCCACGAGGCCGGCGCCTTCACCGGAGCCACTCGGGCGCGGGCCGGGCGGTTCGAGGAAGCCGATCGCGGCACCCTGTTCCTCGACGAGCTGGGCAACCTTTCCATGGCGGCGCAGGAGCGCCTGCTGCGCGCGATCGAGTACGGGGAGGTCGTGCGCATCGGCTCCTCGCGCCCGCTGACGGTGGACGTGCGCATCGTCGCCGCCACCAACGCCGACCTGCCGCGCATGGCGGCCGAGGGCGCCTTTCGTGCCGACCTCCTCGACCGCCTGAGCTTCGAGGTCATCACTCTCCCGCCGCTGCGGGCCCGGGAGGGTGATGTGCCCGAGCTTGCGGACTACTACGGCCGCCGCATGGCCAGCGAGTTGGAGTGGGGGCGCTTCCCCGGCTTTTCCGCCGCTGCGGTTGAGGCTCTCGAGGCGCATGACTGGCCCGGCAACGTGCGCGAACTGCGCAACGTGGTGGAGCGCGCGGTGTACCGCTGGGGAGATGAAAGTTGCCCGATCGACGAAATCGTCTTCGATCCCTTCGCCAGCGCCTGGGATCTGCGGGAACTGCCGCAGGGGCCGCAGGAAGGGGTTCCTGTCCTGCCCTGCGCATCCGAGCCGGCGCCTGCCGAGGCGGCATCGGCATCGGCATCGCTGCGCGAGGCTGTGGAGGCGCATGAACGCGCGCTCCTTCTGGCCGCTCTTGAGCGGCTGCGCTGGAACCAGCGCAAGGCGGCGGCTTCGCTGGGGCTGACCTACGACCAGCTCCGGCACTGCATCCGGAAGCACGGCCTGCACCAGAGCCGGGATTAGCCCCGGCCCCGCTGCGTGATGCGGCGGCAGGTCGCGCCCCTCGGACTGGCTTCAACCCGCGTTAACCCTATCTTATACAGCGTGCGCGATAGTCTCAGGCCTTACAGTCGCAGGCCTTGAGGAGATGCGCATGCAAACCGGTTGTCAGGGCTGCAGGTCCACGGATCATGAATTCTCGATCGCGATGGCGTTCCAGCCCATCGTCGATGTCGAGACGGGACTGCCGTTCGCCTATGAGGCCCTCGTGCGGGGCGCTCAGGGGGAGGGTGCGGCACAGGTTCTTGCACAAGTCACGCCCGAGAACCGCTACGCCTTCGACCAGAAGTGCCGCGTGGCAGCCATTGAAGGAGCGGTGGAGGCGGGCATTCTTGCAACCGGCGCGCGGCTTTCGATCAATTTCCTGCCCAATGCGGTCTATTCTCCGCTCGCCTGTATCCAGCTCACGCTGAAGACCGCGAGCGCCGTGGGCTTTCCGACGGACCGCCTGATCTTCGAGTTCACCGAGAATGAGGAGATGGTGGACACGGAACACGTTCGCGGCATCGTCGAAAGCTACCGACGCATGGGATTTTTCACCGCACTGGACGATTTCGGCGCAGGACATGCCGGCCTCGGCCTTCTTGCGCAGTTCCAGCCGGACTTCATCAAGCTTGATCGGGAACTGATCCGCGGAATAGACGCGAGTTCGCAGCGGCGGGTGATCGTGGCAGGGATGATGGATATCGCCCGGGGGCTCGGCGTCACCGTGATTGCCGAAGGCGTGGAAACGCCGGGAGAGTTCGCGGCCTTGCGTGCGCTGGGAGTCCGGCACATCCAGGGCTATGTGCTCGCAAGGCCGGGGTTCCGAACGCTGCCGGTCGCGACCTTGCCCCCAGCCGTTCACGCGGACTGATCCCCAGGATCCGGGAGTGGCTGCGCGTCCTCTCGGGTCTGCTTCCGATCTTCCTGAGTTTGCGCCCAAGTCCTCCTTGCAATTTTCGGGAATCGCGCCTATCTGGCGCTCATCCCGTAATTGGTGAAACAACGAACGGGCTGGCGCCGGTAGGGGCCGGCGCGAAGTCGCGTTGCACCAGCTGCGCCGCATAACACATGTCTACGGAGCCAGGATTGGTCGATATCGCACGTCTTACCGAAGTCATCGAGCCGGAGGTCAAAGCCCTGGGCTTCGATCTCGTGCGCGTGCGCATCTTCGGAAAGAGCGAAGTCGGTGACGACGAGATCGCCCTGCAGATCATGGCGGAAAACCCGGCGACCGGGCAGCTTGTCCTCGATGACTGCGTCGCCTTGTCGCACCGCATCTCGGATCGCATGGATGCGCTCGAGGAAGCGGGCGAAACCCTGATCGAGGAAGCGTACCGCCTCGAAGTCAGTTCGCCCGGCATCGACCGTCCGCTCACCCGTCCCAAGGACTATGCCGCCTGGGCTGGGCATGAGACGAAGGTGAACCTCGTCAACCCCGTGGAAGGCAACCGCAAGGCTCTCCATGGCGATCTCGTCGGCATCGAAGGGGATGTCGTGACGCTGGACGACAAGAAGTCCGGCCGCGTCTCGTTTCCCCTTTCGGACATTCAATCGGCCCGCCTGATCCTCACCGACAGGCTGATCGCAGCAACCCGGCCGCTGGATACCAGCGGCGCGGACGACATTCTTGAGGAACAGGAAGACTAAGCCATGGCTAGTGCGATTTCCGCCAACCGCGCCGAGTTGCTCGCGATCGCGAACTCCGTCGCGTCGGAGAAGATGATCGACAAGTCGATCGTCATCGAGGCGATGGAAGAGGCCATTCAGAAGTCGGCCCGCAACCGTTACGGCGCCGAGAACGACATCCGTGCGAAGCTCGATCCGCGCACCGGCGACCTGCGCCTGTGGCGCGTCGTCGAAGTGGTCGAGCATGTCGAGGACTACTTCAAGCAGGTCGATCTCAAGCAGGCCGAAAAGCTGCAGAAGGACGCCAAGATCGGCGACTTCATCGTCGATCCGCTGCCTCCGGTGGATCTGGGTCGCATTGATGCGCAGTCCGCGAAGCAGGTGATCTTCCAGAAGGTCCGCGACGCCGAGCGCGACCGCCAGTACGAAGAGTTCAAGGACCGCGCGGGTGAAATCATCACCGGCGTCATCAAGTCGGTCGAGTTCGGCCATGTGATCGTGAACCTCGGCCGCGCCGAGGGTGTGATTCGCCGCGACCAGCAGATCCCGCGCGAAGCCGCCCGCGTCGGTGAGCGCGTGCGTGCGCTGGTCCTGCGCGTGGAGCGTCAGAACCGCGGTCCGCAGATCTTCCTCAGCCGCGCGCACCCGGACTTCATGAAGCGCCTTTTCGCGCAGGAAGTGCCCGAAATCTACGACGGCGTGATCGAGATCAAGGCCGCCGCCCGCGACCCGGGCTCGCGCGCCAAGATCGGCGTCATCAGCCACGATCACTCGATCGACCCGGTCGGCGCCTGCGTCGGCATGAAGGGCAGCCGTGTTCAGGCCGTCGTGCAGGAAATGCAGGGCGAGAAGATCGACATCATCCCCTGGAGCGAGGACACCGCGACCTTCGTCGTCAACGCCCTCCAGCCCGCGACCGTCAGCCGCGTCGTCATCGACGAGGAAGAAAGCCGCATCGAAGTGGTGGTGCCCGATGACCAGCTGTCGCTGGCGATCGGCCGTCGCGGTCAGAACGTGCGCCTCGCCTCGCAGCTGACCGGCTCACAGATCGACATCATGACTGAGGCGGAATCTTCGGAGAAGCGCCAGAAGGAATTCGTCGAGCGCTCGAAGATGTTCGAGGAAGAGCTGGACGTCGACGAGACGCTTTCGCAGCTGCTGGTGGCCGAAGGCTTCAGCGAGCTGGAGGAAGTCGCTTACATCGACGTCAACGAGCTGGCTGCGATCGAGGGCTTCGACGAAGAACTGGCCGAGGAACTCCAGAGCCGTGCGCATGAGGCGCTCGAGCGTCGCGAGGACGCGAATCGCGAAGCCCGCCGCGCGCTGGGCGTCGAGGATACGCTGGCCGAACTGCCGCACCTTACCGAAGCGATGCTGGTCACTCTGGGCAAGGCGGGCATCAAGACGCTTGACGATCTGGCGGACCTCGCCACCGACGAGCTGATCGCCAAGAAGCGCTCCGAGCAGCGTCGCCGTGACGGTTCGGTGAACCGCCGCGCCCGCGACGAGGACAAGGGCGGCGTGCTCGGCGAGTATGGCCTGAACGAAGAGCAGGGCAACGAGATCATCATGGCTGCCCGCGCGCACTGGTTCGACGACGAAACCGAAGCGCAGGACGCCCCCGTGGCCGATGCGCAAGCTGAGGAGGCCGCCGATGCGGAATCCTCGCAATGAGCGCGTAAGCTCCGACATTGACGGCAGCTCGGCGGAGAGGACATGCATCCTCTCCGGCGAGAAGGCTGTGCGCGGAGAGTTCATCCGTCTGGCGATTTCGCCGGACGGGCTGGTCCTTCCCGACGTCCACGCGCGTGCCCCGGGGCGCGGCGCGTGGATCGGCGTATCACGCGCAGACCTTGAAATTGCGGTGTCGAAGAACAAACTAAAGGGAGCACTGGCGCGTGCATACAAGGGCGCGCCGATCACCATCCCCGAAGATCTTGCCAACAGGATCGAGGCCGCGCTCATCCGCGCTCTCACGGACCGGCTGGGGCTTGAGATGAAATCGGGCAGGCTGCTTCTGGGCTCGGACCGCATCGCGCAGAACGCGCGTGAGGGCCGGGTGGAGTGGCTCGCCCATGCCGCCGATGCGCGCGAGGATGGCTCGCGCAAGCTCGACCAGGCCTGGCGCGTGGGGAGCGAGGCGGAAGGATCCGGTCTGAGAGGCATCACCTTGCCTCTGGACCGGGAGGCGCTGTCTGTGGCATTGGGCCGCGACAACGTCGTTCACCTGGCGCTGAACGATCGCGGAGCGGCTGACCGAGTCGACTCGCAGCTAAAGCGCCTCCTGCATTTCCAGGGGCAGGTTATCAGCCGGGAGGCCCCGAACGGGGACGGCGGCCAACGTGACTTGGATGCCGGCTTGGATGATGAAAACGGAGCGGCACCGGCCGCGTCCGTCACGACGAATTGACCGAAGGGCGAAGACGAGAAATATGAGCGAGACCGACAACAAACCGACCCTGGGCCGCAAGCCGCTTGGGCTTAAGCGCTCGGTGGAAGCGGGTGAGGTCAAGCAGACCTTCAGCCACGGCCGCACCAACAAGGTGGTGGTCGAGGTGAAGCGCCGCAAGCTGATCGGCAAGCCCGGCGAGGGCGAGGCTGCTCCGGCTCCCGCGCCCGAACCGAAGGCTGCCGCTGCTCCGGCACCGGCTCCGCAGCCGGCTGCGCCGCGTCCCGCTCCGCCGCCGCCGCCGGTCAAGCGTGCCGCGCCGTCCAACGAGACCCCGCAGGAGCGCGTTGCGCGCCTCCAGCGCGAGGCCGAGGAAGCACGCCTCCAGATGCTGGAGGAAGCGACTCGCCGCGAGCAGGAAGCACGCCTGCGCGCCATCGAGGAAGAGAAGCAGCGCGCCGATGCCAACCGCCGCGCCGAAGAGGAAGCCGCTGCGGCCGCCAAGGCTGAAGCAGACGCCGCCGCCAAGGCTGCCGAACCCGCTCCCGCTCCGCAGGAAGTCCCGGCTCCGGTCGAGACCCCGGCTCCGGCTGCCGAAGCACCCGCGGACAAGCCCGCTGAAGCGGCGCCCAAGGCGCCTGCCGCGAAGGCCGCCGAGCCCGCGCGCGCACCCGCTCCGGCGGCGACCCCGGTTCCCGCACCGCGTCGCTTCACTCCGGTGCAGCGCCCTGAGCCGCGCCGTCCCGAACCCGCAGCTTCGGCGGGCGCCGCTACGGCAGCGTCGGCAGGCTCGAGCGGCGGCAGCGCTGCTGCGCCCAAGGCTCCGGCCGGTGCCAAGAAGGGCGCTGCGACCGCGTCGTCGCGTCCGGGCTCCAACCAGCAGAGCGATCGCAATGCCAAGGGTGGCGATCGTCGCCAAGCCGGCAAGCTGACCGTCAGCCGCGCGCTCAACGACGACGAGGGCGCCCGCGCCCGTTCGCTCGCCGCCCTGAAGCGTGCACGTGAAAAGGAACGCCGTTCGAGCTTCAGCGGCCGTTCGCAGCCGCGCGAGAAGCAGGTGCGTGACGTCATCGTCCCCGAGGCGATCACCGTTGCCGAGCTGGCGAACCGCATGGCTGAAAAGGCAGCGGATCTCGTGAAGTCGATGTTCAAGATGGGCATGATGGTCACCGTCAACCAGACGATCGACCAGGATACGGCGGAGCTGCTGGTCGAGGAATTCGGCCACAACATCCAGCGCGTGTCGGAGAGCGACATCGACATCGACCACACCACGGACGTCGATCCGGAAGAGACGCTGAAGCCGCGTCCGCCGGTGGTCACGATCATGGGCCACGTCGACCACGGCAAGACCTCGCTGCTCGACGCGCTGCGTGGCACCGATGTCGTGCGCGGCGAAGCGGGCGGCATCACCCAGCACATGGGCGCCTACCAGATCAAGACCAAGGGCGGCGACTTCGTCACCTTCCTCGACACCCCGGGCCACGCCGCCTTCACGCAGATGCGTATGCGCGGCGCCAACGTCACGGACATCGTGGTGCTGGTGGTAGCGGCCGACGACGGCATCATGCCGCAGACGGTCGAGGCCATCAATCACACCAAGGCCGCGGGCGTGCCGATGATCGTCGCGATCAACAAGTGCGACAAGCCGGAAGCCAACCCGCAGAAGGTGCGTGAGCGTCTGCTCGAACACTCGATCGTGGTCGAGGAAATGTCGGGTGACGTGCAGGACGTCGAAGTCTCGGCCAAGACCGGCAAGGGTCTGGACGAGCTGATCGAGAAGATCCTGCTCCAGGCCGAACTGATGGAGCTCAAGGCCAATCCGGACCGCATGGCCGAAGCCACCGTGATCGAAGCCAAGCTCGACAAGGGCAAGGGTCCGCTCGCGACGGTGCTGGTCAACCGCGGCACGCTCAAGGTCGGCGACATCCTCGTCGTCGGCACGGAGAGCGGCCGTGTGCGCGCCATGCTCGACGACAAGGGGCGCCAGCTCAAGCAGGCTCCGCCCGCGATGCCGGTGGAAGTGCTGGGCATCGGCGGCGTGCCGATGGCCGGTGACCTGCTCACCGTCGTCGAAAGCGAGCAGCGCGCCCGCGAGGTGTCGGCCTACCGTCAGGAACAGGCGACCGCGAAGCGCACGGCGATGGCACCGGCAAGCCTCGATACCATGTTCTCGGCCCTCGCCGACAAGCAGAAGGTCATCGAGTACCCGGTCGTCGTGAAGGCGGACGTGCAGGGTTCGGTCGAGGCGATCAACGCCGCGCTCCACGCCCTCTCGAACGACGAGATCAAGGTGCGCATCCTGAACTCGGGCGTCGGCGCGATCACCGAAACCGACGTGACGCTGGCGGCTGCCAGCGACGCGCCGATCATCGGCTTCAACGTCCGTCCGAACGCCAAGGCCCGCGAACTGGTCGAGAAGACCAAGACGCCGATGATGTACTACGACGTCATCTACGAGCTGACCGCAGAGGTCGCGAAGCAGATGGCCGGCATCTGGGGTCCGGAGCGCATCGAAACGGTCGTCGGCCGCGCCGAAGTCAAGCAGGTCTTCCCGGCCGGCAAGCGCGACAAGGCCGCTGGTTTGCTGGTCCTCGAAGGCTACATCCGCAAGGGTCTCAGCGCGCGTCTCACCCGCAACGACGTCATCGTTTCGGCAACGACGATCGCCTCGCTGCGCCGCTTCAAGGACGATGTGGACGAAGTCCGCGCCGGTCTGGAGTGCGGTGTGGTTCTGGCCGACACGAACGACATCAAGGCGGGCGACCACCTCGAAGTCTTCGAAGTCAGCCACCGCGAACGCACCGTGGGCTGAGCCCGGGCTTCACAGCAACACTGACAGGGCGGCCATCGTCGGGAAACCGGCGGTGGCCGTTCCGCTTTTCCGCCACTGTCCGCTGTGGCAGGCTCGGCGGCGGAAAGACTGAGGACGAGATTGCATGACGCGCTACTGCGCCTTCTTCGCGGCCATCAACGTCGGGGGCAACCGGCTGACGATGGCGGACCTGCGCTACGCCTTCGAGCGGGAGGAGTTCGAGAACGTCGAGACCGTGGTGGCCAGCGGCAATGTCCTGTTCGACTTCGACGAGCGGCCGACCGAGGGGCTGGAGGAACTCTTCGCGTACATGATGAAGGACCGGTTCGACATGACCACCTTCGCCGCCGTCCGTACCCGCGAGGAGGTCCGCTCGGCCGTGGAGGACAACCCGTTCACCGGCATCGGCCAGGATCATTTCGTGCACACGCTGTTCCTTGAGCGCGATGCCGATCCGGAGCACTTCGACAGGATGGTCGCGGACCATTCCGGCAGAGGGCCCGAGAAGATCGCGCTGGGGCCGCGCTGCCTCTACATCGATTATGTGGATGGCGTGGGCGGCTCGAAACTGACCAGCGCCTTCATCGAGCGGCGGCTCGGTTGCCGGGGTACGGCGCGGAACGTGCGCTCGCTGGCGCGGATCCACAGCAAGATGGGATGATCCTGCGCCGCGTCAGACAAGCCGGAGCAGGCCCCGCCTTTGACGCGGGGTTGCATCCGCGATAACGGCAAATCCCGGGCGGGGAGCCGTAACACTCTGTTGCAAAATAGCGCGGGCCGCCCAAATGGACGCATCACGATGGCAAAACACCAGACTACTCCCGAACAGCACTCCGTCCGCCTCCTGAAGGTGGGTGAGCAGGTGCGCCATGTCATTTCCGAGATACTCACCCGCCAGCAGGTTCACGACGAGGTGCTGACGGCGCATTCCGTTTCCGTGACCGAGGTGCGCATGACGCCGGACCTGCGGCAGGCGACCGTTTACGTGAAGCCGCTGTTGGGCCAGGACGAGGAGGTCGTCCTCAAGGCGCTGCGCACAAACACCGCCTTCTTCCAGCGCGAGGTGGCGCAGCGGCTCAAGCTCAAGTTCGCGGCGAAGATTCGTTTCCGCTCGGACGAGACGTTCGACGAAGCCAGCCGGATCGACGCGCTGCTGAACGACCCGCGCGTGAAGCGGGACCTGGAGGACTGAGGGAAACCGCCCTGCCGTTGGCTTCAGCGGGGCAGGTGGGCCAAGGGGCCAGCGCCGTGGAGCCGGGGTTGTCGGCCTTACGGGAGTTCCTCGAAGGTCACCCGCGCCGCGCTCCAGTCCTGCGCGGCGAGCGAGACAGGATCGATCCGGAAACGCCAGACGCCGTTCTCCGGCCAACACCATTCCACGAGATCGTCGTAGCCCAGCTGCAGCAGGAGGGTGTCACCCCCGTCGATGTCGAGCATCCGGTGCTGGTGTACGGGCGGCAGCCTATACTCCCGGTTGATGCGGCGCAGGATCGGATCCGGCAGGGCCGCCAGCATCTCCGCCGGACCCACCATCATGGCGCGCAGCGAAATCGTCGCCAGTTGCGCCAGCGTACCGGGCACGCGGTCCTGCACGGCCGCACCGTAGCGTTCATGAACCTCGGCGAGGATGTCACCCACAATCGTCAGCTCGTCGGGTGTTAGCTGCGTCATGGGGTCACGCCCGGCGACGAACTGGTCCAGCGCGTCGACCATGGCGGGAAGCGCGGCGCATTGCTCCTGCAGGAGGGCAAAGTCGGCATCGAGCTGTTCGGCGATTTCCTGCGCGTCTTCCAGGGCATAGGGCACAGCGGCGGAATCGATGCGCAAGCGCGCGAGTTCCGCATGCTGGCGCGCCATTTCATCGCGGCGCCGCGCCAGGAGAGCGGGGCTTTCGTCCCGGGCGTCCTGCAGCCTATCGGCCAGGTGGATGACCGAATGCCACCATAGCGTTTCCAGCGGGGCACCGACGCCGGCTGCGTAGAATGGATGGTCGCGCAAGGGCGCGTAGCGGCGCAGTTGCTGCACGAAAGCGTCCTCGTCCGCAGGATCGGGGAGGTCGAGCGCGGCGGGGGTGACCGGCCAGAAGGGGAAGAACCAGCGCGTCAGTCGCGATGCCCGCACCGGGAAAGGTGAGCGGCCCTCCTCGTAGGCGGGTGGCAGGCCGTCAGGCGGGGCGCTGAAGTCGTGGACGCCTTCGGGCACCGGTACGACTGCGCCCTCTCCCAGGAAGAAGGCGAGGGAGCCGGTGGTCGGGAGCGGCGTGTCCGCGCGGGCGGCGGCCAGTTCCGCAAGGCTGATCTGTGCCGCGAAGGGCAGCGGGGTTCCGGCGGCGTCACGGGGCCAGGGGCGATCGCCCAGACGCGGCAGGCCGCCCAGCCAGCTTTGATCCATGAACCAGTCGCGATACCGTTCGCGCGGCTTGCGGATCAGCGCGATCGGGGTGGCCGGGGGCGGAAGCGGTGGCGGAGCGGCCGGCGCGGAGGGCGCTTCGGGAGGCTCCTCTTCGGTAGCAGGTCCTGCGGCCGGGAAGGCGAGCTCCGGCTCCTCCAGGGCAGGTGCCGAAGGCTCGCCGCCCGGCGCTGGAGATGCGGTGTCCTGCGAAGAGGAATGACGCGCGCGTGACCGATGGTCCTGCGCCGGCCGGGCGGTGGCGGGGGCGCGGGGGCCGGCTTTTACCGCCAGGGCGGCGAGGACGGCGAACCCGATCCCGGCCATCAGCAGCGCGAAGACGGCGGCGGAGCGACCCTGCATTTCAAGGACGCGCTGGCCAAGGGGGTCGAAAGGCGCGAAATCGCCGCCCAGCGGGATCAGCGCCAGCCAAGCCGCGATCGTGGCGGGCAGCGCGAAAGCTGCCAATGCGGCAAACAGTCTCTTCATGCGTCCGCGCGCTCCATCCGGTGCTCCCTTGTGGCCCCTCTTGCTCTTTGTTCGCTGTGGTGGACTGTTAAGGGCAATCGAGCCGGGGAGAAGCCCGGCAAGGCGCGTGCGTCGCCCCGGAGGCGGTGTTATCCCCAGAACCGATGGCCAAGCTCTATTTCTACTATGCCAGCATGAACGCGGGCAAATCGACCACGCTGCTGCAGGCGAACTTCAACTACCACGAACGTGGCATGCGCACGATGCTGTGGACCGCCGCGATCGACGACCGCAGTGCGGAAATGGGGACCGACCACGCGATCGAGAGCCGCATCGGCCTCCACGCCGCCGCGCACCGCTTCGATCCGGGCACCGATCTTTTGCAACAGGTGCGTGCAGCGCACGCGGTGGAGCCGATCTCCTGCGTGCTGGTGGACGAAGCGCAATTTCTCACCCCTGAGCAAGCGTGGCAGTGCGCGGACATCGCCGACAAGGCCGACATTCCCGTGCTTTGCTATGGCCTGCGGACGGATTTCCGGGGAGTGCTGTTCCCCGGCGCCGCCGTGCTGCTGGGGATAGCCGATGCGCTGGTGGAGCTGAAGGCGGTGTGCCACTGCGGGCGCAAGGCCTCGATGAACCTGCGGGTGGACGAAAGTGGCGCCGCCGTCAGCGAAGGCGCCCAGACCGAGATCGGCGGGAACGACCGCTACGTCGCACTCTGTCGCCGCCACTTCAGCGAAGCGCTCGGTCGCTAGCCACTATATTTTACCCGGGTGAATTGACCTTTTGCGCCCGGTGAAATAGTGGGGCTAGCGAAAGGAAGCTGGCATGACCGTGACGGTGTTCTACAAGGACGAGGTGATCGCGCGCGGCGAGCCGGGTGCCTTCACGCAAGCCCTGCGCGATCTGGGGCCGCTTTCGCGCAGCAGCGATCTTCTCGGCTTCGATGACGATACCGGCCGGCAGGTTGACCTCGACCTGACCGGGAGGGCCGCGCCCCGGCCCCGGGGGCGCCCGTCGCTGGGGGTGGAGGCGCGCGAAGTGACGCTGCTCCCCCGCCACTGGGGATGGCTGTCCACGCAATCGGGCGGAGCTTCCGTGACCTTGCGGAAGCTGGTGGAAGCCGCCATGCGCGCCGGGCGCAGCGAGCGGGATTGCCTTGACGCGGCGTATCGGTTTCTCACCGTCATGGCGGGCGATCGCCCCGGGTACGAGGAAGCGATCCGCGCCCTCTACTCCGGCGACCGCGAGAACTTCGACGCGCTTTGCGTCCTTCTGCCCACTGCCGTTGCCGAGCATGCCCGCAAGCTCGCCTGGCCCAAGGAAAGCCTCTGATGCCGCAAGGCTGGATCATTCTCGATAAACCCCTGGGACTGGGTTCCACCCAGGCCGTCGCCGCCGTGAAGCGCAACCTGCGCGAGGCGGGATACGGCAAGAAGGTCAAGGTCGGCCACGGCGGCACGCTCGATCCGCTTGCCTCCGGCATTCTCCCGGTGGCGCTGGGGGAGGCGACGAAGCTGACCGGCCGCATGCTGGACGCGAGCAAGGCCTATGAGTTCACGGTGCGCTTCGGCACTGAGACGGAAACGCTCGACCTCGAAGGCGCCGTGATCGCCAGCAGCGATGTGCGGCCAACCGCCGCTGAAGTGGAGGCGGTGCTGGCGCGGTTCACCGGGCCGATCGAACAGGTTCCGCCTGCCTACTCCGCCCTGAAGGTCGACGGGGAGCGGGCTTACGATCTCGCGCGCTCGGGCGTGGCGGTCGAGTTGAAGGCGCGGGCGGTGACGATCTTCGAGCTGCGGCTGCTGCGTTTCGACGAGGCGGAAGGGGCGACCCTTCTGGCGAAAGTCTCGAAGGGTACTTATATACGCAGCCTCGCGCGGGATATCGCGCGAGGCCTGGGGAGCTGCGGCACGGTCACCATGCTGCGCCGGATCCAGGCCGGTCCGTTCGACCTGTCTCACGCGATTTCGCTGGACAAATTGAACGAAATCGGCAAGGGCGCTCCGCTTGAACAGATACTCTTGCCGCTGGAGGTGGGGCTGGACGACATCCCGGCCATCGACCTCGATCCGGAGCAGGCAAGGGCGGTCCGACAGGGCCGCGTTCTGACCGGAATGCCCCATGAAGACGGGCTTTACTGGGTGAGGCAAGGGGTAACCCCCGTCGCGCTGGTCGAGCTTTCGGACCACGAGGTCCGTGTCGTCAGGGGGTTCAATCTCTCGGATGTCGCGGAGTAGAAGACATGTCGGTTACCGCTGAAAAGAAGCAGGACATCATTTCGGACAACGCTCGCGCCTCTGGCGACACGGGCAGCCCGGAAGTTCAGGTCGCGATCCTCACCGAGCGCATCAAGAACCTGACGGAGCACTTCAAGGCGCACCACAAGGACAACCACTCGCGTCGCGGTCTGCTGGCCATGGTCAACAAGCGCCGCTCGCTGCTGGACTACCTGAAGAAGAAGGATGTGGCGCGCTACAACGCCCTCATCCAGAAGCTCGGTCTGCGTAAGTAAGATCGACATGGAAGCGGCCCCCAGCGGGCCGCTTCTTGTATGCGGGCGGCGCATGCGATCGCATCTGTCGCTCACCACACGGGTATCTCCGCAATCCGGCGGAGGGCCCTGGGGCCTGACAAAGCCCCGCACCGGACCGGGACGGTATCCCCGGCAGTAAGCCCCGCAAGGCAATAGGGCCTGCGGGTCGAGGAATTGATAATGTTCGACGTAAAGACCGTAAGCATGGAGTGGGGCGGCAAGACCCTCACCCTCGAAACCGGCCGCATCGCCCGTCAGGCCGATGGCGCCGTTCTCGCCACCTATGGCGAAACCGTTGTGCTCTGCGCGGTGACCGCCGCCAAGTCGGTGAAGGAAGGCCAGGACTTCTTCCCGCTGACCGTGCACTACCAGGAAAAGTTTTCCGCAGCCGGCCGCATCCCCGGCGGCTTCTTCAAGCGTGAGCGCGGCGCGACCGAAAAGGAAACGCTGACCAGCCGCCTGATCGACCGTCCGGTCCGCCCGCTGTTCCCCGAGGGCTTCTACAACGAGATCAACGTCATCGCTCAGGTCCTGAGCTTCGACGGTGAGACCGAAGCCGACATCGTCGCGATGATCGCGGCTTCGGCTGCCCTGACGATCTCGGGCGTTCCCTTCATGGGCCCGATCGGCGCCGCCCGCGTCGGCTTCGTCGACGGCGAGTACACGCTGAACCCGAAGCAGACCACGGCTCTTGAGGAAGGTCGCCTCGACCTCGTCGTCGCCGCGACCGGCGATGCCGTGATGATGGTGGAATCGGAAGCCAAGGAGCTGACCGAGGAAGAGATGCTGGGTGCCGTCGTGTTCGCGCACGACGAGATCCGCAAGGTCGTCAATCTCATCATCGATCTCGCAGAACAGGCCGCCAAGGACCCCTGGGACATCGACCTGTCGGACAACACCGCCGACATCAAGGCGAAGCTCAAGAAGGCCGTCGGCAAGGACATCGCCGCTGCCTACAAGCTGACCAACAAGTCCAAGCGCTCGGACGCGCTGAACGCGGCCCGCGCCAAGGCGAAGGAAGCTTTCTCCGACGAGACGCCGCAGACCCAGATGGTCGCCATCAAGACCATGAAGAAGCTGGAAGCGGAAATCGTGCGTGGCGCCATCCTCAAGGACGGCAAGCGCATCGACGGCCGCACGCTTGAACAGGTCCGCCCGATCGAGGCGATCGTCGGCTTCCTGCCCCGCACGCACGGTTCCTCGCTGTTCACGCGCGGTGAGACGCAGGCGATCTGCACCACCACGCTGGGCACCAAGGACGCCGAGCAGATGATCGACGGCCTCGAAGGCCTGTCGTACTCGTCGTTCATGCTGCACTACAACTTCCCGCCTTACTCGGTCGGTGAAGTGGGTCGCTTCGGCGCCCCTGGCCGCCGCGAAGTCGGCCACGGCAAGCTGGCATGGCGCGCGCTGCACCCGGTGCTGCCTTCGAAGGAAGACTTCCCCTACACGATCCGCGTTCTCTCGGACATCACGGAGTCGAACGGTTCGTCCTCGATGGCCACCGTCTGCGGCGGTTCGCTCTCGATGATGGACGCCGGCGTACCGCTGGTTCGCCCGGTGTCGGGCATCGCGATGGGCCTGATCCTTGAGGGCAAGGAATTTGCCGTTCTCTCGGACATCCTGGGCGACGAGGATCACCTCGGCGACATGGACTTCAAGGTCGCGGGCACCGAAGCGGGCATCACCACGATGCAGATGGACATCAAGATCGCCGGCATCACGCGCGAGATCATGGCCAAGGCGCTGGAGCAGGCGAAGGCCGGCCGCGCGCACATCCTGGGTGAAATGACCAAGGCTCTGGGTTCGTCGCGCACCGAACTGTCGGCACATGCTCCGCGCATCGAGACGATTCAGATCGACAAGTCGAAGATCCGCGACGTCATCGGCACCGGCGGCAAGGTCATCCGCGAGATCGTCGCGGAGACCGGCGCGAAGGTGGACATCGACGACGAAGGCGTGATCAAGATCTCGTCCTCCGACATCAACCAGATCGAAGCCGCCAAGAAGTGGATCCTCGGCATCGTCGAGGAAGCGGAAGTCGGCAAGGTCTACAAGGGCAAGGTCGTCAACATCGTCGACTTCGGCGCCTTCGTGAACTTCATGGGCGGCAAGGACGGTCTCGTCCACGTGTCCGAAATGAAGAACGAGCGCGTGGAAAAGCCCACCGATGTCGTCAAGGAAGGCCAGGAGGTCTACGTCAAGGTCCTCGAAATCGATCAGCGCGGGAAGGTTCGCCTGTCGATGCGCGTCGTCGATCAGGACACCGGCGCCGAGCTGGAAGACACCCGTCCGCCCCGCGAACCGCGTGAACCGCGCGGCGATCGTGGCGAAGGTGGTCGCGGTGGCGACCGCCGTGGACCGCGCCGTGACGGCGGTGGCCGTGGCGGCGATCGCGGTCCGCGCGGTCCGCGTCGCGACGGCGGTGGTGAAGGTGGCAACCCGAACCACATGCCCGCCTTCCTCAAGGAAGACTGATCGGGTCACTCCGGTACGGAAAACGAGGGGGTCGCGCGAAAGCGCGGCCCCTTTTTCGTTGCAGCGCCCGGGGCGGAGGCCCGGCGGCCTGCGCGGGTGTGAGGTTAACGCGGTCTCTCGGAAGGCGCAGGAGGGGGAGGGGGCGGCGGAGGAGGAGGCGTGATGCTCTTCGAACAGAAGCCGAACTCGGAACAGGCTCCCCAGTCCGGAACACCCGCGAAGCGGATCTGGAGATGCACGTCGACGTGGGACAGCTGGCCCGCAAGCGCCTTCGCGCTCGATGACGCCATGCGGAAGGCTTCAGCCACCGCGATCAATTCGGAAGTGTAGGGACCTGCCTGCTCCGACGCCCGCAACAGCGAACACTCTGCGAGCAGGCCTTCCCTCTTCACCTTCCCGCATCGGATCTCAGCGTGGAGGTAGGCTTTGCCAGGGCTGGTGAAGATCCGCTCAAGCATCGGTATCGGCGGCTCTCCGGCCCAGACGATCGGTTCCGCCGAGCCGTCCCTCCTGACTGCTTTTCCAACGGCATCGGCATAGACGCCTTGCTCGGGGAGGAAGGCGGCAGCGGCCAGGAGCCAAAGAGACATCGATACCCCCAGGTTGGGTGCAGTTTCGGATGAGGTTAGCGTGCAATAACCATACTGGCCACATCTGACGTCAGACGCAGCATCCCGCTGAAATGCGCTCGCGTTTTCGATGCACGATGATGACCGGGCGTGATAATGCCTGCGGGATGGCACCAGGTGAACAGCTCAATCCTGCGGATTCGGACGAGAGCCTCGTTGAAGAAGAGAGCGTCCGGGAGGACGTGAGGGCCTTCGGTTACCTGAGCATACTTCTCCTGCTGCCGACGTTGGCTTTCGGAGCTGTCTTTTCTGCCCTTCTCGATCTTCCGGGCTGGACTGTCCTCCTTCTCGCGGTTCCGGTGCTGCTGGCTCCGAGGCTCTATGCCCTCTGGCGCCTTGACCAATCCTCGCTGCGGGTGAAAATTGCAGGTGTCTTCCCGTCGCGGGCGGCGCGGCGGAAGTGGTTGATCATCGCCGCCGTCGTGGTCCTTGCCGAAATGCTGGCGCATGTCCTGGCGCCTCACGTACTCGGGTCTGCTCCGGGTTGGTGATGCCTGTCAGGCCGGGGGAACCCTGCACAACGATTGCCGCCTCAACTCGCGGGCGCGGGGCGTTATTGTCCTGCAGGGGGCGCCTTGGTGCGGCGGGCGCTGATTATCTTCACGTCCTGCTCGAGGATCTGGCCCTTCATCACGCCTTCGCCCTTGGTGGCGGAACGCGGCAGGCTCCAGATCGTACGCACGACATCCATGCCCGACGCCACGTGGCCGAAGGCGGCAAAGCCGGCGCCGGGATCGGTGCCGTCGTCGCCCGGCCGGGCATCAAGGGACGGCATGTCTGACAGCAGGATCAGGAAGTCGGCCTGTGCGGAGCCGGGCGCAAAGCGAGCCATAGAGACGGTGCCCGCGACATGCTTGATGCCGCTCCTGCTGTTCGGCTCATGCGCCACCGGAGGGAGCAGGTTTGCGCCGTTTCGTACGCCGCCTTGAAGCAACCCCTGTGCCGGATCATGATCGAGATGCATGGCGCGGTAGAACACTGCGCCGTCCATCTTGCGCGCATCGACGTACTTGAGGAAGTTGGCCGTGGTCAGCGGCGCGTGGATCTTGTCCAGCGCCAGCGTGACGACGCCTTGCGGCACCGTCAGCGCGACATAGACGTATTCCGCCGGAGCAGGAGCAGGAACGGCTTGAGGCGCTGCCGGAGCCACAGGTGCGGCATTCTGCGCAAGGGAAGGGGAGAAGGCGAGCGGCGCTGCCAGAAGGGCAAGCGCCGCGCGAAGCCTCATCCCCGGCCCCATAAATCAGCGAACCCGGGGGCCGCCGAACGGCAGTGGCGGCGGCGCACGACGCGCGCCGCGCGGCAACTGCGCCTGATACGCACGGCCGCAATGCTCCACGCAATACGGGAAGCCGGGGTTCACCTTCTCACCGCAGAAGTGGAAGTCCGGTTCGCCCGGGTGGCCCATCGGCCAGCGGCAGATGCGATCGTTGAGGTCGAGCAGGCTGGTCTTGCCGGCGATCTCGGGGCTCGGCTTGGCCGGGACGAGGCGGCGCGGCGGCGCGGGCGGGATCGGCTGCTGCTGGTCACCCGGGCCCTGCCGCAGGAAGCCGCCGGGGCCGACGGACACGATGCGCGGCTGTGCCGGCGCGGCGGGTGCGGCATCGGCCGCAGGCGCGACGGGCTGTGCTGGCGCGCGCGGAGCCGGAGCCTGCGGGGCCGGCGCGGCAGCGCGTGCGGCGGGTGCTTCGGCGCGGGGCGCGGGAGCCGGCTCAGGCGCCGGCGCAGCTTCGACGGGTTTGGGCTTCTTCGGAGCGGGGGCCGGGCGTGCGGGCTTGTCGTTCGCCTTTACCGGGGAAGGACGCGCCTTGAGGCCGAGGCGATGGGCCTTGCCGATCACCGCGTTGCGGCTGACGCCGCCAAGCTCGTCCGCGATCTGGCTGGCGGTTGCCCCGCCTTCCCACATCTTGGTCAGCTTCTCGATCCGCTCGTCCGTCCAGCTCATTCCAGTTCCATCTTACGAAGCGAAGCGATCACAGAATCGCCTCAGATTTCCAAGCGCCGCTTGCCTCGGAAGGCTTCAGCCGATAGTCGCCGGACCATGGCCGATCAACCCCATTCGACTGAGCTGCCGAACGCCCCGGGAGCTTACGACCCCGCTGACGGCTCGAAGCGCCGTTTCCCCACGAAGGGAGAGCCGATCATCCACCAGGTGAACTGGGTGGGGCTCAAGACCCTTTATATGAAGGAGGTGCGGCGTTTCTTCAAGGTCCAGACACAGACGATCTGGGCGCCCGCCATCACGACGATGCTGTTCCTCGTCATCTTTTCCGTTGCATTGGGCCGTGGCGGACGGGAGGTCCTGGGCGTGAACTTCGCGACCTTCGTGGCGCCCGGCCTGATCGTCATGGGCATGATGCAGAACGCCTTCGCCAACTCCAGCTTTTCCTTCCTGGCCGGCAAGGTGCAGGGCACCATCATCGACTTCCTCATGCCCCCGCTGACCGAGGGCGAACTGATGGTGGCGATGATCGGCGCGGCTGTTACGCGGGCGGTGCTGGTGGGGCTGGCGCTGGTGGCCGCGATGTTGCTGTGGCCGGGCGTCGACCTGTCTGTCGCGCACCCGTGGGCAGTGGTCTGGTTTGGTCTGGCAGGTTCGGTGTTCCTGGCGCTGCTCGGGCTTCTCTCCTCGATCTGGGCAGAAAAGTTCGACCACAACGCGGCCGTCACCAACTTCGTCATCGCGCCGCTGTCACTTCTGTCGGGCACGTTCTACGTGATCGACAACCTGGCACCCGCGTTTCAGACGATCAGCCGGGCGAACCCCTTCTTCTACATCATTTCGGGCTTCCGCTTCGGCTTCCTGGGCCAGAGCGACATCGGCGATACCAACATGGCGGTGCTGCACAGCGCGATCGGCGTCGGGCTGCTTGACGCCGCGATGGCGGTGCTGGTGTTCCTGGTCCTGCGATCGGGCTGGAAGCTCAAGGGCTGACGCCGGCGCAGGCGGCCCCGGCATCGCGCGCCAGCTCTCGATTAAGGCCTCTCAGTGCGCGAGGCCACGCCGCAGCGGGTAGCGGCCGTTGCTGTAATCGTCGAACAGCTCCGACAGGGACGGGTGCTCTACCGGGCCGCCCTCCGCGTCGGCCGTGAGGTTCTGCTGGCTCACATAGGCAACGTAGCTGGAATCGCCGCTTTCGGCGAGCAGGTGGTAGTAGGGTTGTTCGCGCTCGGGCCGGACTTCGGCAGGGATCGACTGGTACCATTCTTCGCTGTTCGCAAAGACGGGATCTATGTCGAATACCACCCCGCGGAAATCATGATGCCTGTGCCGCACGATGTCTCCGATCGCGAAACGCGCGCGCGTACGAAGCGGTGCATCGATCACGCGTCCGGCCTGAGGCGAAAAGAAGGACGCTCTGTTCATGGCTCCCATCTAGGTTTGCTGCCTTAAGCAAACAAGCAGGAAGCGTCGCCAGTTCCCGTTTTTTGAAATGAGGGCTTGGCAAGCCCGAACAAGTCGGCTAACGGCGCGCTTCCCGACCCGGTGGAACCAGTTTCCACCGCACACGTCTCGAGCGGAGAGGTGGCAGAGTGGTCGAATGCGCCGCACTCGAAATGCGGTGTACGGGTAACCGTACCGTGGGTTCGAATCCCACCCTCTCCGCCACGACTTTCCTAAGTGATTGTCGTCATTTAACCTTCTGACAAAGCGTCGCTTTCCACCGTCCCGGTGCTACAAAGTGGTGCTACAAAATGCGGTTGATGACGCATGTTCGAAGGTCGAGTGATGGCGGATTCGAAGTCCGCATCGTGGTCCCCGTTGGCCTTCGCTCCACGATCGGTAAAACGAACCTGACCCGACGCCTCGGGCGGCTCTCGAAATCGGACGCCAATCGTCTGGCCGCGCCGGTCATCCAGCAGTTCCATGATCTCATTGAGCGAGCAAAGGCAGGGCCGCTCGACGATCCATCCCCTGTGCCTGTTGGCGTCGCCACCTTGGCCCCACCTTCGAAGCCTTCTCCCCGGCAGGCTTCCTCGCCGAAGTTGATGGCGATCTTCGAAGGGTATCTGCGCGAACGGCAGCCGTCGCCTGCGACGATCAAGCGGTGGCGTCCGGTGATCACCCATCTTGTCGATCATCTTGGGCATGACGAGCCGCGCAGCATCAGCGCTGATGATATCATTGGCTGGAAGGAGGCGCTGGCCCGTCAGGGCGCTAGTGGGCGGACGATCCGCGAAGTTTATCTCGCTGCCGCCAAGGTGGTGTTCGCATGGGGCGTCGAGAATCGGAAGCTGGACGCCAACCCCGCCGCTGGCGTCTCCGTGCGGGTGCCGAAGCGGCACCGCCCGCGTGGGCCGAGCTTCACTTCAACCGAGGCGCGCACGATCCTGTCGGCATCGCTCTCAAGGGATCAGGGCAAGATCAGCCGTGAGCACGCTCTGGCTCGACGGTGGATACCATGGATGTGCGCCTACAGCGGTGCGCGCGTCGGGGAGATCGCTCAGATGCGGGGCCGGGACATCACTGAGGTGGATGGCATCTGGGCGATGCGGATCACGCCGGAGGCCGGTTCGACCAAGAGCGGGCAAGCGCGGATCGTGCCGCTTCACCCACATCTGGTGGAGCAAGGGTTGCTGAGGGTAGCGGAAAAGGCTGGCGACGGGCCGATCTTCTATGACCCCGCGCGTGGTCGAGGCGGGTCTGCTGGCAACGCCCATTATCGGAAGGTCGGTGAACGGTTGGCCGCATGGGTGCGCGACCTCGGCGTCGATGACCCGCATGTCCAGCCCAACCATGGGTGGCGGCACCTATACAAGACCCTCGCCCGCCGAGCGGGCATGGAGCCCGAGGTGCGCGACGCGATCCAAGGCCACGCGCCTCGTAGCATCAGTGAGACCTACGGTGAGTGGCCGATCGATGTCTTGGCTCGGGCGGTCAACCTGCTGCCAAGGTTCAATGTCGGTGGATCAGTGAACAGGGCGTCCCCGCACGCGGGAACGCTCACCACTTTGTAGCACCGGGACGGTGGAAAGCGACGCTTTGTCAGAAGGTTAAATGACGACAATCACTTAGGAAAGTCGTGGCGGAGAGGGTGGGAAGCCGTTCAACGCCATAAAACCCGCTGATATCGCGTGCTATTTCGAGGTTCATTGATAGCAGATTGTCGCACTGAAGT